>CAYUTY010000009.1:0-86109 GCA_964447795.1 uncultured Anaerolineaceae bacterium
TGCCGCTCCCAGTGCCCTTGCCCAACGCCTGCCTGACGGTCAGGTTATAACCTTCAAACCCGACCGCCAGATAAAACAGGGGCAGTAATAAATAATTCACCCCTGTCGATCCTTTGTTCACCTATGCGGGTTCAATCCAATACTCACCGGCGTTGCCTTCCGCCGTCCAGCCAATCAATCCATTGTAATTGACCTGATACCAGTTCAACCCACTGGAGCATTGTGGCCCTGATATGACCAGGAAAGTCGCGCCCGGTGGAATACGCCCAATCCGGCTGCTCGAAGTCGTCGGTTGTTGCCGCATGTTATTTGGCAGTCCGTTAACACGTACGCGCCCTAACCCATTTGACACCAGTCGCGGCGTTGGTGCGTCAGAGCAGTTCTGCGCCCCGGTCACAGGGATATTCTGGGCGTTAGTCGCCGTGACGAAACGAGCATTCACCCAACCCACAACGCCATTCACATTGATTTGCAGCCAGGTGCCGGCGGCATTTTTACCGACAATAGGATAGCTCTCATTACGGTTGATTTTCGTCAGGATTTCTCCCGTGATCGCGCTTGGGGCGTTTCGAACATTCAGCCGGAAAGCACCTGTCACTGTAGCAACTGCTCCTGTGTTAACAGGCGGATTATTCGGCTGCGGCGTCGCCACAACCTGTCCCGCTGGAAGGAATTTAAAATCAAGGAACGCCACCCCGCCACCCTCAAAATATTCGACAATGAAACTGTGCTGACCCGCATTGAGGGATACGTTGGCGGTATAAGTCTGCCCGGTTGCCAATCCAAACTGGTTGATATAGGTCACGCCGTCAATGATGACACGCACACCGTCATCTGCACGGACGTTAATCTGGTAAGTGCCCGCCGCGAGTGACTGTACACTTGTCCAGCGGGCAGAGAAGTTATCCGCCGGGATGCTGGCAACCGGTGAACCCGCCCCCCAGTCATGGCTGGGGCTGGTTTCACTCTGAATGAGTGTAGGCGAACCGGACAGATTTGAGTTAGCGTAATACTGTGCCGTCCAGGGGCCACTCACAGGTTGTGATGGCAGAATCGGAGCGCCAGGAACCGGGAAATTCGGGCCAGTTGGATTGGTCGCCAGATTAGCCCAGGTGACATAAATATAGGCGTTACCATCCAGTTCTGTGTAATCGACCTGAACATGATGAGTACCCTGAGTCAGCGTGATATCACCGCTCAGGATTTGGCCGACGCCGGGATTGCTGAAGGTATCAATGAGCGGCACAGGCTGGTAATCCACATAGACCCTCACTTTGTCGTCAGCCTGAGCGTAGAATCGATACGTACCGGCATTGAAAAACGGATCTGCACCCCACCGAGCGCTGAAACCGTCAGCATTGACGCCCGTTCCTGGTGAACCCGTCCCCCAGTTGAAAGCAACGGCGCTGTCCACACGCGATAAAATAACTGGATCACTCAGGGACGTGTTGTTGTAGAAACTTGCCACCCAGGTGATGCCGGTCTGGGCCCCAGCGGGGACAACCGCCAGAGCGAACAATGCCAGCATGAGTAATGCAATGAATATCAATCTTCTTGACATGATACTGCTCCCCGATTCATCTAACTGTGACTGTATCTGTTACATTTAGTATAAGATGATTTATGTTGGATGAATCACAGCGCAGGGCAATCGTGGGGATAGCGGTCACAAAACGTACTCGTAAATTCATGGAGCGGACATCCAGACTGGAAACGTCAGGTCATCCCCCCTTCTGTGAGCCGCTCGCACAGTTAAATTATGCGCCCCGTCGAGCAAATAAATCTGTGAATCTCCATTGGACGGATTAGCGAAACCGGCAAAAGTGATATACCGGCCATCGGCTGACCAATCCGGCACATAGGCGCCACCGGAACGGAAGGTAAACTGATGCGAGACACCCGTCGTGATATCCAACATAAAAAGCTGATCGACATTAGCAGCAGTCGTCTGTCCGTAAAGCAAATTTGTTCCATCTGGTGAGAAACCGGGCCAGAACAGCGGCCAGCCTTCCACCTGAAGCTTCGCTAACAATACAGGACAGGTTTCCGGTATAGCGAGACAGGCGGTATCCAGCACAAACAAACCAGCAGGCTGAAGACCAACAAAGATCATTTGTCGTCCATCTGAACGCCAGTCGGGCTGGCGCATGACTCCGCCGGGCATCACATCAACATGGGTCACTAAACAGGTATGTGAGGGACTGCCATCCCAGCAACCGCGAGTCAAAACATGCATCAGACTACGTGCCGGATCAGCCATATACGCCAGCGTCGTTCCATCTGGCCCCCATGCAATACGGTTATCAATCGCCTCATCCAATTTGAATGAGGAACAGGTTTCCAGATTGAGCAGACAATTCAGGGGATAAATCGCCCAGATTTCAGTTTCATAAATGGCAATATACGCCCCATCAGGTGAGGGAATTGCTACAGAGCTGAGATTCAAACCATCGAAAATCCGATATTCATCAGGACAAAATGAGAATAAAGAACAGTTCACAGGATGTGCATACAGGCTTAAGCTATGAGAATTGGTATATAACAACAGGGGGAGAGGGCTTTGCGCCAACCGCACCAACCCAAACCAACTACCTGTTATGAGCATAAGTGAAAGCCATATTCGTCCCATCCAGCGAAGCATTATAAAACCCATCATAACAACTCCGTTGAAACTGGGTTGATATTCCATTTTTATAGGATATTGTTAGGCAGATCAGTGTAATCAGTTGCTATAGTCAAAATGACAAATAAGGTCGTAAAAATCGAAAAGATTAATGACTTACACAGTTGACAGCAGCAACACTTTAACGCCGAAACAGATTATGGAAACCTACCGTCGTGCCTATCACCAGGTACATGGTCAGGAAGCGCACATCAACCACCAGTTTGCCGAATGGTATCAGGTCAACGGTGAAACGGTTCATCGTGTCACCTTATTTGCGGAGATCAGCCGCCTGCGAGCGCTGGCCCAACAGCAGCGGCTTAATGCTGAAAGCACAGATCGCAGCGTCATTCAGCGCCTCATTGCCCGCCTGCGCCGTGTTTGATTATAACCTCTCCAATCTACTTTTCTCATTCCGTTAGGCATTGAAAGCCGCTACAATACGGCCACCATTCAATACTGTAAGGAGCAGTCTTCAATGAAAAATCGTTATGCAGCCTGCCTGGCGCTGCTGGTGCTGGTGGCACTGGCCGCGCCTGCTGCTGCCCAGGATGCTCAAACACCCGCCGCTATTTGCGAAACTGCTGTCGCGGGAGTGACTGAGCCGGCCAATCGTGATTTCACCAATGCAGAGCAGGTGTTAAAGCCAGATGTGGATTACCGCGCCATCTTCTGTACCGATGCAGGCGCAGTCTACATTGATCTCCTGGAGCAGGAAGCCCCGGTCACCGTCAACAACTTTATATTCCTGGCCGAGCAGGGATATTACAACAACACCACCTTCCACCGCGTTATTCAGAATTTCATGGTACAGGGTGGTGACCCAACCGCTACCGGCTCTGGCGGCCCCGGCTACCAGTTTGAGGATGAATTCCTCCCATCGTTGAACTTTGACGCACCCGGTTTATTGGCGATGGCAAACGCCGGGCCAGGGACAAATGGCAGCCAGTTTTTCATCACGACTGTGCCAACCCCACATCTGAACCAGCTTCACACTATTTTTGGGCGTGTCATTAAAGGACAGTCCAACGTCGAAGCAGTTGAACTGCGGGACCCACAGACAGCAACAACTCCTGGCACAGCACTTCAAACCGTTGTCATCATCGAAGACCCGTCACTTGTCAGTCTGGAAACCACCGGCGTTACGGCTGCTGTCACGGTAGATGAGGTGAAAGCAGCGATGGACAGCATCAGCGGCATCATTACACCTGAAGTTTCAGAAATCATTGAGGCAGTGACCTCTTCGCAGACTACCCAGGAAGTGATTGAAGCTGCGCCTGAGGCCGCTCAAGAAGCACTTGAGGCTTATTTCGCCGCGCATAATCACGAATTCCGTGTGAGCGGGAGCGTCAATAATAAAACCTGTGATCTGAACACGGTTCAGTTCATTAGCGTCAGCTACACGATGGATGCATTTGCTACCGTTGATGATGCATCTGCCGCGCTGGCTGATGAAGACGCACAAACCCAGATCAGTGCTGGGCTAGGCTTCGGGGAACCCAAAACTTCGGAAGTGCTGCCACACCCTTATGCTGTCCAGACAACAAATGCCTGCGACCAGGATGCCATTCAGGCCCGTGCTTCATGGCAGCGGGGGCGTTTTGTCGTTACAGCAGAAGTGCTTATCCCTGCCAGCGACCCAACAGTTGTGGATATACTGGATCGTATTCTGTTGGAATTTGTCGGTTTGAATGTGTTTGAACCGCTCCTGACAGAGGTGCTGTACCGCGACATCCGCTAATCTGGGGTACACCTCAGAAATCGGGGGCGATTGGTTCGCCCCCAATTGCATTAACCGGGGCGGGAAGCCAGAAGCAGTTCCATCGTGCCGGATTGTACAATTTTGTCATCCTGATTGAGGATTTTTATCTCAGCGGTGATGATGCCGCCGCCAAGACGTTTCATCGCTTTTTTGTCAGTCACCGTCAGCCGGACGTGGGTTGTATCACCAATCAATACCGGCAGGCTGAATTTCATCTCCAACCCTCGAAAAGCCAGCACTGTTCGCTCCATAAAACCAAGCTGGTAAAGCTGGCCGACAGCATAGCTCAGTGTCAGCATACCATGTGCCACTCGCTGTCCCATTGGATGGGCTTTCATATACTCAGCGTCCGTATGCATAGGGTTATAATCGCCTGTTAATGCCGCAAACTGAACAATATCAGTCTCGGTCACGGTGCGCCCGCGCGTCACCATTGTTTTGCCAACTTCGATTTCCTCAAAATAATAGCCAATTGGCCCATCATCCTGATACTTCATCACAATTTCTCCCCAAAGGTATCAATATCTATATAAACACATGCACAAGTCGGAAGTTAGCCTTTAAAACAGCGTAAGCTGAGTTGCCCCACTTTCAGGCGGCTTTTTAAGGCGGCGCGGTTTATAAAGGCGATTTTCCGCCAACCAGCTATCATCCGGGCCATCCCATCCAACCTGATTGAGATTTACCCGATCACGCTTATCGAAAGTATGGCCTTCACGCTCCAGCCTTAACCGTTGCTCAACTGCGGCGCGGCTTCCTTCCGGCAGGCTGATACCACCCTGGCTGTTGATAACCCGCTGCCAGGGAACAGCCGGATCATCCTTCGCAGACACCGCATTCATCGCCTTACCCACCCAACGCGGTCCCAATCGCTCATAATCTTCCAGCTCCATACCCGACGGTGCAGGAATCATAGATGCAATTTGACCATAAGTGCTGACCGCTCCTGATGGAATTTGTTGGACAATCTGCCATACGACAGCGAAATATACAGAAGGATCTGGCGGCAAATCCATAATTGACTCCTCACAAACATTCAGACTAACGAAGCTGGCGGCATCCTCTATACCTGTTGTACGATAACAGTGAACACATAGCTGGTCAGGGGAATTTGCCTGTATGTTTCGGCTCTTATACCTGCTGAGTGTAGCAGTTCTGATGGTCTCTGTCATGCCGATCTCAGCCCAAAACACGGTTGAAATTACCTGCCCTGACGGAACGAGTATCCATAACAGTGTCAAAATTTCAATCAATATGCGGCGCGGGTTCACTTACACTGCAACAGCGCTGGGAATCGATGACTTTGACCCGGCAATCGCCATCCTTAACGAAGATAAAATCATTGGCTGTAACGACGATTCCAGGGATGCTGCCCGCTACGAAGCCAATCTGCCCACTACTGGCGAACTCTCCGGCTCAACCACCAGCGCACAAATTCCTTTCTCGCATGATGGTGATCGCTTCGCTACCCTTTCAATTGTCGTAGGGGATGTTAACGGCGCAAATGGCGAATTCCTGCTCATTCTGGAAGGCATGGCGGTCACAGAGGCTGATGGTAAGGGCGATCCATTTGCTGTGCAGCTTACGCCTAATATCATTGCAGCGGGTGTTCCGCTGACGGTTTATATGATGGCACTCAGGAACGATCTCGATCCGCTGGTGCAGCTCGTCGATCAGAACGGAGAAGTCATCGTGCTGGACGATGGCACGCGAGTCGAGTGTGATGATGCTGGTGATGAGTCTATCTGCTTTGATAATGCCACCAGCCTGGATCGCTCATTCATCGGACGCACGCCGGGCGGAGAACGTGATGCCATGCTCTCTTTGCCAATTCAGGAACTTAATCCAGAAACCGCCCCTGACCTGTCGCTCGCCTATCTGATGACGAGTTTCGAACGCAGTTCGTCCGGTGATTATCTCATAGCTTTCCATATCGGAATTGGTAGCACAGAAGCCGGCCAAGGCGGACATGCAGACAATCTGCCATCAGACAGCAACCGCGACAATGTTTTTGTCGATTATGGTATTGAAGTCATCTGCCCGGATGGGATACTCATTTCAAACGGCGCGGAAATTATCACCGACTTCAGACCGGGAGAGACTCATCAGATAACAGCACTGGGTATCGGTACTTTCGACCCCCTTATCGCTGTTGTTTCACCGGATGGCGACATTGAGTGCGTGAACAATTCGGCAAATGCACGTGTTTATGCAGCAAACCTGCCAACGACCGGAATTGTCGCTAACTCACCTGCCAGCGCTCGGCTTGATATAACGCATACTGGCCCAAACAGCAATCAGTATTCGTTCATCGTGGGCGACGCAAACGGCGGTAGCGGTGAGTTTATATTGCTGATTGAAGGTGCAACACTTAATGATGAAAATCGCGCTGACCCATATGGACTGCGCCTGTCGCCTAACATTCAGGATGCTGCCAGGACGCCCAGCATCTATATGTTGGCTACCAATGATGAACTTGACCCATATCTTGAAGCTGTCAATAGTGAGGCGCGGGTAGTACGGGTCAATGGGAAATTATTGGATTGTGACGATGCAGGTGATGAAGCGCTATGCTTTGGTGAAACACCCCTGATAAACAATGCGCTTATTTCCACGGAAAAAAGCAAAATTCGCGGGAAGGAAACCTCTTCACTGCTCATCCTGCCACCAGCTTATGTCACCAGTACTGAATTTGCCTTCATCATAGCGTCCAGTTACGATCAACAATCCGCTGGGGACTATATTCTGGCATTTCATATCGATATTGCACCACTGATTCGAGACAGCGACTCTAACATCTAGATAACCGGAAAGATGAGACGAGTTAGGGCAAAAGTGCTATCGCCATCTACAAAGTCAGTAAAGTTTAATGAGGAATATCACACTTTCAGACGTAACAAAAATAATACGCACCGTAACGTTTCACCCGGCTTACTTGCGGGATACGTTAGAGACCAAGTAAAATAAGCAAACATCTCGAACGCAGCAGGAATGACAATGACGGACAAACCGGATCAACCAACCGCTCCGCAGGATGCGGCCAAAACAGAGAAACAACCTGAAGCGCCGCAACCCGTAGAAACCAGCAAGCCGGAAAGCCCTGTGGTGCCGGTTTCTGCTACGGAGAAAGTGCCGGAGAAGCCGGTCGTTGAGCCGCAACCAGCGCCAACCGTCACACCTGCATCACCTCCCCCACAGGCTTCGGATGCAGTCCCATCGCCGCCGCCACAACCATCCGAGGAAAAGAAGCCGGAACCGCTTGCTACACGCGATTTGAATGATCCGCGTTTCAAAGACCTGGTGCAGCCAACACCAGCTATAGCACGCCCTGAACCTGCCAAAGATGACACCCGCCCGCCGAAATCATTCCCGGCGCAGAAAGTCACAGAACGGATACCAGAACTGGAGAAAATCACAGGCAGCAGCGAACCGTCCTCTACAGGGCCAGTTTGCCCAACCTGCGGTCACCGCAACCGTCCCGGTGTGCTGTTATGTGAAAACTGCGGTACAAACCTGATGACGGGTAAACAGACGACTGTTGGAACCCGTGATTTGCGTGAACAGGAAGCTGAGAAAGCGGATGAGGATTCCCTGCTGGATACCGAGCAGCGTAAAGCTGTCGAAATGGCAGGTGGCTCTGTCTTCAACGAAGAAATGGTGCTGCGGGTTGAGATCGAAGGCGGTTCCACCCCGATGCTGGTTTATCCCAAACAGGAAATCATCATTGGCCGCCGCGACCCCAATACTGGCGGGATGCCGGATGTTGATTTAACAGCCTATGCAGGCTACCGCATGGGCGTTAGCCGCCGCCATGCAGCCATCCGTTTACAGGAAAAACACCTGAATTTATCTGATCTGGGCAGCAGCAACGGCACATTCCTCAATGGAACCCGGCTGTCTGCTCATCGTCCTTACCAGCTCCGCGATGGTGATGAGGTACGGCTGGGTCAAATGGTACTGCGGCTGTTCTTTCAGTCAAGCAAAGAACGCCCATAATCCTGACTGTTTTAATAGCCCAGAATTTGCGCTACATCAGCAGCGGCTTTTTTGGTTGCAAACAATACATGAGAAAGTCGGGCATTTTTCTCCACCAGAACGGCTAATGATGCCCGTCCTGCTGGATAAACGACCATTACTCCCTCTTCGCCTTCCATCAACAACCGCTCCAGATCACCCTGTGCCAGGCGACCTAGTGTGCGCTCCGCCAGGCCAATAAGGGTTGCAGACATAGCGGCTACCTGCGGGCTGCTGGTGGGATTTTCATGAGGATTCTCCTCGTCGCCGGGCGGGAAAGCAGCGACCAGCAAGCCATCGATATTCACAATCACAGTCGCCTTGATACCTTCAACAGCGCTGTGGAGAATTTTCAGGGCGTATTCCAGCCGTTCTTCGCGTGTTTGCTGAGTCATAGGGCAGTGAGCCTCTCAGGTGAGTGGATGTTCCTGTTCAGGTTGCGCGAAAAGCAACTAAAGGCTAAGTATAACTGAAGACAATTCCCGCCTCAACAGAAGTTTGTGCGGTGTGGTCTTTGTCCATCATAGCACGTTCATCAGGCTTTGGGAAATGCAGGTTTTATCCGGGCAGCACCAGCATCTTCATCGGCGAAGGATGCGAGCAGATAACGCTCATCTTCGGTTAGCTGTGCTTTTATCAGCAAATCAGGTCGATTCTGCCAGGTACGCCTTAACCCCTGCTTACGCCGCCAGGCTTGTACTTTACCATGATCGCCTTCCTGCAAAACAGGCGGCACTTCCAGTCCGCGAAACACAGGTGGGCGCGTATAATGCGGGCCTTCCAGCACACCGTCCGCATGGCTATCTTCATCCGCCCCCCAGCAGGCACCAAGAACGCCAGGAATATGCCGGATAACGGCATCGATAATAACCATCGCTGGCAGCTCACCGCCTGTCAGCACATAATCGCCAATACTGATTTCATCCGTAACCACAAGCTGGCGCACCCGATCATCCATGCCCTCATAGCGCCCGCAGATGAAAACGAGATGCTCATAAGTGGCCAATTCTTTAGCAATTCGGTGTGAAAACACCCTGCCTTGTGGCGTCATGAGAATGACTGGTGTGCCAGTCGGGGCTTCACGGAGGCAGGACTCAACAGCACTGATGACCGGTTCCGCCTTCATAATCATGCCGCCACCGCCGCCATAAGGAATATCATCTGCCTTGTGATGTTTATCCGTCGTGAAATCGCGGATGTCATGCAAGCGCAGATCAAGCAGGTTACGGTCACGTGCCTTCCAGAGCATACTTTCCGTCATTGGCCCCTGAAACATGGCTGGAAACAACGTGAGAACATCTATCCGCACAATAATATCCTTTTGTCAGTCGATGCCAACAATCTTATTCTAGCTTGCGCGTGCGGCAGGTGAACAGGATAATTCATTAAAGTCACGGATGAAATTTGAGTGAAATGATGAAAACCAACATTTATACAATCTGGGTCAAAACTGGAGATCAGCCGCTGGGTGGCACCGACTCCCATGTCTTCATTCAGCTTGTTGGCACAACAGGTCGTACTGAGTCAATTTATCTGCCGCCGGAAGACATTTTTGCTTTTGAAGAAGGCAGCATTGATAAGTTCATCCTGGAAGTACCGGATGTGGGTG
The DNA here is from genome assembly GCA_964447795.1 of uncultured Anaerolineaceae bacterium. Lineage (GTDB taxonomy): Bacteria > Chloroflexota > Anaerolineae > Aggregatilineales > Phototrophicaceae > CFX2. The sequence goes on from CAYUTY010000009.1 coordinate 10,048, forward strand.
ACCTGACTCGCTGCTGCATAGGTCAGGATGCCAGCGCTGACTCTGGCTGGTTCGTCGAGCATGTACGCATCAAGGATGATGAAACGGCACGCGAATGGATGTTCGTGTTCAACCAATGGCTTGGTATAGAGGAAGCAGGAACACTATCAGCATGTGTCGATCTCTAGGGTGGGTTTTATCACTGCTGCTGCTGGCTGGCATAACGGCAGGCTGCAACCTGAGCGCAGGAACACCAACACCATTCCCTACACCAGATATACCAACAGTTGAGTTTCTATATCCGGCTAATAACAGCACGGTGCTGGAAGGGATTGACCTGAACATCGAACTGCTGGCTGCCGATGCCAGTGCTGGCATTGCCCGTGTCGAACTCCTGATAGATGACCAGCCGCATCAGGAAGGCAGGCCACAGGCCAGCAGCGCTGTCCCCACCTTCACCATCACCATGAACTGGCTGGCGCAGGGAATAGGACAACATGCTTTCACCGCTATTGCTTACCGGGAAAATGGTGCTGCCAGCGCACCAAAAACGATTATCATAGAGGTCGTTTCCAAGTCAGAAACTTAATCATGACCAGAGAATTTCAGAGAATAGCAAAATGTTGTATCTAAAACGCACTAACCTTCGCCCCAACACCCATGATTTGAACGCGGGCGAAATCCAGTTCCTTCAGCAGCACTTTGATCCCTATTCCAACGAAGTTGTGGTTGCTGGGCAGACTGTCCGTTGGAATGAAATCGAGGAAGTTGAAATTGTACTTTCACCGCGCGCCGCTGGCCCGGCGGGCTGGATTGTTCGCAACCTGGTACATGGAAACGAGCGTTACCATGTTGGATTATACTTTGGACGGCAGGAAGCAGTCGTTCCAAATGTAACCCTCAAGGTTGCCCGTTACATCACACAATGCATAGCTTACTATTCACCCTTGCCAGTGCGTTTCACTGGGCCGGAGGGTTTATCTCCCCTGATTGAGGAATAACCTTTTGATGAGGCGTGGATTATTGTTGTTGATGCTGGGCATGATCTCTGCCTGTGGTACTGAGACAGCTACACCAGAGCCAGCGGGGACGGCATGGGGTGCAGCTATCCAGATTGGGCGGGCAGAACAAACCAATGCCCCTGCCATAGCAGTGAGTGACAAAACCCTGGCAGCCGCCTGGATCGCGGCAGATGATGCAGGCATCCATCAGGACATGTTCACACTTCAGACAGGCGGCCAAATACAAACAGTGGTGCTGCCACTACCGCCGATTAATCCCTACGACCAGCAGATCGCCCCGGCAGCGGATAATGGCTATCATCTTTTCTGGCTCGATCAAACCCTCGAAAATACCACTCGCTTGCACGCTGCCCTCGTCAACGAAGGACTGGAAGTGATACGTGGGCCAGTCGTCATCTCAGATGAATCAGCACGGCGATATACCCTGGTGCCCAACAGCGATGGTTCCGTGTGGGTTATTTTCAGCGGCAGTGAATTGTATTATCCACGTCTCTATAGCCGCTATCTCGATGCTCGTGGACGCCCGCGGCTGGAACCTGCCGCGAATATCGCCACAGATGCCGACTGGCCGACCGTAGCAGTAACCAACGCAGGGCAATATTATCTCTTTTGGATTGGGTACACCGACGGAAAAATCTATCGTGCTGTGTTTCAGGACGGGGTAGTGGAAAATCCAACTGCGCTTCTGGATACCGTGCCGCTCAATACAGGGGATAGACTGACAGCATTTCAGGCTGCACTCGACCGCACCCACCAATATCTGTTCTGGGACATCACCCGTATGGATGGAAGTCCTGAAACCTGGTTCAGCACCTCCCCGCTGGATCATCAGGAATGGCAGCCACCGCGCCGCGTAGGCGTGAACGGCACTTATACAACTTTCTTCAGCAATCTGGGACAGGATGCGCCCAGTCTGGAAACTGGTTTCAACAGCGGCCTGACTTATGCCGCCAGCGAAGGTGACACATGGGCTGGGTGGACAATGCCCTTACGCGGACAGTTCGATGTGCTGCCAGTAGCGGCACAGGTGCAGGACACTGACCCCCGACTGGCAATCATCTATTTTTTCAGCGGCAGTCTGGTTGGCTACCAGGAAATCGCCCAGAGCAGGGTGATCGGCTTGCCTGCTCTATATACTGACCGAGACCGTTTCCTATATTTCGCCTGGGCAGAACCGATCCCTGGCGAAGCCGCGAATTTAAAAGTCGCTACCTTACGGCGCTTTTAACCTGACCGCCGAAAGAAAACCCGATACAGGGTAATGACGCGCTCACCATTAGCAGTCGTGCAGGCGTCAGCCACGAGCGGCTGCGAAGAGGGGTCAGAGCGCCCTGGCATCTCGACGGTATAACCAATACCTGATTCCATCTGAAAATCCGCGTAACCGGGACCACGTTCAGGCTTGAGACCAGTGAAAAAAGTGCTTTCGCCACCATTCCAGCGCACTCGAACCGCCTGACCGGGTATACCCTCACCGTTGAAATCCTGCACAAACACCTCAATGACACCGGAAAATTCTGGTATGCAATCCGTCCGCACTGTTGCCAGCTCAAAATCAGCCTGTGGCAATGCGGTAGGCAGGGCAGCACGCGGCGGGGTAGGCGTCGTACGCACTGCACCTTCCGGCGTCGGCGTTTTGGTAGCAGGAGGGATAGCAGTGGGTGTCGGCAGCTCGACAAATACATCCTGGGTCGCCTGATCACTGATCGGGATGAGCGTATCAGCGCAGCCCGACCGCCCCTGTAACTGATAAAATGTCATCATGCTGCGAACGGCCCGAAGACCGCTGCTGTTATCAATATAATTCGTCGTTGCCAGACGGCAGGCCACATCCGCGACCTGCTGAATCGGATCGCCAGCCGGTTTAAGCGCGATAAGGCGTTCAAGCGCCCGCGCCAGGTTGCCATCATAACTATAGTTCAGCGCAACTGCTACGATGTACTGTGCGCGATCATCAGCATTCAACTGCCAGGGTTCGGTATCAAATTCAGCACGGGGATCGCGTTCCCAGGCATAATAGAGGCCGCCGCCTATTCCGACTAAAAGTCCAATGAACAACACCAGCCACGAAACCGGCTGCCGAGGGCGACGATATTTACTTTCACGACCGGGGGGGAGATTACCGCTGGAATCGTACATCCCTAGCCCCCCGGCGCAGCAACCTGGCGATAAGGCTGCATGATGGGCGTCAAACGCCCCAGACTTTGCGACAGAGAAACCAGATAAGTAATGTCGCCCACATCGCGCGAATTGCTGATATAGCGCTCAGCAACTTCCTGGACAAACAGCGGAATATTGGCAATTCCCAGCAGACGAAGGCGCTCTATCGCACCACCGAGGTCGCCGTCTTTCAGGTAGCCTGCTGCTACCATCACCGTATATTCATCTTTATAGCGTTCGGACAGGCTGCTGGCAGGGCTGTTCACAAATTCAACCGGGAACTGCACCCAACCGAGGTACAAACCAATCCCCACCCCCACTACCAAACCGATGAGCAGCGAAACAAGCAGTCGAAGCATAATGCCCTTCTCAATGCAGCACAACCAGAGTCCATATTATGCGGCAGGGAGTAGGAAAGCAAAAGCGGGAAATGATGAGCATTTCCAAACCGAGAACCGTCAGCGCTGATGCCGTTCCCGATAAGCAGGGTGTGAAATAATCGGCGGGCGTTCGACATCGCTGATCTGATTGATTTCCAGGGCGAAACGTTCCGGTTCCTGCACGATGGTCTTCATGCTGCGATTGGCCTGTTCGAGAAGCTGTACACCATAGCGTCCCTCCAGCCGGGCGATAAAGACCTGCAAAATAGCAAATGCCATCTTGCTCAGCCCCACCAACGGTTGATTATGGTGAACACGCACCTCAAGATCAGTCTGGGCGATGGAATCCAGGCCGCAGCGTTCCAGCAGGTCGATAAGCAGACCGGTTTCCACACCGTAACCGCTAAAAAATGGCACTTGTTCCAGCGCGGTGCGACGACCGGCATATTCCCCGGAGAGTGGCTGGACAACGCCGGATAATTCCGGGTAAAACAGATTAAACAGCGGGCGTGCCACCAGTTCTGTCACTCGCCCGCCACCGCCTGCCTGCAATTTGTCACCCACCCGAATGGGCCGCTGGTAAAATCCCTTCACATACTGAATATGAGGGTCTTTCAGCATCGGGCCGATAATGCCGTAAACAAAACGTGGATGGATATTGGTGATGTCTGTATCCACCCAGGCGATGATGTCGCCTTTAAGAACATGCAGGCTTTTCCACAATGCCTCACCTTTGCCAATATAAGCACCCATCTCCGGTAAAACCTGCTGATGAATAAAAGTCTCCACACCGAGCGATTGAGCGATGGCAACCGTATTATCAGTTGAATTGCTGTCGATCAAAACAATTTCGTCCAGCAGGGGCACCTCATCCATGAGCGCGGTTTTGAGCGTGCGTATTACCTCGCCAACGGTTTCTTCTTCATTGAGCGCGGGCAGCCCCAGGCTGATAGTCACGCCCTGTTTTTCCTTAAGCGCCATCAGATAACGCAAATCAGCAAACTCGCGGCTGTGAAAAGTATTCTCAGCAAACCAGCGGTCAACGATTGTGGAAGGGTCATCTTCGCGCCCGGTAATAAGCCCCGGTGCGTGAAATTCCATAGTTTCTGGTTGATAGGCGCGTACCAACACCAGTGGAATCTGTGTTTGCCCAAAAACCTGCGCGATGACCGGGCTGGAGGCGCTGGCATTAGCCTCAGGATGGCGAAAAGTCGCGCCCATCACAATAACCTGCTGGTTAACTGACTCACGCAAAATGCCTTCTGCGATCCCACTCACTGCTGTCACCGTGCGCTGAATTTGCGGTTCGGCACGCATCAGCAATTCCAGATCGGGGGCGCCAATGCGGTTATCAGCCGCATGAAAGAGTGTGATAGGCGATGTGCCTGCCAATGCTTCCGCAACACGAAAACCCAGCGTTAGATTGGGACCGCCGCGCAGCGAGAGCAGCACTGTGCCATCGTCAGCGGGCGGCGTGCTAAGAAGTGCCACATCACAAGGAATACGCTGAAGAATTTCATCCGTTGTCATCCCACCTGTCAGCGCAATCGGGCCATTCCATTGCAATATAAGGAGATCAATTTTCAGATTATTGACCTCTTCCAGCACACGGCGCATCGGCTGATAATCGACATGTACCCGGACTTCATCGTGAACAACTGAATTTTCGAGGGCAAGTCGTCTAAATGAATCCCGCCACTGCTGTGCCTGCATTGCGCCTTCACTGAGCGATTTTCCTTCCGGCAGAACGACCATGCCTCGCAAATAAATTTCACCCTCTGCTGGTTTCAGACGGGTGGCGATTTCAATCCAGCGTTCCAGTGCATCATCGTTGAATAAGACACACAGAATACGATAGGGCGATTGTTGAGTCATACTTCCTCCAGCAGTGGCACGATCTGATCGCGCACGATCCCTTCCCAGCGAAATTGATGGCGGACGCGCACGCGAAGCCGCGCTTGAGCTGAATTCGTCAGCGCCGTTAGCAACCGCACAGCAATATCATTGGGAGAGTCATGCAAAGGGTCAAAATAGGTTGCGTCGCTTTGTCCCGTCCCGCGCAGGGGAGGAATATTGGCGCAGAAAATCGGCAAACCGGATAACCCGGCTTCCAGCATGGGAATACCAAACCCTTCCTGTGTGCTGGGGAAAAAGAGAGCATCGGCCAACCGGTAAAAATCGGCGATAGTATCATCATCAGGAATGAGCGGCATATCAGGCGAGTCACCACAGGCATAGAGAAAATGCGCCGCATCTTCCAGAACCAGATCACGGCGCAGTGTCAGCAGTTCGCCCAGATAACCGGGGTTGGCGGGATTATGTGGCCCTGGCGGCCCAGTGACAATCAGACGGAAATCCTGGCCGGACTGCGCTCGAATTTCGGCCAACACTCGGAGAGCCAGACTGATATTCTTACGCCTTGTCAGACGAGCAGGCAGCAGCAGCAAACCAGCGGCGTCCAACAATTTCAGACGGCTGACAAGACTGGCTGTTGTTGGTGTCCAGCGGAAAAATGATGCCGGGTCGATGCCGGGAAAGCTCACTTCAATATCCCCTGGCGCCAGCCCCATCAAATCCGAAAGTTCTTCACGCCGTGCTTCGGAGATGGTGACGTAACGAGTGCCGGGCCAGACCTGTCGCAGTAAATCCCAGGGGTAACCGGGATGGAGTTCAGGCTGATACTGCTCATTCGTCCAGGCAAGATCATTACACCAGGCGATCAAGCGAAAATTCCCGGCAGCATGAAGTTGTGCCAGCGCAGCCGTCAGCGGCAAATTTTTGTGCAGTGTAGGAATGTTGTGGGCGATACAGACATCGCAGCCGATCAGCGCGGTTTCCAGTGCCGCAAGCATACGCCCCAGCAAAATATCAAAATCAGGAGAAACCTGTCCCCGGTCAAGCTCGGTTTTGATACGCAGTACATCGGGATCAGACGAACCAAAAAGCGGGTCAATATGGGTTTCGATGCGCTCGTCAAAGGGTTCACCCTGTCCGCTGATGACACGCACCGGATAATCGAGGGAAACTAATGTGCGTGCGTGGTGGGCAATCATGGATTCGACACCGCCGACACCAGGCGGGCTGGCATAATGCAAAATAGCGATTCGCTTCTTCAACGCACTTCCTTTCCTAATGAGTGAGAACAGGGATTATAACGACGGATTGGTACAAAACCGTGAAGAAAGTGATAAGTTAGGGTGAAAACTGGCCGGAAGGCAAATCCGGGCAGGTAGTTGATTTTAGGCGAGAAGGGACATACAATGCGGTCTGGAAATAAAACAGTCAGGCGAACGACCTGACTGTTTTGTGCCGGAGGTGGGACTTGAACCCACACGCCCGTGAGGGCGATTGATTTTGAGTCAATTGCGGCCGCCGATTACGCCACTCCTGCAAGACACTGAGATGCCCATAATAAATTTTTCGGGCAAGGTTGTCAATGGCGAGCAATCCTGAAAATGAACTGTCGCTGATTCAGGCAGCGCGGCGCGGCAACCTGGATGCATTTAACGCGCTCGTCCTGCATTATCAGGACGGGGTATATGCCCTTGCCTACCGCATTATGGGCGAAAAAGAATCTGCCGCAGACGCCGCACAGGAAGCCTTTATCGCTGCCTACCGCAATCTGAACAGCTACCGAGGTGGCAGTTTCCGAGCATGGCTGCTGCGTATTGTCACCAACAGCAGTTATGACGAACTGAGAAGACGCAAACGCCGTCCGGCGACCCACTTTGACGAACTGCCGGGCGCGGAAGCGGATGATGGCCCCCCGCTGCCCTCTGAAGAAGCCACCCCTGAACAAAATGCTCAACAGCAGGAACTCAATCGAGCAATTGCCGGATGTATTCAGGCGCTCCAGGCCGACCAGCGGACAGTGCTGGTCTTGAGCGATATTGACGGGTTGAGCTATGGCGAAATCGCGGACATCGCCGGGGTCAACCTGGGAACCGTGAAATCTCGCCTGAGCCGGGCGCGGGCAGGTGTGCGCCAGTGTTTACAGGCAGTAGCGGAACTTTTGCCAGTCGAATACCGTCTTAAGACTACCGATGATTAACGTAACGTTGAAACACGATGGCTCGTAACTTCACCGAACAGGATTATGAACTGCTATCCGCTTATCTCGATGGCGAAATGCAAGCGGATGAGCGGGCAGCTTTTGAAAGTCGCCTCGACGCGGAGGCTGATCTGCGCCGTGAACTGGAAGCCCTGCGCGGGATGGTTGGCCTGATTGAAGCTTTGCCGAAACTGAGTGCGCCGCGCAATTTCACATTAACACCCGCGATGATACGCCCGGCACGCTGGTTGATTTTCCCGGCGACAACGGCCTTCAGCGCGGCAGCCAGCGCGGCAGCCGCTTTACTCATTGTGATGGGCGGTTTGCTCTTGTTCCAGAACAGCGGCTCGCAGGCCGTGCCTTCTCATTTTACATCGGCTGTAGAGCCTCAGATTGCGCTGAAATCGACTGAAATCCAGTTGCTAGAACCAGCGGGTGTTGCCCTGACTGCCACCAATCTGGCAGAATTACTCTCCCCGCCTGATATGCTCGGCACGCCGACCCTGGCAGCCGATGGGTTCATGATGGAAGAAGCGGAAAGCAGCACGGCCTCCGGGCTGGCGAATATACCCACACAGGAAGCAGCCAGCGACATGCTGTACAGCAGCGAGCCAGCCGACGCTTCCCCTGATCTACCACTGCCGATTCTGCCCGCAGCAACTTTTGCAGGTGATGCACCTGCTGCTGTCATGGCTGCGCCCGCTGTTGAGGCCCAGGGGGGTGCAGGCGGCGCATTCACACCTTCCGAGCAGATGGCAGAGACTGATCTGGCACAGGGCGAGGTGACGGATGAGCAGGGTGTACAGCGTAATGGACTGGACGAGAGCCTGACGGCCAGTCCAACAGCCGAAGCGACGATGACAGCAACTCCAGGTGTGACGGTTGTAGCCGCCGCGCCGACACCACTCCCTGCGCCCGTCCCCATTCCGGGGCAGATCAGTCCACCTGTTGAGATATGGGATCTGCTACCGGGCATCATGATCGCGCTGGGGCTGGTGCTGATCGTGATCGCGCTGGGTACAACCGTCGCTCGGCGGCGGAATCGCTGATGACGAAAACACGCGAGGCGCATTTTTGCCCGATGTGCGGGACGCGGCTGGAAAACCGCGAACGCTACGGAACCATGCGCCCGATTTGCCCGGCCTGCGGTCATATTGTCTTTTTCATGCCAGCGGTGGCCGTCCTCACCCTGATTTTACAGGACGAGCGCGTGCTGATGGTGCAGCGAGCGCATGACCCCAAAAAAGGGCTGTGGGTGCTGCCTGCCGGGTTCGTTGAGTGGGACGAAGACCCGGCAGCGGCAGCCGTCCGCGAGGTGCTGGAAGAAACCTGTTTGACGGTCAAAATTGACCGGCTGCTGGATGTGTTCCATACGCCAGACGACGGCGGGCTGGCTGACATCGTGATTGCTTATGCGGCGACCATCCTTGAAGGGACGCCAAGGGCAGCGGACGACGCAGAGGACATTGGCTGGTTCAGCAGGGATAACCTGCCGGAAATGGCTTTCCTACCGACTGAGCGCATCATGGCGCGCTGGGTGGCGGGTGAGTTATGAGTGACGAGTTAAAAGGCGAAAGTTAAAAGCATATATTACGATTGTTATGGTGATAATGGTGATAATAAGAATGATCATTGTGTGATTTTCATTTTCGAAACCTCACATTTTGTGACAATTGCGAGAATTCCGGCAATTACAAACAGAATTTTTTGTCGCACTTACCGCAAAACGTTGTATCGTGGCGGCGGCGGCGGTGGCGGCGGTGATTTCTGAACACTTTATCCACCGCCATTTCCGGCTGGCAAATGGCAGTGACGCCGAAGCTGGCGGTGATTCTGCCGCCATTAAGAATTTCCAAGAGCAGCACAAAAGACTATCGTTCGTCGTCCGTTCACAGTTTTCATTTATCGACTGGAAGCAGAATACTTGTCTCATCGTACCAGTTTAGCAGAGAAATGGGGCGAGGTGTGAAACATTTGTCATGACAAATGTTTCGATTTTTGAGGGTAAATTGTGCTTTATATACATATTCAAATGCGGTTTTCTGCTATAATTTGCCCAAACAGTCGAATTACCAAACGAGGCGAATCATGCAGCAAAACTGCTGGAATACCTGGGATGACCGGGGTTTTCTGATTAATCCCGACCCGGCGCGGCGGCTGACTGATATTGATGGACTGGATGCGCTGATGGGGCGCGAAACAGTCGAAGCACTGGACACCATCAGCAGCAGCTTACCTGCCCTGCTGGAGGGGCGGACGGTGCGGCAACGGCTGGAGAAACTGCCGGTTTTCGATGTGACTCCGCTGCGGCAGACAAACAATTTCCACCTGATCGAACGGTTCATGCAAATTTACTGCTACTTCGCCAGCGCGTTTATATACGCGACGCACGAAGAAGCGGAAAAGCGGCTTCCGGCGGGGGTGGCGAAACCGCTGTACGAGCTGTCGCGGATGGTGGAGCGACCACCGATTCTGACTTACACCTCTTATGTGCTGACAAACTGGGTACGGCCAGCGGGGGCGGGAATCGAAGTTGACCAGCTTGATCTGGTGCAGCCCTTCCTGGGCGTCGGCGACGAAAAATGGTTCATCCTGATTCATGTCGATATTGAAGCGCGGGCGGCAAAGGCTTTAGCGGGTATCAAACAGGCAAACCAGGCAGCGACAGAAGACGATGCAGCGGCAGTCGAAAATGCTTTGGGCGCGATCAGCCAGAGCCTGACACACATGCTGGCGACGTTTGACCGGATGCCGGAGCAGTGCAACTCCGATGTGTATTATTTCCAGGTGCGCCCGTACATCTTCGGCTTCAACGATGTGGTATACGAAGGGGTAGAGGCTTACGGCGGGAAACCACAGTCGTTCCGAGGGCAGACGGGGGCGCAAAGCTCGATCATCCCGGCGCTGGTAGCGGGGCTGGGACTGAAACACGAACAATCGGCACTGACGCAGCATCTTGAGGTGATGAAAGCCTATATGCCGAAGCCACATCGGGAATTCATCGCGGAGATGGGCACGGCAGGTATTCGGGAGTTCGTGACCTCACAGAAGGGCAACAGCACGCTGGCAGAGGCCTATAACGCGTGTCTGCGGCAAGTGCTGGCGTTCCGGCAGATGCATCTGCATTATGCGACAACCTATATCGCGCAGAAGGTGACGAATCCGCTGGGGACGGGCGGGACAGTGTTCATGGACTGGCTGGGGCGGCTGGCAACGGAGACAGAAGCGCAGTTGGTTTAAGATTTTTACCACAGAGTCACAGAGAACACAGAGGGAAAAGCAAAGGAAAGGCTCAAAGGCATGAAGGCACAAAGGCACAAAGCGGAAAGAAGGCAAAGCAACGCTTCGCCCTAAGAAGACCCGTTTTTGACCCAGAAAATTGATAGCAAAGGGGTCAAGTTAGCGTTTGCGGGCGATGCCGATCTGATTGACGCCGAGTGCGAGGGGCGTGAAGGCGGTGCGGGTGATGACCTGCGCCAGCGCGGGCAGGCCAAACATGCCGAACTGAACCACTTTGGGGATGACAGGCAAGTAAGGCACATCCCAGAGGCCGTCGCCAAAGTGGTGGAGCATGTTCATTCCGGCAGCTTCGCACCAGGCACGCCACTGGGCCGGGGGATGGACATTGATATGGGTTTTGTCCTTGCCGATGGCGTCAGTATCGCGGTCTTTAAAGCGGCGGAAAGCGTAATCCGGGTGGGGCGTGGCAAACAACCAGAGGCCGCCCGGTTTCAGCAAGCGCGATACTTCGCGGATGGTTTGCGTTGGGTCGGGCAGATGTTCGACCAGATGGAGAGCGACCACTGCGCTGAATGTACCGGTTTCAAAGCGGCTGAGATCGTCGGCGCTCATCTGATAAGCTTCGGCTTTGGGGGCGTTAATTTTGGTCTGCTCGATGCTGTAATCGATGAGGTCGATGCCGATGCAGTGAAAATCATCCTGCAAGAGGCCGAGCAGATGACCGAGGCCACAGCCGAGTTCGAGCAGTTTACGCGATTCTGTCCCCACCCCCTGCCCCCTCCCCACTTCGTAGGGAGGGGGTGCATAGCGGCGAATCAGGGAGGCGTAGTAACGGCGGGCGAACCAGTACATACTGAAACGCCCCAGACCACGATCCGCATAGTTCCACTTCTCAAAATATTCGCGGGTGTAATGCTCCACCGGCGCGTTGGGTTTTTCGGTCATAAAGCCACCGGTTGCGTTGGTTCAGTCGTCAAGTCATACAGCTCGAACCCCAGTGAGGGCAAATCCAGCACACCATAGGTATGAGAGGTCGAGCGGATGCTATCGAAGGTATAGAGCGAACCGGGGTTGATGACCACGCCGTTCGCCACGCGGATATACATCGGCACATGGGTATGGCCGACGATCAATACATCGGCATCGAGCGAGCCGAGCATCATATTGAGGAGCGTATCGGAGACATGATCGCGGTACAGCCCCCAGATGTTGTTACCGGGTTTACCATGACACATAAAGACGCCGAAACCGCCATATTCACCACGCCAGTTGACGGGTAAATCTTCCAGGTAATCAGCGATTTCGTGTGACATGCCATAGGCCCATTCGTCGTGGTTGCCCTTCACGGTCGGGATACCACGCTGCCGGATAAGCTGGACAACCTTTTCCTGTTCCGGGCCACGCCCGATTAAATCACCAGCACACAGGATATGATCGACATGATGAATGTTGTCCAGCCGATCCAGCACAGTCGTTAGTGCGGTGTAGTCGCCGTGAATATCCGCAATGATTCCAAGTTTCATCCCCAACCCTAATATAGACAGAATGTAAGCCTATTATAGTGCAGCAGTTTTAAAATATCCGCAGTTTCTTAAAGACTGATGTTAGAAGGAAGATTAACGCTCGATGAGAGCAGGGGGAAATTGGGTACACTGTGCGAGTTGCACGAAGAAGTTTGGGAGGAATTTTGGGACGACTTTTTTTCGTCACAGCGCTATTTATAGGGTCATGGGTGGTGGCGGCACAAGCGACGCTGCCGGTCTGCGCCGAACGCCCGACACAGATTGACCCGCCCTGGATCAATGGTCTGGACTGGTGTCTTGAGGAAGTTATCGCTGATGACAGCGCAGGCGAACTGGGATTCACGGCGCTGGCTGCCGGGCCGGATGGGACACTCTATGCGGCACGCCCGCTGGATGGGCAAATTCTAGCACTGACCGATACGGACGGGGATGGGCTGCCGGAGAATCCAACGGTCATCGCGGAAGGGCTGACGCTGCCAAACGGGCTGGCCTATCATGAGGGGGCATTGTATGTGTCCGGCGGGGCGACTATTTACCGGATTGAAGACCAGACGGTTGAGGTACTGGTGGATAATGTGCCAGCGGGGGCGGGATTCTGGACAGGCGGAGTAACAATTGCCAATGAGCGAATTTATGTGGCGGTGGGGTCGGCGTGCGATTTTTGCGATACAGATGCACCCGGTCGAGGGGCAATCTGGAGTTATGCACTGGATGGCAGTGATGCGCGACAGGTCGCCAGCGGCTTGCGACAGCCGGGGGATGTGGCATTTTTTAACGGCAACCTGTGGACACTGGACAGCGCACGCGATGACGCAACCGGCGACAATCTGGATGAACTCAACCAGGTTGAAGATGGGGAACATTATGGCTGGCCGTATTGCAGCGGCGCGGACAATGAGCGGGATTGGCCGGACGGAGCTTTTGACTGCGCTGCGGCAGCCAAACCGGCACTGACTTTTCCGACGCACAGTAATCCAACAGGAATGGCCGCTTACAGCAGCGATACCTTTCCAAAAATTCACAACTCGCTGCTGGTAGTGCTGAATGGGTCGTATAATCAGTCATGGCTGGAAGGATTTTCGCTGGTGGCAGTGCTGTTTGATGATGCGGGAGCAGCAAGCGGCTACCGGGTCATTCTGCCAGAACAGACAGATCCTCGCAGCCCGCCGGGAATGACGCTGCAAGCCATTCATTATCAGGGCAGCGGGGTGTGGCCGAGGCGACCGATTGACGTAACTGTAAGTGCGGAAGGCTGGATTTACCTGAGCGTTGGGGGCGGACGGATTCTGGCGCTACGTCCGCTATAATTCATTAGCCGTTGGTAAATCCGAGTGTGCAATTGGCCGGAGATTATGCTATCATCGCTGCTGAGATTATTCACCAGAAAACACCGCATGACCCATATTCTGCTCATTCGACATGCTGTAAATGATTTTGTGAAAACTGGCAGGCTGGCAGGCTGGACTCCCGGAGTCCACCTGAACGATGAAGGTAAGGCACAGGCGGAAGCACTGGGAAAACGATTAGCTGACGCGCCGATCAAACACCTGTATTCCAGCCCATTGGAACGGACCATGGAGACGGCAGAAGCCATCCGGCAGCACCATTCGCAGCTCGAAATCCGGCAGAAAGAAGGGATTGGCGAGGTGCGGTATGGCGACTGGGAAGGACAGGCCATCGCAGCGCTGAGTACGCGCAAGATGTGGCATGTGGTGCAGGAATATCCATCCCGCGCCAGTTTTCCCAACGGCGAGACGATGCGCGAGGTGCAGACACGGGCAGTTAACGCGATTGAGGAACTGGTAGCGGCACATCCCGGCGAGATGGTGGCTGTCGTTTCACACGCTGACCTGATTAAGATGGTGCTGGCTCACTTTCTGGGGATGCACCTGGATGCCTTTCAGCGCATCGTGATCGCACCGGCATCGATCAGCAGTCTGATGCTGGGGTACGGGCGGCCATATGTGGGGACGATGAATGATGTGGCGCATATTACGCAAATGGAACGGGAACGGAAACAGCAGCAACAGGCTGCGCCGAGCGCTTGAGGTAAAGTAAACGAACTGATATGCCGAGCAGAGAGATTGAATTAAACCCGGTTGATTTCATCACCGTTGGCACGATTGGCCCAAAGGGACAGCGTATCTTCCACCTGCAAGGTGGCAAGGACAAGCAGCTTGTTTCACTCATCATCGAGAAAGAACAGGCATGGGCGCTAAGCGAGGCCATCCGCGAAATGCTGGAAGACCTGGATGAGCGCCACCCGGAGAAGAAAACGGAAGACGTGGACATCATCAGCCTGGATATGGACTTGCGCGAGCCGATTGAACCGGTGTTTCGCGTGGCACAAATGGGACTGGGTTACGATGAAGACCGCGATCTGGTGGTGCTGGTGGCGCAGGAGTTAGTGGCGGTTGATGAAGAAATCGACCCGGCGACTGTTGATCCCAGCATTGTGCGGATGTGGTGCAGCCGAGAACAGATGCTCACTCTGAGTCTGCACACGCTGGAAGTCGTTAAATCCGGGCGGGCAGACCCCAAACAAAACGGACGGTTAACGTATTACTGGACATGACCGAAAACACAGGCGACCCTAACCGCAAAGGTGTTACGCTCCAGCAAGTGCTGGACATCCTCGACAAAGGTGCGATTGCCCAGGAACACGGCATGATGCGCTGGAGTTCCAATTACACATTCCTGATTTCGATCAAGCATGAAGCTGATGAAGTGATGTCGGTGTACAAACCGCAGCGCGGGGAACGACCATTGTGGGATTTCCCGGATGGGACATTGTGTTACCGGGAACGAGCGGCTTTCCTGACCTCGCAGACACTCGGCTGGCAGCTAGTGCCGCCGACGGTATTGCGGGAGGGCCCGCGCGGTCTGGGGTCGTTCCAGTTTTTCATTGACCATGACCCGGATGTGAATTATTTTTCGTTTGACGAGACGATGATTCCGCAGTTGATGCGGCTGGCGGCGTTCGACTACATTGTGAATAACGCTGACCGCAAAGGCGGTCACTGCCTGCTGGACAGCGAGGGGCATATCTGGGCTATCGATCATGGCATTACTTTCCATGCCGCGCCAAAGCTGCGAACGGTCATCTGGGATTTCGCAGGGAAGCCGATACCCGATGCACTGCTCACTGATCTGGAAAACCTGTGCCAGCAGGCTGATGATCCCAACTCCCCTTACCGAGAGGCACTGACAAAGCTGCTGCTGCCGCAGGAGATAGCGTCTTTTCAGGGGCGCGTAAACAAATTACTGCGGGCGAAGAAGTATCCACAGCCGGGACCAAATGGGCCGAATTATCCCTGGCCGCCGGTGTAACTCGGATCGTTTCGCAGAAAGCCAGGCCACCAACCCTGCCGGGGAAGCTGGCAGAAGAAATCACTCACAGTCAGTTGCCGCCTCATGATTTATATGCCAGCAGGAACATTACGTTAGGAATTTTTGCAGTTTCCTTAACACTCTCTTAAAATTCCCCTGCCGATTGCTATAAAGAAGCTGCGGCATTATCCAGCCGAAACCCAAATTACAGGAGGGCAAGAGATGTTCCGTAAGGCAGTTATTTTCTTACTGCTGGTTGTAATCGCTATTACAGCGAGCAGCCTGACACTGGCGCAGGATGGCGAACCTTTCAACCTGACGATTATGCACACCAACGACGAACATGCAGCACACGAGCCGGATGCTAATGGCGACGGCGGCTCAGCAATCCAAGGCACTGTCGTTGACCAGATTCGCGGCGAAGTGGAACACTCCCTACTGCTGGATGGCGGTGATCGCTTCACGGGGACATTGTTCCATGTTCAGTATCGCGGGCAGGATGCGGCCCAAATCATGAACATCCTTGGCTATGATGCGATGACGCTGGGCAACCACGAATTTGATGATGGAAGCGAAGTGCTGGCGGCATTTTTTGTTGCGCTGGATGTCCCGGGGGTGACGGCGAATGTGGATTTCAGCCAGTCGGCGGAACGAGGCGGCCTGGTACAGCCGTACGTCGTGCTGGATGTTGGTGGCACCCAGATTGGCATCATTGGCCTGGTGACACCAGAGACAGCGATTATTTCCAAGCCCGCGCCAGAACTAGTCTTCGACAATGATCTGATCGGCGTGACACAGGGTATAGTCGATGAACTGACCGAACAGGGCGTCAACAAAATTATCCTGCTGACTCATATTGGGTATGGGGCGGACGTGGAAGTGGCGCAGGGCATATCCGGCGTGGATGTGGTGGTCGGCGGCCACACCAACACTTTCCTGAGCAATGCCTATGCTGGTTCAGAAGGGGCATACCCAACCGTGCTGGAAAGCGCTTCAGGCGAACCCGTTCTGGTGGTGCAGGCCAGCACCAAGACCAAGTATCTGGGGCGGCTGGATGTGGAATTTGATGGGGCAGGCGTCCTGACACGGTGGAATGGCGATGCGATTTTATTGTCCCGTTATATCCCGGCCAAGCCTGAAGTAGCTGACCTGATCGCCGGTCTGGCAGAACCGATTGAAGCGCTGCGGCAGCAACCAGTGGGCGATTCGTCCGTATTCCTGGTGGGCGACCGAAGCGTATGCCGCGTGGCAGAATGCAACCTGGGCAACCTGATTACTGATGCCATGCGAGCCTATTCGGGCGCACAGATTGCGATCACCAACGGCGGCGGCATCCGCTCGAATGTACCCGTAGTAAGCGAAATCCCGGCTGATCTGAATTTTGCCGAAAATTATGAGGTGACACTGGGTGATGTTCTGACGGTACTGCCATTCGGCAATCTGGTCAGCACTTTCGATCTGAAGGGCGCGGATGTGATCGCAGCCCTGGAAAATGGCGTTTCGCAGGTGGAAAATGGCGCGGGTCGCTTCCCGCAGGTGTCAGGTTTGCGCTATAGCTGGGATGGCAGCAAACCGGCTGGTGAACGCATTGTGAGCGTGGAAGTGCTGGGCGAAGATGGCAGCTACACAGCCATTGACCCGGAAGCAACTTACAGCGTAGTAAGCAACGACTTCATGCGGGCGGGCGGCGACGGTTACACCACATTCGATGAAAATGCGATTGACCCGTATGACTTTGGCAGCCCACTGGATGTGGTACTGGCGGATTACATCAAACTGAACAGCCCGATTGCTCCAGCAGTTGAAGGGCGCGTCACACGGGTGGATACACCAGCAAGTTAAACAGGTATCTGTACCTTTCACTTCTCCTCCAGCCTAATCGCTGAGGGATTATGAAAAAGCCGGTGGCCGCGTGGTCGCCGGTTTTTATTTTCCAGGAAGCATCGTTGATATACAATGGACTGTATTGGGCGCGGCAATTGGGCAGGAGAAGCAGCGATGGCGAGCGAACAGGCGAAAGATTTACGCAAACGGGGCATCGCAGCGGCGAAGGCTGGCGAGAAAGACCAGGCGCGCCAACTGCTGCAACAATCGCTGCGAATTGACCCAGGCAGTGAGGCGGGCTGGCTGTGGCTGGCGACAGTGGCAAAAGACCAGCGTGAAAAGATGGTATGCCTGTACAAGCTGCTGGAAATCAATCCGAACAATGAAGTTGGATTGCAATCGCTGCAACAGCTTGGGCTGACTTGGGATGATCTGGCACAGCAGTTTGGCGGTAAAAGCGCGGCAAAATCGCCCTCGCAAACTCCTTCCACAGTTGCTTCGAGACAACCTGAAGCTATGCCGCCTGTGCAGCAAGCACCGGGCGTCCCCGTACCAGACGCAGGCCGACTGGCGCAGGCGCAGAGCGAAGCGGAAGCTATCGCACGGGAATATCTGGCTCCGCTGGATGGCTATAGCGATATTCAATGGGTGCGAAAAAATAAAGGGCGGGCCGGTGAACGCGATGCAGCCGTGCTGCGGCTGTATATGGCCGGGGGAGCGGTAGGCATTCTGGCACTGCTATTGGTGATTGGATTTGTAGTGGTTTCCAATAACCCGGAACTGCGCGGCATTGTCTTCGCGCCGACATGGACGCTCTCGCCAACACCTGTCCCACCGACGCTGACTTTCACCCCAACAGCAGGCGTCACGCCGACGGCCTCACCTACACCAGCGCTGACTTATACACCCAGCCCGACTGTACCACCGGAAATTGTAAACGGCGCACAAGCCGCCCTTCGTTCCACTGAAATTTATCCGCCAGCACTGGAAAAAGGCATCCGTGACTCAATTGGATTGATCGACGCCGGGCAGTATGAGGTGGCGATTCCAACACTGGTCGTAGAAGTGACACGGGTTTCCAACACATTTGACCCTGCGCCCTATTATTATCAGGCGATTGCGCTGGTGAAAAATGGTCAGGTGGATGCGGCAGCACAGGTGATGGCCGAGGCTGAACGACGTTTGACCGATACCACCAGTCCGCCGGTGCGAGCGCTGGTGGATACGGGCATGGCTTATGTGGAACTGGCACAGGCAGAACAGTTTATCAGCGCCAGACAGCGAGACTCTGCCACATCACTATTATCCACCGTCGAAGACCGGGCGGAAAACGCGATTAAAGCCGATCCACGTCTTGAACAGGCGTATCTGCTGCTGGCGCGGCGCTATGCTCTTGACCGGAGCTTTGATCTGGCATTAGGCGTCCTCGATCAGGGGTTAGGCGTAGCAGACCTCCGCAGCAGCATTAATCTCATTGTGCAAAAAGGCGAGATTTATTTCAGCCAGCGCGAGTTTGATCTGGCCGCTTATCAGGCGTATCTGGCGCTGTATATTGACCCGGCCACCGAACCAGCGCACCTGCTGCAAATCCGCACAGCGCTGGCAACGGGGCAGGCAGGGTTGGCGGTACTGAACGCTCAGGCCTATCTGTTCTATTATCCTGGCAGCGTGCGCGGCTACCAGCTATTAGGTGATGCGCGGGTGGTGGAGGGCAATTTTGATCTGGCGCTGGAAGCCTATAATCAAGGGCTGGCAGGCGGAGAGGATAATCCGCTGGCGGCTGAACTGCTGACGGCACGGGCAGCACTTTACGAACGGCAGGGACGCTATGAGCAGGCACGGCAAGACCTGACATCAGCTTTCAACCTGACTCGTGACCCGGCGATTCAAGCACGGCGGATGATGGCGGCTTATAACGCAGGAAACCGAGCGACAGCAGAACGTGACGCCGGAGACCTGTTAGGACAGGGCATTGTGAGCGATGACGAAATTCGACTGCTGCAAGCACGGATTCTGATCGACGAAGCAAACGGCACAACAGATTATCAGGAAGCGTTAGACCTGCTAAGCAACATTAGCAATCTGGCAGAAGGAATGCAGCCCATCGCTAACGAGTACCGAGCGCGGGCGCAATATAATCTGGGTGCTTATGACGATGCGCTCAACCTGGTGAACCGCGCGCTGCAAACTGGTGAAACTGGTGGGCGCTATTACCTGCGCGGGCTGATTCTGGAAGCACAAGGCAAGACTGAAGCGGCACTGCGGGATTATGACTGGGTGCTGACCCTGAGCGCGATCTACCCGTACCGCTTTTTGCCGGATGTGCGGGAACGGGCAGAAGCACTACAGGAAAACCTGGCAGACAGCCGGTAAGTTATAACCACGCCGCGAAATTCCTCAGCGGATGGCTGATCTTAATATGCGAGCAGATCAGCCATCCGCTCCCTGATGAGCGCGACAGTGGGGACAACGCCGTCCATCAGGCGGGTGCTGAATGGCACCGGGCAGGACGGCGCACCGAGTCGTTCTACTGGGCCATCAAGATAAGCGAAGGCTTCCTGGGCAACAGTGGCGGCAATCTCCGCGCCAAAGCCGACGACCAGAATGTCCTCATGAACGACCAGACATTTGCCGGTCTTTCTGACCGATTCCAGCACCGTCGTTTTGTCCCAGGGAATCAGTGTCCGCAGGTCGATAATTTCCACACTCGCGCCAAGTTCACGGGCGGCCAGTTCGCAGCGTTCGATCATCGCCCCCCAGGTGACAACAGTCAAATCCGTGCCGGGCTGGATAATTTTCGCCTGACCAAAAGGCAGCACATAATCATCGCCGGGATAGGGACGACGCGCCCAGGATGAGTCAAGCAGATAACGATGCTCGAAGAAAATCACCGGATCATCACCGCGCAGGGCGGCACGCAATAAACCAACTACATCTTCAGCATTAGACGGCGCAGCTAACAGCCAACCGGGCTGGTGCGCCAGCACACCCTCGCTGGTGACGCTGTGCCAGGGATCGCCAATTTTGCGGAAACCGCCGGGAATCCGCAGCACCAGCGGCGCGGCAAAATTGTTATTGGAACGCCAGCGGATCGTGCCAGCATTGTTGAACTGCTCGGTGGCGGGGTCAAGATACTTGCGGAACTGAATTTCCGGCACAGGCATCAACCCGGCCAGCGCCATACCAACAGCACGCCCAACTATCCCCTCTTCGGAAAGGCTGGTATCGAAAACGCGCCCTGCCCCATACTTTCCCTGTAAGCCGGTGGTCGCCGCATGTACACCGCCCTTCAAACCGACATCTTCACCAAAAGCGAGGACACGGAGATTAAGCACCAGCTCAACATCCAGCGTGCGGCGGATGGCCTCAATGAAATTGATACGGGCCGGATCAGGCGGGGCTGGTATGGGAGTCCCCGATGGGGGTGAAATATTTTCGGCACGAAGGCCACCGACGCGCTGGGGCGAATCAGGCATTGACCAGATGTGTTTTGTTACCGTCTCTACCGGTGCAAAGGGCTGTGCCAGCGCCGCATCACGTTCGAAGACGACCTCCGCGCGAGTTGCTTCCACCAGCGCATCCCACTCCCCCTGAGTCATCAGCGCAGGAACAAGGTATTCACGCAGAGCAGGAATTGGGTCACGTGCCCATTCTTCCGCACGGACAGCTTCAGTTTTGTATGCCTGATTATCAACACTGGAATGACCGGAAAGGCGCGGCACAGTGAGCCGCAGCAAGGCCGGGCCGCCCCACTGACGCACATAATTTACAGCATCATGAATAAGTGCAGCAGTTTCAGGCGGACGTGAACCGCTCCCTTCCCAGATTCGCAAATTGCTAAACGAGGCCAGGTTGGCGGCAATATTACCGCCAGGGGGTTGCGCCGGGCCAGTGACGGAGATGGCATAACCGTTGGCTTCGATCAGAAATAAGAGGGGTAGATTGAGTGTGGTCGCCATAGTGAGCGATGACCAGAAGCCGTTGCTGGCAACCGCGCCATCACCACCAAAAGCAACGACAATACTGCCCTGCACGTCTGACTGCCCCAATTCGCTGGCACGATAGCACAAAGCCTGGGCAAAACCGGCTGCCGGGGTAAACTGCGAACCCACATCCGCCGCGTTAGGCAGGACTGTCGCCCGCTCACGGCGAGGCATATTCCAGACCACACCGACATCACGCCCACCATTCAAGCCATTTTCACGAGCCATATCGGAGGCAAAGGCTTCTTCCAGTGACAGTCCAGAACCGAGCATGAAGGGACGCGAACTATAATAGGGGCTGGCCGTGTCGAAGGTTTGCGTCAAAAGCTGGCTGGTGAGCAACTGGCCGAGTTCGTGGCCGCGAGCGGAAAACTGATAGGTAACGACGCCCTGCGGCACCAGTTCATTTTCTTCCATCTCGTCTATCATGCGAGAGGCGAGCGCCAACCGCGCCACTTCGCGCCAATTGTAAGCCGGGTGTATATCCACCGTGGATGACTCCTTGCCCGTTCTGAAATCTATCTCTACTATAGTCTGACTCGTACAGCAATCATAACAATTGAGAAAATCATGCCCAAAACGATTTGTGTATTTTGTTCATCGGTCAACACGGTTGCTGAAGCTTACTTCAGCGCAGCAGCGGAACTTGGGAAGCTGCTGGCCCTCCACGAGTGGGGACTGGTCTATGGGGGTTCCGATGTGGGGTTGATGGGAGCGGTAGCACGGGCTGTTCACCTTCACGGCGGCACCGTCATTGGCATTATCCCGCAAACGATTCATGCGCGTGGGATTGCCTACGAGACAGCCGACGAGCTGCTCATCACCCGCGACCTGCGTGAGCGAAAAGCAGCGATGGAGGCACGGGCGGATGCTTTCATCGCACTGCCAGGCGGCTTCGGCACGCTGGAAGAAATCATTGAGGTTCTGACGCTGAAGCAGCTTCAGACCCACGACAAGCCAATCATCTTTTTGAACATCAACGGATTTTATGACCCGCTGCTGACGCTGTTCGAGCATTTTTATGATCTCAAATTCGCCAAGCCATCGAGCCGGGCGCTCTACTTCGTCGCACAGGATGTCGCCAGCGCTATTGAACACATTGAAACTTACCAGCCACCAGTGATCGAAAATAAGTGGTCTTGAACCTGAGCCAGCGGCAGCGCGTTATAATCAGCAGTGTTCGCAGTTAAGTGACTTTTTTGCATAGGAGCATATATGGAACCGAAATTGCAGGAGTTGAAAGACCGTCTGCTAGAAGTTGATGATCTGAACAGCTCAGCAGCGCTTTTAAGCTGGGATCAGACAACCTATATGCCGCCGGGCGGGGCAGAAGCACGGGCGCGGCAGATGGCAACGCTGGGACGGCTAGCGCATGAAAAATTCACCGACGAGACTGTTGGCAAGCTGCTGGATGATCTGCGACCCTACGAAGAAAGCCAGCCCTACGACTCAGATGATGCCAGCCTGATTCGGGTGACACGACGGCAGTACGAACGACTGGTGAAAATGCCGTCTTCTTTTGTATCGGCATTCAATTCCCATGCCGCCATGTCTTACCAGGCATGGATAGAAGCACGCCCAGCCAATGACTTCGCCGGGGTTGTCCCCATGCTGGAAAAAACGCTCGACCTGAGCCGCCAGTATGCCGATTACTTCCCCGGTTATGACCACATCGCCGATCCCCTGATTGACGGGAGCGATTTTGGCATGAAAGCTGCCAGCGTCCGAACCGTATTCGGGGAACTGCGCGATCAGCTTGTGCCACTGGTACAGGCGATCACCAGCCAGCAAGAAACAGATGACTCGTGCCTGAAGCAGTTTTACCCGGAGGACAAACAGCTTGGCTTTGGGCTGGATGTTATCAAGCTGTACGGGTATGACTTCAACCGGGGTCGGCAGGACAAAACTCACCATCCGTTTATGACCAAATTTTCGCTTGGGGATGTGCGTATCACCACGCGCGTTCAGGAACATGATCTGGGGGATGCCCTGTTCAGCACACTGCACGAGTCCGGCCATGCCATGTATGAGCAAGGCATCGACATGGCTTACGAAGGCACACCACTTGCCAGCGGCACATCGGCAGGCGTTCATGAAAGCCAGTCGCGCCTGTGGGAGAATATCGTCGGGCGCAGCCGGGGATTCTGGGAACATTTTTACCCGAAGCTGCAACAAATTTTCCCGGATCAGTTGAAGGGTGTCTCGCTGGACACCTTCTACCGCGCGATAAACAAAGTGCAGCGCTCGCTGATTCGGGTAGATGCCGACGAAGTGACCTATAACCTGCATGTGATGATACGCTTCGATTTTGAACTCGACCTACTGGATGGCACGCTGGCAGTACGTGACCTGGCGGAAGCATGGCACGAACGTTATGAAAACGACCTCGGCATCGCCGCGCCGGATGACCGCGATGGCGTTTTACAGGATGTTCACTGGTATGCCGGAACGATTGGCGGTTCTTTCCAGGGGTATACACTCGGCAATATTCTGAGCGCACAGTTTTACGAAAAAGCGCTGGAAGCCTACCCCGGCATCCCAGCGGAAATCGGACAGGGGAAATTTGACACCCTGCACGGGTGGCTGCGCGACAATATCTATGCATCGGGCAGCAAATTCACCGCGCCGGAACTGGTGGAGCGGGTGACAGGCGGTTCGCTGAGCATCGAACCCTACATCCGCTATCTGAAAGGCAAATACGGGGAGTTGTACAGCGTGTAGGTAATTAGAAGAGTGGAGCAGGCTAACTTTCCTGTTCCACTCCTGTCCCGCTGACGATAACAAGAGTATATTGGCCAGCTACAGCCTGTGCTGAAGACAGCATAAATCTAAATAAATATTCTTTCTGTCCGTCAAAAACGAAATCATCTCTGAGATTGTACGCGATGCTCATATAAGCATCCCACTCTGAAGCTGATACTTTTTCCCCAGCAGCCGTTGTTATAGATGAATCGACCAGGCTCTTATCACAGATCGTATCCAAACTGCCAGCATCGTCACAGGAAAATTGACGACCATTATCTGCTCTTACAAAAGGTTTATCAGGCTGTCCCGGCACAAGATTATCAAGTGTATAGAAGTAAATATATGGATCAAAGCTAACATCAGCGCTTAACATAAAGATGCGCACACCATGCGGTGCCATATTTCTGGTGAGACGAACAGAAAATATATCACCCAGACCATCGCGCATGGGGATAAATTGCTGCCCTTCACTTTCAACAACTAATATAAATGCTCCTTTCTCATTAGCTGCACTACCTACTACAATTGAAACGGTATCACTATCCAGCATATCGCGCGAAAAGCGAATTTGTGCACTTATAGGATCGGCTCTTCCCTGTATCTCCAGAAGGTTGAAATCGTAATTCGTTGCATTAACATCGTCATCATTACAGTAACCCAATCCATTTTCATTCAATACCGCCATACGCGGATCAAATTCATTACCATTTACCGCTGTAATGATATATTCAAATCCAGGCCGAATATCAGTCAGGATGAATTCAACACCATTGAAGATGCGGAGGTTATTCTGACAACCTGATACCTGAACACCTGCACCATCAGGTAAAATCTCCTTAGTTAGACGAAGCGGGGACGGTTGAGGGGTAGCAGTAGGAACAACAGGCGTGGGTGTAGGAGTAACACTGGGTGTGGGGGTAATGCTGGGTGTAAGCGTAGGAAATAAAGTAGGAGTTGAAGTTGGAACAGGTGTAATATATGCGACTGAGCAACGCCTTCCATAAGTTTGACATGTGATGATATCGGTCTCAGCATTTGAAATGGTTATCGTGACATCACGGCCAACAGAGCTGTCATACCAAAAAATATCTATTGCATTAACATCATAAGTATAAATGTGGTTAGTACAGGAACGGGGCGTCGTCACATTAATACCCGACTGTCGGATGATGAAACAATCATTAGGTTCAGCAGCAAATACACTTTCATTTATAAAAGGGAAAAAGTCGGCAATTCCTACGCTACTCACAAGTCCATTATTTTCAGTGTAGCGAAAACGCATCCCAGCCAGGGAGATAGGAACGGGTGAGTTTACTCTCAGAACAAACGACTGTTCAGTAGAAGTTAAATCAATATTACTTATATCCTGAGATGATACGATGGTAGCCATCCAAAATACCAAAACCAGGATGAGCAAACGCATGATTCCCCCTGACGAAACCTTACTTTATTTTTAGTTGATCATAACCTAAAAAGCTTGAGTTTAAAAACCTACTGCCGGACCCTAAATATCCGGCAGTAAAATGAAATCGAACTAAACACTACATCCCTAGATGGAAAGCAAGTGCATAGGGACCATAACTTCTATTCGCACTTGTCATCTGCAAAACCACAAGTCCCTGATCACCAATAATGGCCTCAGCTTCGGGGCTTTTAAAATCAATCGAAAGCATGGCATCACCAGCTCTCCCATTTGCTTGCCGATTAAGGGGCCTGCTGAAGAAATACTGGCGTAAAAAGAATGACTCTCCCCAGCAGCTATTGGATCCAGCATCATTACAACCAACAGGTTCTCCCTGACCATCATAAATATATGGAGCATTGGTCGCATTTTCTACCCAGTAAATTTGTGGATCCCAGGGGTCAGTGGAGGTAGCCATCATGTAAACAGTTGCTGGTACACCTGAGTTGACTAAACGAGGCCAGAGAGAAAAGGCAAAATAGTCTTCGTCACCACGCACTCTTGTTAGGCCATCCAACAGGACAATAAATTGACCACCGCGATTATTAAAATCGCCCACAACAATGGAAAGCCACTTATTATCGCTGAAGGCGCGGAATTCAATTTGTGCAGAACGATTTGAAGGCGGCACATCACCGCTGGTAGGCAAATTAGCGCGGTACTGACTGGCATTGCCATTATTATTATCACAGTATGCAGCCCTGGCATTCTCGTCCAGAATAGCAACTACCGGATCAAAATCACCGATACCGATCACAGTAACGGTGAATTTGGCATTACGATTGGGTGGATTAGTCAATGCAGCCTGAATTTCCACACCATTTTCGATAACCAGGCCATTGGGACAATCGTTGACTGAAATACCTCGATTATTCGCTGCTGAGGGAGTAGGAGTAGAAGGTGGTGGTTCGATGGTTGCCTGTGGGGTTTGATAGAGTGGCACTTTAGTTGGCTTTACTCCTGCGCCGCTTCCACTGCCTAACCCAACATGAAACACAACCAGATAATCTCCGATAGATTGATCTGCTGTTGTCATCTGAAAGGTGACAGTGCGCTGTCCGCCAGTTAGCGGAATAACAAGTGCAGAGTCATAAATTCCGCCATTACGCTCACCATCTACAACCGAGACAAAGGATGAGTCCAGTAACGATCTGGAACCTGCCCCCCAACAAATACCTGCATCACCCGCATCATCGCAACCGATTGGTAATCCATTGTCATCGTATATTGGACTACCACTTTCATCTGTATTGTTAATCAGCGTATCGAGCGCATCTCCAACACTTATCATATAGGCACTAAGTGGAATGCCTGAACCAGCTACTGAATTAGATATATTCACACTTACTAAATCACCAGCACCATCACTCCGAGAAACATTTAATCCTTCAAGGATCAATGTAAATTCTCCCGATGCGCTATTCTGGCTACCTATGATAAGTGAACGAGATGATGATGTGGCGCTTTGTGAAAATTCTATCTGTGCACTTGTTGCGGAGGACGGAACTAGCCCTGTAGTGGGTAAGTTCATACTGTAGGAAGCGGCAGTATCAGCATTATCAACACATATTGTGCCATCATCCGACATTAAGGCAATAATTGGGTCAAAATTTCCTAATCCGATTGCAGTTGCGCGGTAACTGACACCTGTATCCAAGCCGTTTACAATAAACTCAACGCCATTAGTGAAATTCGTTCCATCATCACAAGTGATGCTCAAGCCTGAGTCCTGAGCAACTATAACTGCTGACGAAACCACCAAAAATATTACCAGGCTAGTAATAAAAAACTTCAAGTGGCGCATATATCCCCCGATATAATGTGTACCAAATTGCGATTATAAATCGGCATATTTATAATCGGCAAGTAATTTAATGATCTTAAACGTAAGATTCAATTAAGGGACTAATAACAACAAGCAGAATGGGAAGCGCCGTGTGGGGTACACACGGCGCTCGCCAGAAGGAGGATAGTACGGATAGTTATCAGGTTAAGGGCGCAGACTAGGCATCGTAGTAGAGCAGGAATTCGTAGGGATGCGGGCGGAGCGCCACCGCGTCCACATCATGCGCGCGTTTGTAGGCAATGTAGCTTTCGATATAGTCCTTCGTGAAAACATCACCTTTGAGCAGGAATTCGTGATCGGCTTCCAGCGCATCGAGCGCACCGGCCAGTGTGCCGGGGACAACCGGTGTTGGCTTGCCATTGTGCGATTCGTACAGATCGTAATCGGCGGGATCACCGGGGTCAATCTTGTTCTGGATGCCATCCAGACCGGCCAGCAGCAGCGCTGAGAAAGCCAGATAGGGATTGCAGGATGGATCAGGGAAACGGGCTTCGATACGCTTGGCTTTGGGACTACTGCTGTACATGGGGATGCGGATAGCCGCCGAGCGGTTACGCGCCGAGTAGACCAGATTGACCGGTGCTTCGTAACCCGGCACCAGACGGCGGAAGCTGTTGGTGGTGGGGTTGGAGAAGGCCAGAATAGCGGGGGCGTGCTTGAGAACACCGCCGATATAATGCAGGGCGGTCTGGCTCAGGAGCGCATAACCGTCCTTGTCGAAGAACAGCGGCTGGCCGTCCTTCCATAATGACATGTGACAGTGCATACCCGAACCGTTGTCGCCGAAAATTGGCTTCGGCATAAATGTAACGGTGTAGCCGTGTTTGTAGGCGACATTGCGGATGATGTATTTGTAGGTCAGCAGCTTATCGGCCATCTCAACCATTGGGCTGAAACGCATGTCGATTTCGGCCTGACCCGCGCCGCCGACTTCGTGGTGATGCACTTCAATTTCGACGCCGACAGCCTGCAACTGCTCCACCATCTCTGCACGCAGGTCTTGCAGCTTATCGGTTGGTGAAACCGGGAAGTAGCCTTCCTTGATGCGAGGGCGATAGCCCTGCCCCATCTCACCCGTACCCCAGAAACCGGAGTTGGATTCAACTTTGTAGAAAGTACCGTTGGGAGCCGCTTCGTAAGCCACGCCTGTAAAAATGAAGAACTCCGCTTCCGGCCCAAAGAAACAGGTGTCGGCGATGCCGGTGCTTTTCAGATAAGCGTCAGCCCGCTTGAGGATACCACGCGGGTCACGCGGGTAAGGGTTCAGATCAATATCAACGACATCGCAGAGCAGGATAAGCGTTGGATTGGCCGGGATCGGGTCAATGAAAGCAGTAGACGGATCGGGCAGGAGATTCAGATCGGACACATTGATGGTCTGGAAACCCTGAATGCTGGAGCCATCGAAACCGAGGCCATTGGTAAAAGCATCCGGATCAAAGCTGTTAATCGGAATGCTGAAATGCTGCAACACACCGCGAATGTCGGTGAATTTTACGTCAATTTCTCTAACGCCATTGTCTTTCGCCCACTTGAGCAGCTTTTCGGGCGATTTGGCGACAGCTTCAGAGGGGACTAGGCCCTTAAATTCCTGCTCGGCTGCGACCATCTGATACTCCTTTTGGTCAAACTGGCTAAAAACGCTCCAATTGCCGCCATTATAAGCCGGCGTAATGTAACTTCATGGTGAAAAAAATGACAAAAAGGCATGATTTTCCATGTGAATTATCACCAAAAAGTATCCTGATCGTGATGAAAAGCACAGGTATTTGTGTCAGGTGTACGTTTTGTCTGGGAAAGTTGCAGGGGTAGCCTGCGCGTTTTTACGAGTCGTGCTACACTTCTCGATACATCTTATCAGGGCAAGAAATAGAATTTTTAGCGAACCCTACAGAAAAGGAGACCGTATGCGTCGCTGGATCGTGATTTTCAGTTTGCTGGCGCTGCTGCTGGTCGTCAGCAGTTCCGTCGTACTCGCCCAGAACGCGGGTGAGATCGTCCACATCGTCGCCCCACGCGAAAATCTGTTCCGCATCTCGCTGCGTTACAATGTCACCGTCCAGGCCATTGCCGCCCGGAATGGCATCGTCAATGTGAACCTGATTTACGCGGGACAGCGACTCATCATCCCTACAGGTGGTGTACAACCGCCACCGGTGACGCCTATCCCGGTCACACCGGGAACACCGCAGCCGCCACCGACTGAAGGCACATATACCGTTCAGCGGGGAGACACACTAAGCCGAATTGCCGCTCGCTTCAACACAACTGTGCAGGCGATTGCCACCCTGAACGGCATCGCCAATCCGAATCTGATTTATCCCGGTCAGGTTTTGCGGATTCCGGGTGGTGGCACTAACCCCGGCCCTGGCCCAGTTACCCCCACGCCGCCCCCGCCAATTGGCGCAAACTTTGAGCTGGGCGGTCATGTTTTCAGCTTCTCCTTCCCCGATCAGATGCGCGGCGCAGGTATGACCTGGGCCAAGAGCCAGATTCGTTGGGACGGCAGCGCTTCGCCAGCGATAGCACAGGGCGCAATTGACGCCGCACGCGCCAACAACTTCAAAATTCTGCTGGGCATCACTGGGAATCCAGCTCAGATTGCCGCCAACCCGAACCAGTATTATGAAAACTTCGCTAACTTCCTTGCTGGTGTAGCGGCACTGAATCCCGACGGCATTGAAGTCTGGAACGAGCCAAACATTAACCGTGAATGGCCGCAAGGACAGATTAACGGGGGCAGCTATACCCTGATGCTGAGCCGGGCATACCAGCGTATTAAGCAGGCTAACCCGAATGTACTGGTCATCAGCGGCGCACCCGCCCCGACCGGCTTCTTCGGCGGACGCTGCGCGGCGGAAGGCTGCGACGACAACATTTTCATCCAGCAGATGGCACAGGCGGGTGCCGCCAATGTGATGGATTGTGTGGGCATCCACTACAACGAAGGCATTATCCCGCCGAGCCAGAACAGCGGCGACCCACGCGGCAACGGCACACACTATACCCGTTACTATCAGGGCATGGTGAACCTGTACGCCAGCGTTTTCCCCAGCAAGCCGCTGTGCTTCACCGAACTGGGCTACCTCTCCGGTGAGGGCTTCACACAGCCGCTGCCACCCGGTTTTGACTGGGCGGTCAATACCTCAGCGCAGGATCAGGCCGTCTGGCTGGCGGAAGCCGTATCGCTGGCAAGGAACAGCGGACGCATCCGTCTGTTAACTATCTGGAATGTCGATGCAACCGAATTCAGCGCAGACCCACAGGCCGGGTATGCCATCATCCGACCGGGCAACACCTGCAACGCCTGTGTGACCGTCGGCGCGGTCATGAGACGGTAAACCGCTTAAGTGTCTGGTTATATTTGAGGGCGAGCCTATCAGGTTCGCCCTATTTATTTAGGGAAAACTCATGCTCAAAAGTGAACGTATCCTTTTACGCAGCATCCAGCGTGATGACCTGCCACGCCTGTGCGAATTCAACAATGATATTGCTGTTGAACTGGCAGGCGGTGGCGACCCACCCATGCCTCAATCGCTGGCGCGACTGGAAGCAGAATATGACCAGAATGCAGGGCGCGGTGGACGCGATGGCGCATCGTTCGCTATTGAGGCAGACGGCAAATTCATCGGCCAGTGCGCGCTGTTTAATTTTGACGATACGGCCCACACCTGTGAACTGGGCATTGCCATTGGCGACAAAGCTTATTGGGGACAGGGATACGGTCGGGAAACGCTTACGCTGCTGTTGGATTACGCTTTTCGCCTGCGAAACTTTCGCAAAGTACACCTGCGGGTACATGGGCAGAATGAGCGGGCGATAAAAGCCTATAAAAGCTGCGGTTTTGTTGAAGAAGGCCGTTTACGTGACCATGTATGGAGCGATGGCAGCTACGATGATCTGATTCACATGGGTATTCTGCGTCAGGAATGGGAAAGCAAGAGGGCGTAGAATCCTACACCCTCGCCTGATTACCCCATTACTGAATCGGCCACAGGCGAACTGTGCCATCGTCACTGCCGGAAGCGAGAGTGGCACCATCGGGACTGAAACTGAGACTGTTCACCCAGCCGGAATGACCACGCAGCACCGCAATTTCGTGACCCGTTGCGACATCCCAAAGACGCACTGTTGAATCCAACCCACCGGAAGCCAGCAGTTTTCCGTCCGGGCTGAAACTGACAATCAATACATTATTGGTATGCCCCTCAAGCTTGTGGGTTTCCTGGGCTGTTGCCACATTCCATAAACGCACAGTGTCGTCCCAAATAGCAGAAGCCATTACAGTACGATCATTGTTGAAAGCCATACTGGTCACACCATCGCCGGGGCTGCAAACCAGGTTGAGCGCAACTTCACTCTGCAAACCGGGGAGCTTTATGAGATCACTGAACTCGGTGGAAGCGACCAGCATCCCTTCGGAAACGCTGACAGCCTGCGCCGTCACACTATCATTGATTTCCGCACCAGTCTGCACATCCCACAATTTCACTTTGGTGTCTGCCCCACCGGAAGCCAGCTTATCGCCTTCCGGGCTGAAAGTGACACTCAAGACATCATTGAGATGGGCTTCAATATCGCGCAATTTTTCTCCGGTCACTGCATCCCAAAGCTGGACGATACCACGCTCACTGCCGATAGCGATCAGGCTATCATCCGGGCTGAAGGTGACACTGTTGACATTCCCCGCATCACCAGAGAGCAGCACTTCTTCCTCAACGCCTGTTTGGATATTCCATAGGCGCACGGCATTGTCGGGCGTAATGACATTACCACTGCCAGAAATGAGCCTGGTACCATCATTGTTAAACGCCACGCTGTTGACCGCACCGCTGTGTCCGTGAATGGCAGCGACCTGCGCCTTATTCGCCAAGTCCCAGAGTTCGATGCTGCCGTTACTGCTGGCGATTACCAATGTTCCATTTTGGGGGCCAAATGCGAGACTTTTAACTGACCCGCTGTAGCCCTCAAGCGCTGACAAGGCTGCGCCCGTTTCAGCATCCCATAAACGCACAGTGGTATCCAGACTGCCCGTGGCGATAACATCCGCCGCAAAAACGCCGCCCGTCACACCATTGCTATGGCCTTCCAACAGGACTGTCTCGGTCCCGGACTGTACATCCCAGAGGCGAGCAGTATTGTCGGCGCTGGTCGTGAGTAACTGCTTTCCATCCGCGCTGAAGGCGACACTCTGTACCCAGTAACTATGTCCCTCAAGTATGTTCACCAATGCGACAGTATCAGTATCCCACAGGCGCACCGTGTAGTCGCGGCTAGCAGAGGCAATCCGTGTTCCATCGGGGCTGAAGGCAACTTTTTCCACCGCGTCGATATGACCTTCCAGCGCGGCAAGCTGTTCACCTGTTTGCACATTCCACAGACGGACAACATTATCCAGACCACCGGAGGCCAATTTTGCCCCATCGGGACTGAAAGCAACGGTGTTGACATCACTGGTATGTCCCTGAAAGGAACGGACTGAATCACCTTTCGACACATCCCAGAGAACAATAGTATTGTCCCAGCTACCAGCGGCGATAAATGCGCCATCCGGGCTGTAGGCGATAGTGCTAACCGGTTCCGTCTGGGTATTGAAATGACGGGGTGCAGCATCCGGTGAGGCGGAATCATAGAGCCAGACGCCGACAGAACTGGCGACGGCGAGCGTCCTTTCGTCTGGTGAAAAAGTGACACTGTTAATCCAGCCGCGTCCCAGCGTCGCGCTGGACTGAATTTCACGGATGCCAGGCGCTTCGCGCTGTGGACTACAGGCAGCAATGAAGAAGATGATGGACAAGGCAAGAAACTGCCAGCGAAAAACACGACTCATGTTGCGATAATACCTCTTTACGCATTTCACATATTTCATGAGATAACGAGGGTGCGGCTTGTGGCAATAGTATTACACGCCTAGCAGGGGACTAGCAGCGTTTCGGGTTTAAATCATTATATGAGGCATATTTGGAGGGATATGGCATGTGCCATGTCGCTTTTATAGGGCTACAACTGGCGCTGGCTGACCTGACGAAGGTAGCCACGAACACCCAGCACCAGCGAAACGGTGGGCAGCCAGGCCAGCCCGTAGGCCGTAAAAGCCAGACCAATGAGTGTCAGTTGATCGACCTCGCCCACACGGATTTGCGGCAGATTGAAAGCGATGACCGCAGCGATAGCAAAAACCAGCACCGATACCATGTAATTTTGTAAGGGCAGAATATTCATTGGCAAGCGACCATCAAGCAGGTTCGCGCCGCGCACCCGCCCGCGAAACCAGAGCATTGCCCAGCATAAGACAAGCAGGAGCGTAACCAGAAACACACCGCTGGGGTCGAGCGCATTCTGGAGAAAGCGCAGCACCAGCAGTGCCAGCAGCACAAGAGCAATAACACCCCAGGCAACCCGTGAGAGACGCATATCGTCTGGCATCAGATCAAGACTGTAGCCACCCGCCGCCCGCAGCAGGGCCAGAATCAACGCCAGCCCCCCCGCACCCCACGCCAGCATCATCATGAGCGAAACAGCCTCGTACCCTTCATCCTGCGGCCACCAGCGCACCCATAGACCCCATGCCAGCCCAACGATGATACAACCAACCAGCAAACCACGCCCTGCCCGACTGCGCCCATTGGTCACGATGAGAAACAGGCCGATCATTTCCGCCGCCAGCAAGGCATGTGTTCCCATGACGCGGGTAAAAAGGGTACGCGGCAGTTCGGCATAGGCATAAGCCGGATTGAGGACGCGCGCACTAAGCAGGCCGTAACTGCCTGCCAGTGTCAGCACACCGAACAGGTCAAACACGCGGTAACGGGCGACAAAATCGTGCAAAACAGCCGCCAGAACCAGCTTGCCAACGGCCCGCAGCAGCCACTCTCCCGGCAAACGCATCTGAGGGTGCAGCCAGGCAAGCACTTCCGAGCCAAACAACAACATCGCCGCCAGCAGCAACCGAACGAGCCAGCGTGGTAGCAAATCACCGTCGGACGAGGACAGAAGAGTCATCAGCCGTTTTTGCGCTTTAACGACATGCGCTCACCAATTTCGTAGAGGGCGGTCATGATAACTGAAAATATCAATACCAGCAGCGGAATAACTGTCAATCCGGTGCTGTTCGCCAATACGCCCGCCAGACCGGGCAGGACACCAATCCCCAGACTAGCCGCACCGACATAAAAGCCAATCGCGTTGGGAGCGTGCTGGGGGCCGAGGCGCTCCTGCGCGTTGGTGATCGACACCGGGAATAATGGCGCCAGGGCGAAACCGAAAATGATTAATCCGGCGAAGCCTATTATATCCGAGGGACTCCACCACAACAGTGCTGCGCCAATAATGGAGCTGTATAAACATAAACGCATCAGCAGCTTCGGGCCAAGCCAGTTGATGATAAAACCGAAAACAATGCGCCCTACGGTAAAACTGGCCCAATAAATACTAACCCATAAACCGGCTGACTCGGCTGAAATTCCGCGTGTTTCGGTGAACAGGCTGAATGTCCACTGACCAGGTATCACTTCCTGTCCGGCAAAGAGAACAAAAGTGGCAATTCCTATCCAGACTAATGGCAGGCGAATGGTAGAAGCAGGCCGGGCTGCCTGCACCTTATTTTCCACCTGGGTTTCAATGTGCCAGCGATCACGGGTGATGCCAAACAGGACAGCCATCAGCACATAAAAGACAGCCACCACCACATAACCCACTCGCCATGAAGCGCCTCCGCTAAGAATGGCCGTCATCATCAGCGGGCCGAGAGTAGCACCGACACCGAAGCAGGCGTGTAACCAGTTCATTAAACGTGGGCCAAAGCGCGCCGCGAAAAAGATGTTTATCACCGAGTCTACTGTGCCGCCACCGCCGCCAACCAGCAGCCCGAAGATGACCATCACCAACCAGGAAGGCGCAGCGGCATATCCGATCAGTCCCACCGCTGCCAGCCCACAGGATATGACCAAAAGCTGACCGATACCAAAACGTGCAACCAGCCTGCCAGCATTAGCGCTGGCGACAAAATAACCCACTGTTGAAGTCGCCAGCAGCAGGCCAACTGCATCCAGGGGCAGCACAAAAGTATTCTGAATATAGGGAGACCAGGCCACACCAAGCGCCGCACCCGGCATACCTAATGCAATAAAACTCAGATAGGCAATACCCACCAGCCCCATATCACCCGTGCGAGCTGTTCTTATATCGGTTTGTATCACACCAGTTCCTTTACAAGCAGGATGTTTGACAATAAGCAAAATTATAGGCTATCGGGTGATGACCCGACAATGCATCCAGCTAGAGCCAGTTTCCGCGATATGGAGATTGTGGTAAATTTAGATTGCCTTTTGGGTAACGTAAATCACTTATTGGAAGCAAGGATCATGGACATTTACGAACCTGGACGGAAGCCCCGACGCAACCGCGCCCGCGAACGGTACATGGTGCGGCAAAGCAAACGCAGCGCGAATGAAGCGCCACCCAGCACCCGTGAGGGAAGCAGCATTCGACTGTCCGGCGTGAACCTTCCTGGAATCAGTGATGAATGGAAAGCACGGGCAGGCATTATCGCTCGTGATGCCTGGTGGTATGCAACACACCTGCCGCATATTCGACTGGGTATTGTGGTTGCCGTCCTGCTTCTATTTATATTTTTCATCGGCAGTTATGTCGCCGGAGGGCGTATTTTCCCCAGCGTATGGTCAGCGGGAGTCTATCTGGGTGACAAGACGGTGGATGAAGCCGCTTATGCCCTGGCTAGTGCCTGGGAAAATGATACACAAATTCAACTCATTGACGGCACACGATCATGGTCGGTCAAACCGATTGAGATTGGACTGCAAATTAATGCCGGCAAAACAGCGGAAGCCGCCCGCACAGTTGGCATGGCTGGTATCCCTATGGGCTGGACAATTGAGCCAGTCGTCACCTTTAACGCCAATATCGCCCAAACCTTCCTGCTGGATATGACGGCGGAAACTGACATTCCGCCTTTTAACGCAGGCTACCAATGGCAGGGCGAGCAACTGGTAGGAATGAGGGGCAGAGAAGGCCGGATGCTGGATGTGGCCGCCGTCATGGAAGTGCTGGCGGCTGACCCGGCGCGATTTGCCGAAACACGCCGGATAGACCTGCTCATGAATCCGATTCCGCCAGATGTAGCTGACCCCGACCCATTTCTGGAAGATGCGAAAGCCATCACCTCCCAGGCGTTCAAGGTACTGGGTTACGATCCCTTCAAGGATGAAACCGTATCCTGGCCGACTAATCGTGAACTACTGACCTCATGGCTGGAAGCAGGTGAATACGGTCTGACACTGCGCGATGCTACTTTCTCGCCCTTCCTTGAAGCTCAAAATCGCACACTCAACCCGCAGGGCAATCCAACGCGCTATCTCGACCAGATTGAGACGAAAGAGCGCCTGCGGGAAGCACTGGCCGAGCGTGCCAGCAGTGTCACCCTGCGCGTGCGTTACTATCCAACAACCTATCAGGTCGTGGGAGGTGATACGGGATACCGTATCGCCCGGCGCAACGGTATCCCGTATTATCTGGTGGAAGAAGCCAACCTGGGCAGAGACCTGGGGAAACTGTCTATTGGCGACATTGTTCAACTACCTTCGCGGGATAAAACACTGCCGCTTGATCCAGTGCCGACCAAACGCATCGTGGTTAATCTCGATACACAGTCCATGACGGCTTTTGAAAATGGTCAGGTGAAATTTAACTGGCTGATTTCGTCGGGCATGTCGGACTATCCCACGTATCCCGGCATTTTCCAGATTTTGAGCCATGAAGAAGAAGCACTGGGCAGCAGTTTTACCCTGTGCAACAGCGGCGGAAGCTGCGGCCAGTGGACAATGTACTGGTTTATGGGCATGTATGAAGTTGGGCCGGGGCTGATGAATGGTTTTCATGGGGCGGTGCTGCTGCCAAACGGCGCCTATCTGGGCGGCGGCAATGTTGGTTCACCCTACACCTTTGGCTGCGTCATGTCACAAAACGATCAGGCCAAATTACTATACGACTGGGCGGATATTGGTACAGTGGTCGAGGTGGTATCGAGCGAATACCCGCCGCAAAGTCCACTTGGTCAGCTTGTTTATTCGCCTGGTTCAACAATGGGGGTGTAGGAAAAAGTTATGCACGAAGCAGATATTCAGTTTCCCGGCAATGGGCAGGATGCGATGGGTTTTCTCGCCCACCCGGAGACAGATACACCTGTACCCGGCATCGTGGTGATACAGGAATGGTGGGGACTCGACGCGCATATTCGGAGTATCGTCCAGCGATTCGCGGCGGCGGGCTTCGCGGCACTTGCCCCTGACCTGTATCATGGCGTCGTCACTACCGAGCCGGATGACGCCCGTAAAGAGGCCATGAATCTTGACCGTGAGCGCGCCATGCAGGAAATTGATGGCGCAATAGGCTATCTAAAAATGCAGCGCTATGTGATGCCAAAGAAAATTGGCGTCATCGGCTTTTGTATGGGCGGTGGGCTGGCGCTGCATACGGCTGCACGCAACCCGGATGTAGGCGCAGCAGCCGCATTTTATGGCGGTGGCTCGCCCGATGCCGAATCCTTCGCCACTTCAAATGCGGCTATCCTCAATATTGTCGGTGATCGTGACCGGGTACTGCCCACTATTAAGACCCTCGATGCCGGGCTTTCAGCTTACACCATGCCGCACGAACTGGTGATTTACCCGGAGGCCGAACACGCCTTCTTCAACGACACTCGCCCACATATTTACAAAGCGGATGCGGCTCAAGATGCATGGACGCGGGCGCTCGACTGGTTTCAAAAATATCTGGTCTAGCGCCCAGCTTGCCCCTTCAGAAAACTTAATACTGCATCATTAAATTTTTCGGGCTGTTCCAGACTGGTGATATGTGCCGCATCAGGCAGTATCACCAGACGAGCATCAGGAAGATAATCTTCTGCCAGTATCCCGGCCATCGCCACCATTTCCGGCCAGTCTTCACTTCCAACGATTACCAATACCGGTAAATGCAATCGGCCAAATTTCTCCCGTTCGCTGATAGGCGGCGCTGATTGAACAGATTTCTCAGGCGAAATTTCGTTTTCCGCAGGCAGTGGAAAAGGCTTATGATGCACAAAGGTGTGACCCGACATCAGAAATCGCGTTCGACTGCGGACAGATTCACTGGCGGGACGCATCGGGCCATCCACCCACATCTGTACAATATGGTTGATTGCAGCAGGATAATCATCCCGCTCAATAGCGGCGGCGAAGGCTCCCCATGCCTGATTAAATGGCTCTGACCATTCATATTCTTCCAAACTGGCACCAGAGACGATAAGCGACCTGACTCGTTCGGGGAAATTCAGCGCAAAGTTGATGGCTATTTCCGCGCCCATTGACAAACCGAGGAGATGCGCCTGGGAAATATTGAGATGATTGAACAA
Source organism: uncultured Anaerolineaceae bacterium (assembly GCA_964447795.1). Taxonomy (GTDB): domain Bacteria; phylum Chloroflexota; class Anaerolineae; order Aggregatilineales; family Phototrophicaceae; genus CFX2. The sequence continues at coordinate 49,003 of CAYUTY010000009.1, forward strand.
CTGACGCAAATCATCAAGATCATCATAGGGGATGAGCGCCATTTCAGAACGCCCAAACCCGCGCACATCATAACGAATGACCTGATAATGAGGGGTGAAAGCTTTAACCTGTTCATCCCAGAGATCACTGTGCATCCATCGTGAGTGAATCAGGACTAGGGGAAAACCCTGACCCGTCACCTCATAGTATAATTTCCCACCATTAACGTTTAGAAAGCCTGTACTAACAGCCATATACCACCTCCTAAAATGAAAATCACCATTAGATTAGAACATTTGATCTCAAAACGCAAATAACAGTATACTAAGTTTTGCCTTTAAGCTATCTGAGTCAGGGTACTTGTATGACGAGCCAACTCAATTTTTCTGATGAAATTCTCGACTTTCTCAACGTGCAGCCCGCACCACCAACATCTGATCTGCTGGAACGCCTGCTGCGAGCCTATGCCCGTACCATTCCCTGGGAAAGCGCCTCGCGCATTGTCAAACGGGCGCAGACCACAGCGACCGAAGAATGTCCACGCTGGCCGAGTGAATTCTGGAAAAGTGCCATGACAGCCGGTACAGGCGGCACCTGTTTCGAGAGCAATTATGCTTTTTTCGCGCTGCTGTGTGAGTTAGGTTATGAGGGTTATCTGACGATTAATAACATGGGCGATACAATTGGCTGTCATACCGCAATCGTGCTGCGTATTGATGGTGAACACTGGCTGACCGATGTCGGCTATCCGATTGATACACCGCTGCGGCTGGACGAATCTATGCCCAGCCAGGGTCGCAGCTCGCTGATGGATTATACGCTGCGACCCGACGGCAGCCATCGCTATCAGGTGGAGCGGCAGCCACATCCACAGACTAATATTTTTACGCTGATTGACCAACCTGTGCCAGATGATGCCTACCGCAACGCAACCGTCGCTGATTACGGAACGAACGGCTTATTTCTTGATCGCATTGTCATCAATAAAGTGATTGATGAAAAGATGTGGCGGTTCAACAGTGCGGTTAGACCCTTTCAACTGGAATGTTTCAGCAATGGGGAACGCACAGATTATGCAATTGAAGGCCATCCAGCAGAAATCCTGGCAGAGCATTTCGCTATTGATCTAGCCGTCCTGGACGCTGCTTTCACCACGCTCCGGCTGTAATGTTTCCGGCAGCATCACCGTCGGTACATAGTTCGGCAGAAAGATTAGGTTGCGGGCAGTCTGGCTGTCATACTGGCCGACTTGCAGGGTAAAGGACTCGTCCGATTCAGGTAGCGTGAATGTCATACGGTGGATGTGAAGATCGCCTGTTTGCCACTCATAACCCGGCACAGGCTGACCATCCACAATTAAGATTCGTTCGCCAGATGTATCAAAAATGTGGGCAAACGGCGCAAACAGCGTCTGGGAAATGTCCGGTGTCATTTCCTCCACACGCCAGAAGGTCGTCAGAGTCCATTCACCATCCTGATCTGCCAATTCATAGCCGAGCAGCGCCAGTCCCTGTTCGGTAGCGACAAAAAATTCAGAAGGAGGTGTGATAGCTGTATCCGGAGCATACCGGTCAATCGTGATATTGAAACAAACACGCAGAGTCAGGATTTCGGCGCGTTCGGCATAGGGCGGGAGGGTGATTTGATCTGGCGATGCCTGTATATACAAACCGCCGGATGCCGGGATAAGCTGGACAACCGGGGCGCGTGTGTCGCGGATGAGGCGAAATGTCCTGCCAGTGAAGCTGTTGAGAGTCCATTCATCCACATCAGCATAAACGATTCCGCCGGGCGGCAAATATGTCCTGATAGCCTGCCCCAGTTGCAGACCATAATCCAAGGGCAGCGCACCCAGCCCATCAATACCTGGCGTGGCGGCTGTTTCCTGATAGTAGCGGGTGCTGTTGATACCCATGAGCAGACCCAACGGGATGAGCAGCACCCAGATCAACCGCCAGCCCCAGCGATTTTTCGCACGAAAAATGGTCGCCAGTCCCCACGCCGCCAGCGCATGACCGGCAGGCAGGCCAATTAGCTGATAAAAGGGATGTACAGGCTGACCAACATAAGACATCAATAGAATGGGCGGTATAAACCAGATGAGCAGGATAAGGGCTGCTTCATGTTTTTTACCGCGCCGTAAAATTTCAATTCCAGCCCGGCATATTCCGGCCAGCAGCGCTGCCAATACAACAACCTGCGCGATCTGTGTCAGGCTGTGACGAAAGTCAGAATCATACGGCGGGGCATTTGCGCCACGTGCCAGTTCATAATCAGCACCGCTCACCAGCCTTACAGCATGTTCCCAGGCTTCGGCACTGAGACGGCGCGGACTCTCAGAAAATTCACCCAAGCGAGACTCGACAGTATTCATTTGCCCGGCAAGACCCATCCCATATAACAGGGAGGCGAATATAAAAATCCCCCCACCTATTAAAAGCGCCCGAAGCGGAATATGTCGCCGAAAAATCAGCAGCAGCAGGCTAACCGGAAGCAGAGTCAGAAAAGCCAGCAAATAAGTCTGAGTATAAAATGTTAACATGACCAGCGTCAGCAGCATCCGCCGAAAAGGATGTTTGCTCCGACCAAGCAAAAGCGGCCACAGCAGCCACGCCAATGCTGCGGCAAAAAAAGGCAGCAGACTTTGAACCCAGCTTGTGCGGCTGTATTCGATGATCCAGGGGTTGACAGCCAGCAGCGCCAGCGCGATCAAGGCTGGCCGCACGCCCAAGGCGGATTTTATCGCCCGATAGGCTAACAGCATACCCAGCGTATTGAGCGCAATCACCAGCAAATATGCCCCCAGCGGCGAGCGCGTCAGAGCGACAGTAGGCAGATAGAGATAGCCGGTCAGAGCGGGGTTAGCAAACAAGACCGATGTCCCCTGCCCGGCCAGCGGGAACACACTATGTTCCAGCGTCGTCAAAGCCTGCCACACCGGATAAGCATGATCGACATTGTGTTCGATCTGCATTCCGTAGTGTCCGCGCAAAAAGGCGGCGACCAGCATCATCACAGCGAGAATAATGTGTTCAGTTCGGGTAGAGTGTGTCTGTCGATAGGTCATGGCGGAAATTATACCAGCGCCTTTCAAGAACAATGATGCTGGCCCAAAAGTCCCTTATGCCTCAAGTTTCGTGCAATTACGCCCTGTGTTATACTCCTGCGTATGGTAGACAAAAATCCGCCTGACTGGATTGACAGCCTGAAAGCACGCGGACTCAACGTTCCACTGAGCATCGCACTGGATGTGCTGGAGCCGCTGGGGCCGCTGGGAGCGCAATTGATATGGGCAGGCCAGCCAGTGCTGGGATTGTTGCTCGACCGGGGGGCGCTCAACGACGTAGCGCAAGCACTTGAAGCGCCGGGAGGCGTGGAAGCGTTAAGACGACGACTGGAAGAATAGGGGGCAGCGATTGGACAGCACCACTCAGGTCATCACTGTGTTGATCCTGCTGCTGACGATGGTCATCAGCGTAGTGGTTACACAGTTCGTCCGAAGACGGCGGAATTTGTATGCCCTGCGCGATATTCCTGCCTACCGTGCCATTCCAATGGCGGTTGGGGAAGCAATTGAAGCCAATCGTCCGGTTCATGTCTCTTTCGGCAGCGCCGGTTTGGGCGGCAACAATACCCTGCTGACACTGGCAAGCGCTGAATTGTTCTACCAGGTGGCTGAACGTGCGGCTATTGGCGGGATACCCCCAGTGCTGACGGTCAGCAATACCACTGCCCTGCCCCTGGGACAGGACACTCTGCGCCGCGCTTATCAATCACGCGGCCTGATCGGCAACTTCCGGCATGGCAGCACCCGCTGGTATCCCGCGGGAGAGCGTTCACTGGCTTTTGCCGCCGCGCTAACAGCAACCCTGGGTGATGACCGCGTATCTTCAAATATTCTGGCTGGCAGCTTCGGGCCGGAATTAGCGCTGGTAGCAGAAGCGTCTGTCCGCCGTGATCGTTCCCTCATCGCTACCAGTGACCAGCTTGCCGGACAAGCTGTCGCTTATGTCTTTTCCGACCAACCTCTTATTGGGGAAGAAATATTCACTGCCGGGGCTTATCTGGGTAAATCCGCATCACAAACCGCCGGACTTGTGACGCAGGATGTACTGCGCTGGCTGCTGGTGCTGGCAATCCTGCTTCCGACAGCGATAGCCGTTGGCGACTCAGTTTTAGATGGGCGCTTCAGTCTGGCAATTTCGCGCTTGCTGGGGGGAGGCTAAGGCATGGGGCGTCTGAATGCAGCACTTGCCACTGCTATTGCCATCGGCTTCGGTTTGCTCACACTAGTTGGGCTGCTGGCAGGGCCGGATGCAGGCATTCTCGGCAGTCTGACTGATATTTTTCTGCAACTGGTCGTCATCACAACGGCTGTCACCATCCTGATTGGGATCATTAATCTGCTCGGCGTCCATTTCCTGCGAATTGGCGGGCGCAAGGGCGGCTGGTTTTACAGTCTGATATTGATTCTCAGCACGCTGGCTGTTCTGATATTGGCCATGCTGGAACGCGCAGGCGTGCTGACTGGTGAACCGGCGTTGACAACCATTTTGCTGGAAACCGTGCAGGTTTCGATTGAATCAGCGCTGGCGGGACTGGTGCTGTTCGCGCTGGTCTATGGCGCGTACCGCATGATGCGCCGCCGCGTCAATTGGGGAACGGCGTTGTTCACGCTGGTTTTACTGATTCTGCTGGTTGGAGCGCTGCCATTGCCAGGGCTGGGGCTAATCAGCAGCTTCCGCGACTGGCTGCTGTCTGTGCCGGTCAGTGCCGGGGCACGCGGCATTTTGCTGGGCATTGCGCTGGCGACAGTGGTGGCTGGGGTGCGCGTGCTGATCGGACAGGATCGTTCTTACCGGGATTAAATCATTGGGCTGCATAAATCCGTAACGCGGGATAAGGCTGTATGAGCGACGAATTTGACAAACTGCGTCCGCCGGACGACGACTCCGACGATGACCTGCCTGAATGGCAGCAAAAAAAGCCAGGGAAATCCGGCGCTTCGGATTCAGGAGATAATACCGGCTTCACCGGCGAGTTAAGCTGGCGGCAGGATGTTGAAGACGCCTTCAGCGATCAGCTAAGCCAGGCCAATGATGATGCATTCGACTGGCAGCGCCCACAAAGCAGCAGTGGTGATAAATCAACCAGCGGTGCTGGCTTCACTGGCGATCTGGACTGGAAAAAAGTGCAGTCCGACGAAGCCGGTCTAAGTGGCGATACAGGCGGTGATGCGCTCGACTGGTTAAGCGCTGTGAATGAACCTGAGCCGTCCACGACCTCACTGCCGTCGGAGGCAAGACCTGCGTCCTGGTTCGATGATAATGATGAACCAACCAGCGCTATGCCCGAAGATGAGGCCGACCCGCTGGCCTGGATGCGCGATTTCGGTGGGGATGATCTGTTAGCCGAAGAAGCTGTCCCGGATGAGCAATATCCACTGCCCGAATTCGACGATGATTTGCTGGAATCAGAAGAAACAGATAGTCAACTGGCATGGCTGCAACAGTACGAGGCTCCAGAAGAAGCCGTTGTTGAAACGATCATTGAACCAGTTGCAGAAGATTTCGGCGAACCTGATTTCGATGACCTTTTTGCTGATGCCCCGGCAGCGGCTGATATGCCAGATTGGTTAACACAGCTCGAAGAATCACCCGCGCGCTCTGAAGTAGAGATGCCTGAATCAAATGCGCTCGACTGGTTCGATGCAGTGGAGGCTGACGAAGAAACTGTTGAAGCTGCTGTTGAAGAGTCAGTTCCAGACTGGCTTGCTGAGGCTGCGCCCGCTGCCGCACCGAATGCATCGGCAGACATTTTCGCCGAACTCGGATTAGATGCACCCGAAACCGGTTATGATTTTCTCGATCAAAAGCCCTCCCAAGAAAGCCAAGCGCTGGACTGGTTCGCTGAACAGGAGTCTCAACCGGAAGCCAATCAATCACCAGACTGGTTGAGTGAACTGGGTGACATTGACCCCGACTCGCTGACGGCTGAAGAACCCGACATGCCAGAATTTGGCGATGATTTCTTCGCCAATCTGGAAACTGGAAACAGCGATCAATTTCAGACTGCCGCCAGCATCGATCCACTGGATACTGCCGGTTTACAGGACATCGACAGTCTGCTGGCCTCTTATGAAAGTGAACTGCCACAAAGCAGTTTCGACAACAGTGCGAATCTTGACTTCGATCAACTGTTGTCCAGTAATGATCTGGAACAAATTGCGGTTCGCCGCTCGCCGCAGGAACGCCCTGGCCCGGAATTTTCGCCGGATGCACCCGACTGGTTAAACGAACTGGGTGCGTCAGTCGATCAGGTTTCTGCTGCTGCCATTGTCCGTCGCCAGTCGCAAAAAGAACGTTCACTGGATGACCTGCCGGAACGCCTGCAAGCGCTGCATGAACGTGGGCTTGAGCTGCCCACCGCACGCGATGATGCCCCCAACGCTGTCCTGCGGACGCTCCTGCCCGGTGTGACAGAAGTGCTATCTGCCGCACCGATGAAATCCGGCTTACCTGGTCTGGTTGGCACATTAACACTGACCGACGCCCAGCGTGATAAGATCAGATTATTACAGGCACTGGTCGGTGTGGAAGAAGAGACGCGACACCCCGCCCGGCAGCCATCAGCGATTGATCTGACACTGGCAGCGCCCGATCTGGCTGATATGATCGACGACGAACCGGAGCTTATAGATTTCGCACCCAGCGCGGAATCTCTGCCAGTCGCTCGCCGCCAAACACGCCGCCGGCCCAAGATTGATCGCTTGTTCATCACATTATTGGTGGCACTGGCCGTGATCCTGCCCTATTTTGTTGGCAATTTGCGAATTGGTGATTTACCGCCCGCGCGTTTTGCCGCTGGCAGCCGGGGTCAAAGCGTCTTTGAGCGAGTGGATGCGCTCCGTACCGGCCAACTGGCACTGATCGCGGCAGAATATGGGCCGACGGGTGCGGCAGAACTCGACAGTGCGCTGGACGCGCTGCTGCGTCATGTGCTGGCAAGAGGAGCGCGTCCAGTCCTGGTGAGCGGGAATGCGATTGGTCTGCTGCACGCACAAAATGTACTGGAGCGCATCACCGTCGATGCGGCTTTCCGCGACTCGGTTCGTGATAATGATCAGCCTTTCATCGCTAACGAAGATTATTATGTGGTGCGCTATCTGGCCGGGGAAGTCGTCGGCCTGCGGGCTTTTGGGCAGGATTTGACCGGCCTGCTGGCGACTGATGTGAATGGCGCACCCACCCGTCTGACCGTCCGTTCGCTGAGCGAATTTGGTGTAATCGCGCTTGTTTCCGAAAATGCGGAAGATGTGCGTGCCTGGGCGGAACAAATCATGCCGCTGACAGGAGCGCCGCTGGTCGTCGCCCTGAGCCAGTCGGCAGCACCCCTGGCCGAGCCTTATGTTATCGCCCAATCGCCTGCCCGAATCGGCACTATCAGCGGCATGATTGTCGGCTATCGTGACGCCTATACCTATCGCGCACTGGTCGAGAGTATGACAGAGGGAACGCCGCAATTACCCTTAATTCCGCCAACCAGCACAACACCACCGCCCTCGCCAACAACCGAAACGCCGCTAATTGAGGCGACAGCGGAAACTGATGCAACAGAAGAAACAGACATCATCGCTACGGAAGCCGTTGAAGTTTCGCCAACAACGCGGCCAACGGATAGACCAACCGATGTGCCGCCTACCGATATTCCCAGCGCAACACCTACTGAAGCCGCGTCATCTGCCACACCAACTGACCGCCCTTCACCAACGCCGAATGTCTCCCCCACGCCGCTGCCCATCATCCGAGGGGTGGTAGACGCTGGTCAGGCAGTCAATGTGCGCGAAGGGCCGGGACGCACTTTCACCGCCATTGCCAGCGCTCAGCCTGGCACCATTGTGCAGGTCATTGGGCGCAGCGGCGATGGGGACTGGCTGCAAATTCGGCTGGAAGATGGGCGGGAAGGCTGGATTTCCGCTGATTTCATCGCGGTTGAAGGCCCGGTCACGCCCACGCCAGAAGGCAGTACACGGGCAGACCCTAACGCTTATGTGGGGTTGATTTCGGATGTGAATTTTATCGCGGTTTTCCAGCCGGAAACCACGCCTGAAATTACAGCCGAAGCTACAGAGTCGATCAGCGAACCCGAAGCCACCTCCATACCCGCGACCTCCGAGCCTGTTGTGTCCGCCGGGCTACCAGCGGTTGATGTTTACCGAAACGAACGCTGGTACGGCATGACGATGGGGCTGGTCGCCATTATCCTCATCATCACGGTTGGCGCAGTCATCAACATTCTGCGTGCCATCTTCAGCCGGAGGAAGCAGTCGTGAGCGAACAGATTGGTCTATGGATTGGCTTCGTCTTCACACTGATGATCTTCAGCTATGTGCTAGGCGACAACTTTTTTTACCGGCTGGCGGTCTATATCTTCGTCGGCCTGGCAGCCGGATACATCACGCTGGTAACGGTTGAAAGTGTACTGCTGCCCTGGGTGCGCGGCACACTGCTCGCGCCGACAGCGGGAGTGGGCGAACGAGCGCTAGGGGCAGTGCCTTTTATTCTCGGCCTGCTGCTCCTGCTCAAATCTTCCAAACGCATGGGACGAGCGGGTAACATCGCCATTGCATTCATCATCGGTGTCGGCACAGCGGTGGCTCTGGTCGGCGCGATTTCTGGCACGCTGCTCCCGTTGGCAAACGCCACCAGCAGCAGTGTTCGATTTGATGTACTGAACGGTTTTCTGATCTTCATCGGCGTCGCCAGTACACTGGTCTATTTTCAGTATCTGGCGCGGCGCAGACCTGATGGCAGCACGCGCCGGGGTTTGGTGGTGCGGGCGATCAGCGGTGTGGGTCAGGTATTCATCGTCATCACGCTGGGCGCAGTTTATGCCGGGGCAATCCTGACCAGCCTGACGATTTTTAGTGAGCGCATCAGTTTCATCCTCGCGCGAATTCTGGGAGGCTAAGGCATGGCAGAGGAACGCGGGGGCAGTATCCTGGCGGCAGATTTCGGCAACGTCACCACGCGGGTCATCCTGATTGATCTGGTAGATGGCGTGTACCGCATGGTCGCACGTGGTGAAGGTCTGACAACATCCAGCTATCCGATTGGTAATGCCAGTGTTGGGCTTCATCGTGTCGCCCGGCAGTTGAGTGAAGTCACACGGCGCAGGTTGCTGAACGACAAAGAGCAAATCATCACACCGGAACAACCTGATCGCTCTGGTGTTGATTATTTCGTGGCGACCACCAGCACGGGACGCACGCTGCGAACAGTTCTGATTGGCCTCATTCCAGAGGTCAGCCTCGCCAGTGGTTTACGGGCTGCTGCCGGAACCTACATTCAGATTGTCGAAGAACTCAGCCTGAATGACGACCGCACTGAAGAAGATCAGCTCAATGCCATTCTCAGCAGCCGCCCCGATCTGATTTTTATTACCGGTGGGACAGAGGGCGGCGCTGCGGAGCCGGTGCTGGCGCAGGCACGAGTCGTGCAGTTTGCGCTCCGCCTGCTGGGACGCGGACGCAAGCCAGCGGTTCTCTATGCGGGGAACAGCGCACTTGTCCCGGCCATTCGCGCACTTTTTGACGGCCTGACAACAGTGCTGGTTGCGCCGAATGTACGCCCGACCATTGACGCCGAAGAGCTGGAAGCAGCACAGGTACAGCTTGCACTGGCTTTTGACCAGCGGCAAACGGGTCAAAGCGGAGGATTTGCCGCTTTAGGAAAACTGAGTGAATTCGGCGTACTGCCGACGGCACAAAGCTACTATCTGATTACCGAGTATCTGGGACAAACCCTTAAAGGTAATGTGCTGGCAGTCGATATTGGCAGTGCAGTTGGCACCCTATCGGCCTCAGTGGATGGCCGGGTGACAACCGCCATTCGTACCGACATCGGCCTCGGGCACAGTGCTGACAGTCTGCTCAATCTGGTTGGCGAGACAGCCATCAAACGTTGGGTTCCTTTCATCACCACACCAAACCAGATACGTCATTACACCCTGAATAAAACCCTGCGCCCCGGCACAATACCGGAAACGCTGAAAGGGCTGTACCTGGAACATGCGCTGCTGCGGGCAGGTATCCAAACACTGCTGGCAGCTTCTCGCCCATCATGGACAGCCTCGGCAGAAAACACCATCACCGGGAACATGCCCCCCTTTGAAGTCATCATTGGCGCGGGGGCAGCGCTGACGCGAACCGGTCATCCCGGCTTCAATGCGCTGCGGCTGCTGGACGCGAACCAGCCAACTGGTGTAACTCAGCTTCAGGCCGATCCCTATGGATTAATCGCCGCGCTGGGTGGTCTGGCGCATGTCAACCCTGGCGCGGTGGTGCAGGTAATGGACGGTCACAGCCTGGAACGATTGGGAACTGCAATTTCACTCTCCGGGCAGCCCACTGTTGACCGCACGGCCATGCGCGTGAAAATTACAACCGAAACTGGCGAAGTCATCAAACAGGATATCGCAGGCGGACATTTGTGGGTTTACCCGCTTGGATTGGGCAAAACAGCCAGAGTGGATGTCTCTGCCAGCGGACGTGGAACGAGTATCGGCGGGCGTGGGCGAATACGGCTGACGCTGGAAGGTGGCAGTGCCGGACTAATTTTTGATGCGCGAGGTCGATCACTGCCACTGGCTGCTGATGCACGGGGGCGTGCCGCGCAGATGCCGACCTGGATTGCAGAAGTCACTGGCGCGGCAGTCATCCCGATTGATGAGGAATGGCTGGTTGACGCGCTGGAAGAAGGCAATCTGGACAATTCGCAGCCGAAGCCGCCGCCAGAAATGCGCGGACGACGCGGACGACGCTCCGAAGCTAAACCGACCCAGGAAACACGTCAGAGACGGGGATTTGGACGGCGTGGCAAACAGGCTGCCGATGCTGGAGATGATATTCTCACGCCAGATGATATGCCGGATGATGATTTCCAGAATGAGCTGGACGAACTGCGAGGACGATAGCGCATGGAGTATTATCCTGATCAGCGCCATTTGCTGGAAATGACAACCATCCGGCGCGAACGAGTGCTGCCAGAAGATGCAGCAGGCCGGGTCGAAGTCCGCGAGGGCGTGAATGTTAATCTGCGCGACATCGTGGCGAAAGGTGTTCTGCCATCGCGCTATATCATCATTGAGGCTGCCCGCGATCTGCGCCTGCGTAACCCGGATGATCTGGCTGATCTGATGATGTTCGAGGTTGGCGACGGGGTGGAAGAAAAAGCACCGCTGACCACCAGCAAACAACGCGGCAAACGCCTGCTGTCTCCGGTCAAAGGTATTATCGCCTATATTGGCGATGGGCGCATCATCATCCAGGAAACGCCGGAAACTGCCGATATCGAAGCTGGTGTTGACGGGCAGGTAGTGGCTGTTCAACCGGGGCGCGGCGTGGTCATCGAAACGTTTGGTGCGCTGGTACAGGGGGTATGGGGCAACGGGAGGCGCGTCATCGGCACGCTGCGCGTCGAGCCGGAAGATGGCGTGGAAAGCATTTACGGTGACCAGCTTGATCTGCAATATCGCGGCGCGATCATTATCTCGAAGCGCCCCTTGCGCGAAACCGGCCTGCTCATCATGGAAGATCAGGGTTTCAGCGGGCTAATTGTCCCCAGCATGGAAGCTGATCTGACCGAGCGGGTGCTGGCGCTGCGTGGCGCGGTTCTGCTGACAGAAGGATTTGGTTCACTCCGCATGAGCGCGAGCGTCTTCAACCTGCTTAACAACTTCAATGGACGGCAGGCTACACTGGACGCCGCGCTGCCGAGCCGTTGGGAAAGCAACCGGCCAGAAGTGATTATCAACCCTAGCAGCCGGATGACGACCCGCCCGCCGCGCCCAAACATCAACCAGACGCTGACCAGTGGGACTCAGGTGCGCCTGACGCGGCCGCCCAATGCCGGAAATGTCGGTAAAATCGTCCATTTGCCAAAAACACCCCACCTGTTAGACAATGGACTTCGAGTACCGTGCGCCTGGGTTGAGCTGGTGACTGGTGAAAAAGTGTGGGTTCCACTGGCGAACTTAGAGGTGTTTGGGCGATAATAGGTTAGCAGCACCACTTGCGGCCTCCAACACGAGGAGATGAAGATGAGCTTCAACAGACGAGACCTGGAAGACGACGACGATTTCAACTTTGACGACGATAATTCGTTCAATTTTGATGACAACAATGACGACGGTTTCCAGTTCGATGACGAGCCGGACGATATTGGTCTGGAAGATGATGCCGGGGGTTTTGGTTTTGAAGATGACGATATGCCCGACATCGAAGATGATGGCGAGGATTCTGGCGGCGGCGTAAGCCGGACATTCATCATTATCGCTGGCGTGATGATTTTGCTGTTCGTGCTGGGCCTCGGCGCGGTATTGTTCATCGCCACCCAGAATACCGGCCCAACCGATATTGATCTGACAGCAACCTCGATTGTTGCCACCAATCAATCGGTGGAAACGGTAGTAGCGCAGCGGGCTACCGACAGCGTTATTGAGTCCACCCGGCAGGCAGAAATAGCTAACCAGACAGCTACCGCTGAATTCATCAATAATCAGGCTAATGCAACTGCCACTGCCGAGTTTCTGACGCAGCAGGCTAATGATGCGCTGACGCAAACAGCAGCCGCCTTTGCAACGCCGACGCTTGACCCAACACAGCAGGCCTTCTTTGACCTGCAAACGGCTACAGCGGCAGCAGCTCAGGCAACGGCTGACTTCCTGCTCACCCCGGCCACTCAGCCGCCGACACAGGAAATCAACGCGGGCGGTGTGGCACTGACGGCAACGGCACTGGCGGAACTGCTCGCTCCGCCGCCAACGCTCGATCAGGGTGGTGGTGGCGTACCGACGCAGGAAGTCTTCCAGACTCCCGGCGTCATCCCGACAGCGCTGCCAGAAACCGGTTTCTTCGATGATATGGCGACCAGCGGCGGCGGCATGGGCGCACTGGCACTGATGGCCTTTGGCCTGGTCGGCGTGATTATGCTGTCCCGGCGGATGCGGACAGCCAGCAAATAAGCCTTAACGGGATATGATTTGTCCCGTTGCTCCAATTGCATCTCCATCGTGTGTTGACCCCTCGCTCTCTTTTGGGCGGGGGGTTTGGCTTTTAAAGACAAGCATAGGCAGACACAGATATGCTATAGTTGGAATAACCAAACACAGGAAAAATCCTTTTTTATGAGCTATCAGATTATTGGGCTGCGCTACAAAATTGGCGCGTTAATCGGTCAGGGTGGTATGGGCGATGTGTTTGAAGGGCTTGACCTTCATACTGAACAGCCTGTTGCCATCAAACATATGAAGCGTGAGATTATCAATGACAGCCCGGAACTGGTGGAACGCTTTGCGCGCGAAGGCGAAGCCCTGCGAAGATTGAATCACCCCAATATCGTTAAAGTGCTGGCAAATATCAGTGAAGATGAGCAGCATTATCTGGTGATGGAATATGTCAGCGGTGGCTCGCTGCGCGATCTGCTGGAAGAAACACCCCGGCTGCCTGTTGAGCGTGTGCTGGAGATCGCCCTTGATCTGGCCGACGCGCTGACGCGGGCGCATCGCCTTAGCATCATCCACCGCGACATCAAACCAGCTAACGTCCTGCTGGCGGAAGACGGCACACCCCGCCTGACTGATTTCGGAGTGGCGCACATGGGTGATCGCACCCGTGTGACCGAAAGCGGTGCCCTCATCGGCACTTATGCCTATATGAGTCCCGAAGGCTGCATGGCAGAAGAACTGGATGCTCGCGCCGACATCTGGTCATTCGGCGCGATGCTCTATGAAATGCTGGCCGGGCGACGACCATTCGAAGGAACCCAACCTGCCGCCGTGCTGACTGCTATTCTGCAAAAACCAGTGCCTGATTTGCTGCAATTCCGCCCGGATGCCCCTGCCCCGCTGATCGGGTTGATTTATTCCATGCTGGAAAAAGAGCGCTCACAGCGTATCGCCAGCATACGACTGGTGGGGGCGCAGCTTGAAGCGTTCATTAAAGGGTCGGATACCTCTATCGAGCGTATGTCGAACCTGTTCAACGCCGGGGATGACATGCTGGTGACAACACCGCTGCCTGATGACGCCGTGACCGTCACACCTCAATCGCTGCCGATTTCGAACACGCCTACCCCTTCCGCCGCACTCAGCCGGACGATCAAGCGGGTGAGCGGCGCACCGCGCATCTTTCTGTCCTATCGACGCGAAGACAGCATCGCTGTCACCGGGCGCATCTATGATCGGCTGGCGCTGGCTTTCGGGGAACAATTTGTCTTCAAAGATGTTGACAAAATTCCTGTTGGCGCGAACTTCAAAGCCATTCTGGAAAATGAAGTCCAGTCGTGCGATGTGCTGCTGGCGGTCATCGGCCAGAACTGGATCGACATCCGCGATCAGGATGGCTATCGCCGATTGCATGACCCCAATGATTTTGTGCGGATTGAAATCGCAGCCGCACTGCATCGCCAAACAGAGACACTGGTAGTGCCGGTGCTGGTCAATAATGCAGATATGCCCGCTGTGGATAACCTCCCCGGCGATCTGCGTGATCTGGCTTACCGTAACGCGGCTATCGTCCGTAACGACCCGGATTTCAATCGGGATGTTACCCGCCTGATTGAGCAAATCCGCGAAAACTTTGAAATCACACCGGTCGTCCATCATCATCGGCGTCCCCGGCGACTGCGTTCTCAAATCGCCCTGCTCACCATGCTGCTGAGCATTATCGCGCTGGTGGCGCTGCTCGCCAGCAGTGGTGCGCTCTGGGTTGCAACTCGGCCAGATAACACCCCAACACTTGCAGCCCTGAACCCGACCCTTCCAGCTACAGATGCGCTGCGTGCTGTCTCCCCTGCTGAGGTAACAATTGAGCCACCCGCACCCGGCGAGTATATGGTGCTGGTCGCTGAATTGGAACCTATCGCCGACGAGCGCGATGTGACTCGGTTTATCGTGCGCGACTTGCAGCGTAAACTGGAGCAGGACATCCCCTTCTCACAGGCGCGGATTCGACAGTACCCAGCCGTTATTCGCTCCAGAGAAGAAGCACAGGCTGTGGCAGACACAACAGGTGCGACTGTCATTATCTGGGGCAATTACACCGCTGACCTGATCGAACTGGAAATCCAGATTGGTTCACTGGCAACCTTTCCTGATATGCCGCTTGACCGCGATACACTGGAACGCAGCGGCAATGTTACAGCCCACATGCGTGACCCACGCGCCGAGACCACCGTTAATCACGTGCTGGGCGTGCTGACACTATTGCAAATGGCCGATGGAGACGCTTACGAAGCCATGCGGACGCTGGCAATTCTTGATCAGATTGACGCACCTGCACTGGAAATAGACGGTATTGGTACTGCCTCCTATCTGCATCAATTTCTTATCAGCTACGGCGATGAGAACATGGATGCGCTTGAGGCAGCTAATGCGGCTGTCACGCTTGACCCCGGCAACCCTATCACCTACATTGCACGGGGACTGATGCAGCAGCGGCTCGGCAACATCGACAGCGCCCTTCAGGATATTCGCTCGGCGGAAAGACGCGAACCGGACTGGGTGATGCCGGAATATTTGCGCTCGATGGTAGCGATGACAAATAAAGACTGGGATGAAGCAATCAGATCCTATGATGCTATCATCCAAAGCAAGCCGCAGGACTGGTTCCCTTATAATATGCGGGGTTGGTTTCATTACATGAACGGCCAGTACAATCAGGCGGTGGGCGACTATGAGGATTCCTTATCGCTCAGACCTGATAACAATTTCCCCTACATGGTCTCTGCGCTGATCGCGCTGCGGCAGGGGCGGCTCCACGATGCGCGCAATTACTTCGACACCATCCTGCGCGAATATCCTGACCCTACCTTTGCTAACCGGCTCATCAAAACCACCTTTGGTGAAGGGGATGATGAGGTTATCGGCCCCTTATTCTCCGCCGTTGGTCACTTTATCCTCGAACAATACGATCAGATGCTCGCTGATACGCAGCGGGCATTAACTATTCTGCCAGACAGCGCCGATCTGATGACGATGGAAGGATTTGCTTACTGCAATCTGGGCCAGTATGCCGAAGCAGAGACATCCTACACCCAGGCGCTTGAACGCGAACCGGATGCACCTTTTGTCTACCTGCTGCGCGGTGATGCCCGTCTCAAACAGTTCAACCTGCTGGGCGCTAATGAAGATGCTGCCCGCGCCCGTGAATTAGTCGAGCAGGGAAAAGCTGAAAGTGAAATGATTATCTATCTTGATGCCGGGCTGCGGCTGGAGGTTGGCTGTCAGAATTTCTTTGAGTGGCAACCACCAGCCACTAATTAAAAACAGCCCACAACCTGAACCCTTGTGACCCTTTAAAAACCGACTATCGACATTTGCCCTTATATCTGCATATAATGATGGTCTCGGAAAAGTAATGAGTTCACATTAAAAAACTAACGATGATTTGTGGCGAACTGACTAACAACGCAAGCCAGCTCAAACTGGATGTCATGGGGCAGTGGATTGAAACAGAATGGCTGCCCAATCACCCCGATCAGGATTTGGTCACGCTCTGGATTCCAAGTTCGTGCATTGACGAGTTAGTGACACAACGCTTTAATCCAGACTTTGACCTTGAAGGAAGCTACCGCTACTCCGGCTACAGCCCGGTTGACTGCCCGGTAGTCACGCGGGTGACAACCTACACCAGCGAAGCACAGATCACCCACCGCACTGGTGCGTACCTCTACCATTTCGCACCAACAGAAAATGGTGAAAATGTTGATGTGCTGGTGATGGGGGCGCACTATACCAATGACGGATGGAATCTGGTTTGTGTCGCTGCTGTGCCGCGGGCTTTCATCCCGGCCTGGACAGCTTTTTCCAATGAATGCACCCGTCTTGCCAGCGCCCTGATGCCAACCGAAAAGGTAGTCATCATCGGCGGTCGGACAGCGTCATTCGTGCCGACAACCGATTGGGAAGAGGTCATCCTGCCGCCCAAACTGAAGGAAGACCTGATGGACGATGTCAGTTCTTTTTTCAGGAAGGGTATTGATATTTACAAGCGGTTGAACCTCAAGCCATTCCGCAAACTGCTGCTGGCAGGTGTGCCGGGTACCGGTAAAACCATGCTCTGCTCCGCGCTGGCAAAATGGGCAATTGAGCAGGGTTATCTGGTAATTTATGTATCCAGCGCCTACCGTAACCCCAACGATCACTACGGTTCGACGTTCGGGAAAATTCAGCACGCGCTGGCAGTAGCAACTGCTTCCAGCCACCCCACTCTCATTTTGCTGGAAGAACTGGATGCCTATCTGCACGAGGAAGAAAAAGCCCTGGTTCTGAATGTGCTGGATGGCTCAGAATCATCCATGAATGACCAGGGGACGCTGCTGATCGCCACTACCAATTACCCGGAGGCGATTGATGAGCGTATCCTCAAGCGACCGGGGCGGCTTGACCGCATTTTTATCATCCCGGAAACACGCGCTCACAATGATGCTGAAAAGATGCTTAAACAGTATCTCGGCGCGATGTGGAAGGATGAACATACCCGCCTCGTGCCACGACTGATCGGCTACCCCGGCGCATTTATCCGCGAGGTCGCCGTCTATGCACTGACACAGGTGGCTTACGACGATCTGGAAGACCTGCCGGTTGAACTGCTGGAAGATTCATTCAAGCGTCTGAAAGACCAGATTGAAGCGCGTGATGACTTTTTGACAACACGCCGCTCGGCCACGCTGGGGCTGACACCCGTGCATCCCAACGGCAATTAATATAACCTCTGGAGTAAGGGCGAATCAGTGCATTGCCCTTACTCCATCAATCGCGCAAACTCCTTACCCAACAATTTTTCCAGATAGGGTATGACGCCCCAGAAGTCTCGCAGTTCGCGGTACTCGCGGACAAATTCGCGTTCGCCTGGCTCCACCCGTTTGACCGCTCGAATCATCAGATTACGGTCTGTGTGTTCCGATGAAATGAACTCAATCACATCAGTTTTATACCCCATGATACGTAGAATGAGCGCCCGGAAGGTATCCGTCAACATATCAGCCATACGCTGCTTGAGGATGCCGTGTCGCAGCACTGGCGCAAACGGTGCGACAGCCTGAAGCTGTCGATTCAGGTCATGATGACAGCAGGGAACGGCCAGAATCAGGCCTGCACCTCCCCGAATCCCAACTGCCAGCGAATCATCCGTCGCCGTATCACAGGCGTGCAAGGCAACGACGATGTCTGGCGGGACTTCAGGCTGAAAATCTCCAATGGGTGAGCGCACAAAACACAAGCCATCAGCCACAAGCTTTTCCGCCTGTCGATTGCTCTTTGTGATGAGTTTTTCGTTGTTATCAACACCTGTCAGCCGCGCTGGTATCCCTCGTATGTCATTCAAATAATGATACAACCCAAATGTCAGATAGGATGACCCGCAGCCGCAGTCGAGGATTTCCAGTGGGGCATGATCAAAATTTTCCAGTGCACCCGTATGTTCCAGCAGCTTCAGAAATTCGTTTACCTGAGCGAACTTACCACTCATATCAGCTTTTATTTTGCCATCCGTACTTTGAATTCCAGCCGCCTGCAAAAATACATCCGGGCGGTCAGCCGGAATGGGAAGGGTTTTGGGGGCATCATGCGCGAGATGGGGTTCTCGTTCAGTTTCCACCTCACCTCTGTGGATGATGACTTTGCCTTTTTTGGTGATTTGCACATTCAAATCTTCATCTGTCGAACGAACCTGAATCGCCGTGAATGGCAGTGACAGCAATTCATCCAGATGTCCATCTGCCTCGGCCAGCGTATAATTTTTGGTGATGTCCTGCTTAAGGGTGAAATGGGCGAACTGTAAATAGCGCTGATTTTTAATCACTACCGGACGCGCGTTCACCTGTCTGTAGGGAAGTGTATCGCTTAATCTGCCCTTCAGCACCAGGCTGATAAACCGTGATTCATCCAGCACACGCTCTTTTATCAGGGCGCGATAATCATCTGTCATTTGGGTTGCTCCAATGCTGATCTGGTTTGACCCTGGCATTTAAATACCGTATAATCATCCTGTTTATTTCTTCAAGTTGAATAAATAATTGTTTAAGAGATAGACATGCCCATGCGGCAACTCCTTACTGGCAGCAGCAGCAGCATAATCAAGCTTCACAATGTACGCGCAATTCTGCTGGCGCTCCTGCGCCATGAGTATGTCTCCCGCGTCCGGCTGGCGAAAATGACAGGCCTTTCCACCACCACCATCACCAACCTTGTCACCGATCTGTTGGAACAGGGGGTCATTACTGAAGATGGTCACGGCCCTAACAATGGGCGCCGGGGTGTTGGCCGCCCGCAGACTGCTCTGAGAATTATCCCGGAAGCGCGTTCTGCTGTCGGCATTCACTTCGATGTCGATCATGTCAATATCGCTATAACAGATCTTTACGCACATCCTCAGTATACCTTATCCGTCCCCCATCCCCCGGACAAACTACCGAATATTATGCTCACCGAAGTCGCAGCGCTGGTGAAAGAAGCGGTTGCCGCCAGCGGAATAGAGCCACGTGCGATAATCGGCGCAGGCGTTGGCGCATCTGGACTCGTCGATACTGAAACCGGTGTCAATGTGATCGCCCCTAATCTCGGCTGGCGTGATGTCCCTGTGCGCCAGTGGCTTGCCCATGCACTCAATATGCCGGTTTATGTCGAGAACAATGTGCGTGCGATGGCGCTGGGCGAAATGCTGTTTGGCGCAGGACGAGACGTTTATACACTGGCTTTCGTTTACTCGCGGGTTGGCGTCGGCGCAGGGCTGGTCGTCGGCGGGGAAATTTACCGGGGCAGCGGCGCTGGCGCGGGTGAAATCGGCCATACGACTGTCATCCCACACGGTGGTGAAACCTGTCGCTGCGGCAATTCTGGCTGTCTGGAAACCCTGGTTTCTGAGTCAGCCATCGCCCGCGAAGCTTTTAAACTGGCGGAACAGAATAGCAGCGGCCTGCTGGCACAAACGCTGCGCGATGGAGAAGGAACACTCATCGAACGCATCTTCAGCGCTGCCCGCGCGGGCGATACGGCTGTCTGCGCCATGCTGGAGGAACGAGCGCAATATATGGGCATCGCCCTGGCGAACCTCGTCAATGTCCTCAACCCAGAAATGATTGTGCTGGGCGGGGTATTCGCTCAGGGAGAAGATTTGCTATTCCCAACGGTTGAAGCCACACTCCAGACGCGGGCTTTCGCCAATCTCGGTGAGCGCGTGGTGTTGCGGCGGCCCAGCTTCGATGGGCAAGCAGGTGTGATCGGTGCGGCGGCGCTGGCGCTCAACCACTTTTTTTATCACCAGAATGCGACATAAAGGGAATTATTTTTTAATCTTGAAAATATTGACAGTCAGTTTCCCCTCATTTATCGTTTAAGGGCTTGACCGCAAGAGGATACGCATTGACCTCACCGAACGACATTATCCTGGGATTTGTCCCCATCGCGCGGACGACCTTTGATATCCCACTCGCCACCCAGATGACGGCACAGGCACGCGCAGCGTTGGAAAACGCCGGTTATACGCTTGTCGGGCCGGACGGATTGGTGACGAATCTTGACGAAGCGAGTGCCGCCGGGGATATGCTCGCTTCTGAAGCGCCAGATTTGCTCATCATTTTTCAGGCAACATTTGCCGATACGACAATGGTCAATGCTATTGTCGAAGCGTCCCATGTGCCGGTTCTCCTGTGGGGGGTACCGGAGGAGCGAACGGGAGGACGGCTGCGCCTGAACTCCCTCTGCGGAATCAACCTGGCCGCACACAGCCTGAAACGCGCTAAATATCCCTATGAATATGTATACGCTGCCCCTGATGCATCTGAAGCACTGCGAAAAGTCGATGGCATGGGACGTGCCGGGCGAGCATGGCGGTTGTTACAGGGTGCGCGTATCGGACGAGTCGGCCAGGCGCCGGGCGGTTTTGACACCTGCCTCGTAAACGAGGATAAACTGGCACAGCAGTTCAATGTGGGTATATTTCAGATTGATTTGCAAAGTGAAGTGTTTGTCCGGGCGAGACGCGCCCCTTATCATGCTGTAGAAACCCTATACGACAACCTCACTACTCGTGTTGAAGGTCTTGACCAGCTTGATGCCGAATCAACACGCGGCACACTGGGCGTTTATTCCACCCTGAGAGAGATCGCCCATCATCAGAAGTTAGATGGGCTGGCAGTACGCTGCTGGCCGGAATTTTTTACCGAACTCGGCTGCGCGGCCTGCGGCGCACTCTCACTTTTGAGCGATGAACAAATACCCTGTAGCTGTGAAGCTGATGTAAATGGGACGCTAACGCAGCTTATCCTTCAGTGGATCAGCGCTGAACCGGCTTTCGGCAGCGATATTGTTGCAGCAGATGATGAACATGATGGGCTGGTATTGTGGCACTGCGGCCTCGCGCCGCTCTCAATGGCTGATTCAGATACACGCCCTCTGGGAACCATTCACTCCAACCGTAAACTGCCATTACTCATGGAATTCCCACTCAAACCGGGCCGGGTAACATTGGCGCGACTGAGTGAAGCCACTGGCAGCTACCGATTAGTGATTGGCAGTGGCGACATGCAGCGTGCGCCCAAAAGTTTCGCTGGCACCTCTGGCGTGGTACGCTTTGATCGTCCGGCGGAGGTCATTTTGGATACAATAATTTCCGAAGGGTTGGAGCATCACATTTCGCTGACATATGGCGACCATGTGGACGCTCTACTCTCATTTGCGCGAATGCTCGACCTACCTGTACTTCGGCTCTAGTAGCCTGAGCAGTTAATCTCACATAAGGAGGCACGGAATTTAACCAGACCCCATGAAACGGACATGATTAACATACTGTTATGTTCATTTGACTGCTGAAGGAGAAAGAATCATCATGAAAAAACGCACTCTCTTAATGCTGTTCAGCTTATTCCTGTTCAGTTTGCTGGCGTTCAGCGCTGTTTCCGCGCAGGACCCGGTAGAACTCCGTATTACCTGGTACGACGATGGCAATGAAGGCGCTGTCCTGCGTGACCTACTGGATCGCTTTGAAGCCGAAAATCCCGACATCAGGGTCGTTATCGACACCATTGATTATGCCGAAGGCATCCTCAAAACCCTGCCGCTGCAAATTCAGGCTGGCGAAGGCCCGGATATCGCCCGGCTAACCGCCTTTACGACGCTCACTGATTACTATCTCGACCTGCGTCCCTACCTGCCGGATGCCGACTACTGGGATGCCAGCTTCCCCTCCTATATTCTTCAGGCCATGCGTCCGGCAGGTGACACAACCGGGCTGTACGGTTTCCCGACACAGTTCACCATCACTGGCCCTTTCATTAACCGCACACTGTTCGAACAGGCAGGCGTTGAAGTGCCGAGTGACACCAGCGATGCCGTCACCTGGGCTGAATGGACAGAGGCCGCTCGCCAGGTTGCTGAAGCCACTGGGACACCTTATGCTATGGCAATGGATCGTACCGGCCACCGCTTCTCTGGCCCTGCCATCAGCAGCGGCGCGACCTACTTTGATGCCGATGGCAATATCACCATTGATTCGCCCGGCTTCCGTCAGATGGCTGAAACCCTGATTGGCTGGCACACTGATGACATCACCCCGGCAGAAGTCTGGGCAGGCAACAGCGGCACTTATGCTCCGGCGACTGATTACTTCCTCAATGGTCAGGTCGTATTCTATATGGCCGGTAGCTGGCAAATCGGCAACTTCGCCAATAATATCGGCGATAAATTTGACTGGGAAGCTGTACCTAATCCTAGTGGTGATGGTGGAAGCACTGGCCTGCCTGGCGGCGCGGTCTTGATGGCGCTTAAGGAAACCGAACATCCTGAAGAAGTGGCCCGCGTGATGGATTATCTGGTGCAGGAAGATGTGCTGGGTGAATTTTCCGCTCGCACCCTTTTCATCCCCGGTCATCTTGGCCTGGTAGAACAGGGCGTTGAATACGACACTGAACTTGACGCGGCCAAGAACGCGCTCAATACCTTCCTGGCGCAGCTTCCCAACATTGCCGAAGACGCCTATCGCCTGAATTTCCACCCGCAAAATTCAGCGGTCTTCAATGCTATCCGTGACCGGCTGGGACAGGTTCTCACTGGCGAACTGACGCTTGATGATGCCATCGTCCGTATGCAGACCGATGTCGATGATGCCATCGCGGCGGCAGGCGGCTAAATACAGCTTTCAGACAGTGGGTTTCGGCTCACTGTCTGAGTATTTTTCTGAAATTTTGAAGAAAGATTGTTATGACCAGCCTACCCGCATCTCCCCAATCAGCAACCAGCCCTCCAATAAACAGGCCGCAGCCCAACCTGCTTGTCCGTGCGCTGGATGTTCTGCTTCAATTGTTCGATCTGGTGATGGGGCCGTTGCAGCGGCGTATTGGGATTCGCGGTATGGCGTATATTTTTGTACTGCCCAATCTCCTCATTTTTGGCATTTTTATTCTGTTCCCAACCATTCTCAATATGCATTACGCTGTCACCGGCGGTACAAAAATTTTCCCGGCAGATCGCCCTTTCGTTGGGGCAGCAAACTTAGAAGTATTATTTGACTGTCAGGATTTCCTGAATCCGAATACCTGCCGTGAAGATATTTTCTGGCGTGCCGTATCAAATACGACTATTTTTGTCATCACTCAGGTAGGTGGTCTGATTTTGCTGGCGCTTATAACCGCGCTGGCGCTCAACCAGCGTATCCGCGCACGTGGG
This sequence comes from uncultured Anaerolineaceae bacterium, assembly GCA_964447795.1. Lineage (GTDB taxonomy): Bacteria > Chloroflexota > Anaerolineae > Aggregatilineales > Phototrophicaceae > CFX2. The sequence goes on from CAYUTY010000009.1 coordinate 72,704, forward strand.
TTTTTCCGAGGAGTCTTTTTCTACCCGGTGTTGCTTTCACCGGTAGTCGTCGGTCTGATCTGGAAATGGATTCTTCAGCGTGACGGCGTGCTGAATGCGATTATTATCGCGCTCGGTGGAGAGCGTGTACCGTTCCTGCTCAATGCAGACTGGGCGCGCTTCTGGGTGGTGATGGTGAGCATCTGGGCGCAAATGGGATTTTATACCCTTATTTTATTAGCCGGTCTGCAATCCATCCCAGCCGAATTGTATGAAGCTGGACAGATTGACGGCGCGAGTCCACGCCAGAGTTTTCGATTCATTACGCTGCCGCTGCTCATGCCAACACTTTTAGTGGTCATGGTGCTGTCACTCATCCGCGCTGTGCAGGTTTTCGACCAGCCCTATGTGCTGACAGGTGGTGGGCCGGGAACTGCCACCAACTATATCGTGCAGTATATTTACGCCACTGGTTTTGACCCTAATGTGCCACAGTACGGCCTCGCCGCTACCGCTTCAATGGTGCTGGCGGTAGTGTTATTCATCCTGACGATGGGGCAGCTTCGCCTCGGACGAAATACCGATTACTCCTAGCTGATCCCGAAAGAGGCGTCCTTGAAAACCGTTCTGAATTTCCTCACCCGCACGCGCGGCGGAAAACAACTTTCAACAAGCGATTTGCTGACCTATGCCTATCTCACGCTGGGGACGGTCATCATGTTCGGGCCAATTCTGTGGCTGATGATGTCGTCATTCAAAACGCAGTCAGCGCTGGTACAGTTCCCGCCTACATTTTTCCCCTATAAACAGGAAACGACCATAGTGGAAGGTTATGACAATGCGTTGGAACTCTACGATGTAACCTTCGAGGATGGCAGCGTACGGCGTTTGGCTCAGGTCATGCGCGTCGGGATCGAGGCCCAACTGGTTGACCCCGACAGTCCGAATGAAATTATCAGGGTCAATATCAATCAGCGTAAGCCAGTTGAGTCGATTTACTTCGGGCTAGATAATTATTCGCGCGGCATCGCCGGCTTTGACTTCTGGACATACCTCCGCAACAGTGTCGTCGTCACCTTTGTTTCAACGGTTCTCACGCTCATCATCAACAGTATGGCCGCTTTCGGGCTGAGTAAATATCAGTTTCGGGGACGCAACGTCATTTTCATCGTCATACTCAGCACACTCATGGTGCCGTTATCAGTCATCCTGATTCCCGTTTTTCTGGTGATTACGCAGGTCGGTTGGAATAATAATCTCCTCGGCGTTATCGTCCCTGCTGCCGCTACCCCCACGGGAGTTTTCCTCCTGCGCCAGTATATGCTCACTATTCCAGACGAACTGTTGGACTCGGCGCGTATCGACGGTGCGACAGAGTGGAGAATCTACTGGCAAATTATCCTGCCACTGGCTGCCCCGGCGCTGGCTGTACTCGCCATTTTCTCCGTCATGTGGCGCTGGAATGACTTTCTATGGCCGCTGATCGTGCTTAGCCGTAAAGAACTATTCACGCTTCAGGTTGGTCTCAATTCCTTTCAGGGTGAATTCAATACTCAGTGGGATTTAGTGCTGGCAATGACTGTCCTGACGCTGCTGCCCATCACGATTGTCTTCGCCTTTTTGCAGCGTTACATCACCACCGGCATCGCTACCACCGGCATGAAATAACAGGGGTTTCAGCTTTCAGATCATGTGCTGAAAACTGGTAACTGTTAACTGTCAATTTTGGCTATATAATTAATTTGTCCACTTGAAAAAATAATTATGTCGAGCGCACAAAAAAGTAAAAACAAAATAGCAGTCGGGCAGGCGGGCGGGCCAACACCAGTCATTAATGCGGCTCTGGTCGGCTTCGTTCGGGCAGCACTGGAAGCCTTTGAACATGTAGTCGGGCTGGAGCATGGTCTTGAAGGTGCATTGAAAGAATCCTTTGTTGACTTTACCCAATCTGACGATAACCTGCTTGACCTGCTCCTGCATACCTCAGCAGCGGCGCTTGGTTCCAGCCGCTATAAACTGTCTGATCATGACTGTGAAAAAATTATCCGGGTTTTTCAGCAGCACGATATTCACCATCTCGCCCTCATCGGCGGCAATGGCAGCATGTGGATGGCGCATCACCTGAGCGAAGCGGCTGTAAAATCGGGCTTTGAATTGAATATCGTTGGCATTCCCAAAACGATTGACAACGACCTGCCCTGCACCGATCACACTCCAGGTTATGGCAGTGCCGCCCGTTTTCTGGCGCTGGCCGTCCGTGACGCTGGCCTTGACCTGGAAGCCATGAAAACCTTTGATGATGTTATTATCCTTGAAGCGATGGGGCGGGACTCTGGATGGCTGGCCGCATCATCCGCACTGGCAAAAGAAAGCGCAGATAATGCCCCCCATCTGATTTATATCCCGGAAATCTCCTTTGACGAAACGCAGTTTTTAGCCGATGTCAGGCAGATACATGCTCGGCTGGGATATGTTTTTGTTGTCGTCGGTGAAGGCATCCGCAATGTGAACGGTCTCCCTGTCGGCGGCACAAATCTGGCTGATTCCCTGGGGCGCACACTTTACTCACTGACAGACGGCCCGGCACTGCATCTGACGCGGCTGACACGGGAAAAACTTGGCCTGCAAACCCGCTTTCTTCGTCCTAATACTATTGGCCGATCTCTGAGCACCTGTGTTTCCGAAACTGACCGCGCTGAGGCAGCGGCAGCAGGAGATGCAGCAGCAAGGTTACTGGCACAAGGAAAAAATGGTTTGATGGTGACTCTCGAACGCTCCTCTGACACACCTTATACCTGCAAAACTGGAACAGTATCATTATCAGAGGCAGCCAACAGCCCTGCCCACTTACTCCCACGCAGCTTCATGGATACCACAGGAACAATGATTAACGATGCCTTCCGTGACTATGCCCTGCCACTGATTGGGGACATCCCGTCCATCGCCCGACTGCCAAAATCCGGAGCCAAATCATGAAGCCGCCCAAAAATTCGTTAGAATTACCGGATGCGTTTTTGTATCCCATAGAGGAAATACCTGATGTCCGTTGAATACACGCTCGGTAATTACAAATTTGATCTGGAATCATTTTTCCCGGCGAACATTTTCGACAAAATCACTGAAATTCGGGTCGATTCACCGGAAATCATTGAGCAGCAGGCGCAGTTGCGTCAGCGTCGTAAGCGTATCGCGCCCAATGGCAAACTGAGCATCCTTGCGGCAGATCATCCAGGGCGCGGCGTGACCAATATTGGCGCGGATGCTTTCATCATGGGGAATCGGCATGAAGTTCTGGGACGGATTTTGCGCGTCCTGACTGCCTCAGATTTTGATGGCTTTATGAGTACGCCGGATATGATCGAAGACCTGTTGATTATTGACTATCTGGTGCAGCAGGGTGGCGGCCCATCATTCCTCGATAACAAAGTCTTGATCGGCTGTATGCAGCGCGGCGGTGTGACTGGCGTTGTCGGCGAAATCAATGATCGTTTCGGCTCCTACAGCGCTGAGTCGCTTGACCGCTTCCGGCTCGATGGCGGCAAAATGCTCATCCGCTTCGTGCCGGACAATCCCCATACACTTGACACAATTGACTACTGTGCGAAGGCCATCACTGATCTCAACCGTTATGAACTGCCCGCCTTCGTCGAGCCGCTGCGGATGGATTACATCGACGGCAATTGGGTAATGAAAAATACTGCCGACGAATTGGTACGACTGGTCGGCATCCTTTCCGCGCTGGGTGACTCGTCGCGCAATATGTGGCTCAAACTGCCCTACTGCGAAGATTATCACCGCGTCGCTATGGCGACCACCCTACCAATTATTCTGCTCGGTGGGCCATCCAAAGAAGACCCGCGCTCGACTTTTTACGAATTCGCAGCAGGTGTGGGAACACGCGCCAATGTGCGTGGGGCGATGGTAGGGCGCAATGTCACTTTCCCCGGTGGCGACGACCCGGCGGCGGTGGCGCAGGCTATCCACGAGATTCTGCATAACGGTCTCAGCGGTGACGGCGCGATTGAGCTGACAATGAATTATCGTGATCGCAGCATGAACTTTCTCACTGAATACATCAGGTAGACATGACACAAATGCTGCCTAAGCTCAACTGGGAAACCATAAAAAATGAACACCGCGCTACTTTATGGCGACTGCTCGGCGATCTACCACCACTCTTCACCCCGGATTTACAGCTTATGGAGACGACTGAGCGCGAAGGTTTCACCGTCCACAAAACGAACTTCGACAACGGCGCCGGGTCAATTGTCCCCGGTTATCTCATTTTGCCGGAAAAACTGCCCGCCCCAGCCATAGTGTATCTGCACGCGCATGGCGGCAAATATGACATCGGCAAGGAAGAGGTTTTCCAGGATCGTTTTAACATCGACATGCTCCCCGGCATTGAACTGGCACGGGCTGGTTATATCGTGCTGACGATTGATGCTTATGGCTTTGGCGAACGCAGCAGTAATCAGCCGGGGATCGCACCGACCACTGAGCCAGGCCGCGAGACAGAGACATCCCTCTTCAAACACTTCCTCTGGGAAGGCAAAACGCTGTGGGGAATGATCGTCCGCGACGACCTGCTGGCATTGAATGCTTTGCTAGCCCGACCGGAAGTCGATGCCGGTCGGGTAGGTGCAACGGGTATGAGCCTCGGTGGTTCGCGCACAACCTGGTTAGCCGCGTTGGATGAACGAGTGAAAGTCGCCGTACCAGTTGCCCAGATGACGCGCTATCATAATTTTGCAGCGCGAGGCGAGTATGACCGTCATTCAATCTATTATTACCTTCCGGGTGTACTCAAATCCGGCCTCGACATGGAACATATCGCAGCTTTAACCGCACCTCGTCCCCAGCGCATCCTCATCGGGAACAACGACCCACTCTCACCATTTGAGGGTGTTCGCATCATTGATGATTTTGCGCGTGAAATTTATGTTCTTTATAACGCTTCAGATCGGTTTGAAACGGTTGTGTATGACGGTGTCGAGCATCAGTACACACCGGAAATGTTTATCGCCATGCTCGACTGGTTCAGACAACACCTGTAAGCGAAGGATTATTTATGTCAAAGCCCCCGAAAATTGTGGTGATTGGCGCGGGCAGCGCCATCTTCGGCCTCGGTGCGCTGGCGCGTATCATCCAGTGTAAACGACTGCATGGTGCGGAACTGGCGATGGTAGACATTGATGGCGAAGCCCTTGCTACTATCCACGCTGTTGCCGAAAAAATGAACGCTGCCTGGGATGCTGGCATGACCATCACCAGCACCACCGAACGGACTGAAGCGCTGCCCGGTGCCGATTTTGTGATAGTTTCGATTCAGGTTGGCCCACGAGAGACAGTCTGGGAGCAGGATTGGCGTATACCGCTGCGACATGGAGTGCGCCAGCCCTATGCTGAAAATGGTGGCCCTGGCGCCTTCGCCCATACTGCCCGTAATCTGCCTGTCATTCTCGGCATCGCTCGCGATATGGAACGCCTTTGCCCGGACGCCTGGTATCTCAACCTCACCAACCCGCTCATCCGCCTGACATGGGCCGTTCATCACTACACCAATGTCAAGGTTCTGGGGTTGTGTCACCAATTACTCTGGGGATATGCGATGGCCGCTGCTGTGCTGGCTGATCGCTACCATATTCCTGTGCCAGAGCATTTCCATGTCCATACCGACGCCGATAATATGTCCAGCTTCATCCCAGTGGCGATGGCCGGGTTAAAACATCTGGACATCAAAGCGGCGGGTATCAATCATTTTTCCTGGGTTTATGACATCCGTGACAAAGAAACGGGTGAAGACCTTTATCCCCTTCTGCGCGAGCGCTGGCTCAAAAATTACCGCAAGGATTTTGAGCCGCTCTCCCGCGAGATGTTCCAGATTTTTGGCATGATGCCAACCGCAGGTGACAGCCACATGTGCGAATATCTCTCCTACACCCATGATCCTGTCACCAAACCCTGGGAAAAATATGAACTGCGCCTGCAAAGCTGGGAAGGCAACCGCCGCCGCCGCGCTGATCGTCGCGCCTTAGCTACGGCCATCGCCTCTGGCGAACGCTCGGTAGACGAACTGCGCGACCTGCACCGCTTCAATATTCTCAACGAACCGGTGCCGGAGATCATCAGCGCGATTCACTTCAACGAGCAGTATTACAGCCAGCAGTTGAACATTCCCAATAATGGCCTCATCCCCAATCTGCCTGACGATGCCATTGTCGAAGTTCCAGGTTTTCTTTCAGGCATGGGGATTCAGGGACTTGCTTTCCCCGCTCTGCCGGAAGGCATTGCCGAACTATGCCGCCGTGAGCTGACACGCAGCAGGCTGGTAGTCGAAGCTGCCGCATCCGGCGACCGTGACCTGTCGTTGCAGGCGCTGCTGCTCGACCCAATGATTTCGGATATTGACACCGCCCGCGCGATTCTGGATGATTTCCTGACCGAATTTGCCGAATATCTGCCGCAGTTCACCGGTGAAAAAGAACTGGCAGTCTGAAGGATAGTCCAGGATTGAACTTACTCCATATCAGCCTGCTCTTTTTCGCCGGGATGCTCGCCAGCGCATTGAATTCCGTCGCTGGCGGCGGCAGTTTTATTTCCTTCCCGGCGCTGCTGTTGCTCGGTATACCGCCTGTCAACGCCAATACCACCAACACCGTTGCGCTCTGGCCGGGATCAATCGCCAGTGTCGGTGCCTACCGCCAGGAACTCGCGCATCGCCGCCGTGAATTGGTACCCTTGGTGATCGTCAGCCTGTTTGGTGGCATCGTCGGCGCGCTGCTGCTGCTTAACACTTCACAGGAAACGTTCGCCCGCCTCCTGCCTTTCCTGTTGCTTTTTGCGACGCTGCTGCTGGCCTTCAGCAAACGCATCACACGGGCAGTGCGCGGGCGCGGCATCGGCAGTAATCTCCCGGCCCCGCTGGTGAATATCCTGGTTCTCGTTCTGCAATTCATCATCGCCATTTATGGCGGTTTTTTTGGCGGCGGCATCGGTATCATGATGCTGGCGATCATGTCCCTGCGCGGCATGGAAAACATCCACCAGATGAACGGCATTAAAACCGTGCTGGCTGTCGTCATCAATGGCCTTGCCGTCGCCATATTCGTTATCGCACAGAAAGTCTACTGGTTGCCCTGCCTTATCCTGCTGGCAGGAGCAGTTCTGGGCGGTTACGGCGGCGCTTATCTGGCACAACGCTTCCATTCGGAGCAGGTGCGGAAATTCATCATTGTCGTCGGCATTTTCATGACCATTTACTTCTTCATCCGCACCTACATGGCTTAAGGATTCGCCTGTACAAAGGCTTCAATCTGCTCGATCTCGGCCTGACTCAAGCGGAAATCCGCCGCGCCCATGATACCCGCAACCTGTTCTGCGTTGCGCCCGCCAACGATAGCCCCTGTCACAACTGGCAAACGCAGTGTCCAGGCAATCGCCACTTCCCCCGGCGAACGTCCATGCCGCTCACCAATCGCCCGCAGCACCTCCACCAGCGCCAGATGACGCGACAGGCGTGGCTCCTGAAACTTGGGATTGCGCGAGCGCCAGTCATCGGCTGGCAGATTGGCTGCCCGTTCGCGTGTCATCGCCCCGGTCAGCAGGCCCGCCCCCATCGGCGAATAATTGATAACGCCAATACCCTGTGCTTCACAATAAGGCAAAATCTCCGCCTCCACCTCCCGCTCCACCAGTGAATACGGCGGCTGAAGCGAAGTAATTGGAGAAATTTTATGGGCGCGTTCCATCTGGGACACATTGAAATTCGAGACGCCAATCCAGCGCACCTTGCCCTCGTCTTTCAACTGCGCCATCGTCGTCCAGCCTTCTTCAATATCCTCATCAGGATTCGGCCAGTGAATTTGATACAGATCAATCACATCCACCTGCAAACGGCGCAGGCTGTCCTCCACTTCTCGCCGGATTGAGTCGGCTTTCAGACTCCCACCGATATTGCCCGCCTCGTCCCACACCCGCTCACATTTGGTGAAAATATAAGGACGGCTGGCATGACCTTTCAAGGCCTGTGCAACAATTTCTTCCGAGTGACCGAGACCATAGACCGCCGCCGTATCGATCCAGTTCACCCCATGATCGAGCGCAGCCTGAATTGCCCCAATCGACTCCTGATCGTCCTGCTCCCCCCACGAAAAAGCCCATCCGCCGCCGCCCAGCGCCCATGCGCCAAATCCAACCGGTGTGATGTGCATATCCGAATTGCCAAGCCGTCGCGTTTGCATAAAAATTTAAACTCCTGCGTTAATCACAACCATTTTAAGCGTCGTCATTTCCTCGACGGCGAAGCGTGGGCCTTCCCGCCCCACGCCTGAATCCTTATTGCCGCCGTAAGGCATATTATCAATTCGCAGCGTCGGCACATCGTTGATGATGACACCGCCCACGTTCAAGCGCTGTACCGCCCGCATCGCCTTATTGAGGTCGCGTGTGTAAACGCCCGCCTGCAACCCGAACGGCGAGTTATCCACCCCTGCCAGCGCGTCCTCGAAATCATCAAATGGAACGAGACTCACGATTGGCCCAAAGGCTTCGGCGCACATCACCTTCATATCGTCAGTCACATTTTCTAAAATCGTCGCCTGCATCATCCTCCCTTCGCGTTTGCCGCCCGCCGCGATGGTCGCACCCTGCGCCACCGCCTCATTCAGCCAGGCATCCAGCCGCTCGCCCGCCGCATCGTTAATCAGCGGGCCGATGTCCGTCTGTTCGTTAGCTGGGTCGCCCATCACCAGTTTGCTGGTCGCATCCAGAAATTTAGCTCGAAATTCGTCATATCGTCCCCGCTGCACATAAATCCGCTGCACACTGATACACACCTGCCCGCTGTAGGAAAAACTCCCCATCACCGTCCGGTTCACGGCAGCATCAATATTAGCGTCAGCTTCTACGATAGTCGCTGCATTCCCGCCCAGTTCCAGTGTCACCCGGCGCAGGCCAGCCGTTTTGCTGATCTCCCGCCCCACACCAGGACTGCCAGTGAATGAAATCATGTTGACGCGCTCATCAGTCGTCAGCCACGTTCCCACTTCCGCGCCGCCCGTCACCACCTCGAACGCTCCCTCTGGCAGTCCCGCCTCGCGGAAAATTTCCGCCAGCCTCAGTACGGTAAGCGGGGTCATTGGCGATGGCTTAACCACAATCGTGCAGCCCGCCGCCACCGCCGGGGCAATCTTGTGAACTGATAAATTCAGCGGAAAATTAAATGGAGTGATCGCCGCAATAACGCCCACTGGCACGCGGATGAAATAACCTATTTTGCCGACACCGCCCGCCGCTGCATCCAGTGGTATCGTCTCACCATGCAGCCGCCGTGCTTCATCCGCCGCGAAATTGACAGTATCCACGCCGCGCAGCACTTCCGCCCGCGTGTATTTTAGGGGTTTGCCATTTTCCTGCGTCATCATCCGTGCCAGGTCTTCGGTCTGTTCCAACAGCAGTTGCGCCGCTTTGTGCAAAATCGCGCCGCGCCGGTGGGCGGGCATCTCCGCCATTGTGGGAGCCGCTGCTGCTGCCCGGCTGATCGCCTCGCGCACATCGTCCTCGCTCATATCCGGCACCGCGCCCACCAGATCGCCGTTATACGGATTGATGACCCGTGTTTCTCGCATCATCGCCACCATCATCGCTCATCCTTGTTCGCAAAAGACTTTTCTGAATTGTACCCTATTCCATACCACTTATCAGATGTGGTTGCCCGTGACAATATTTCCGCTATACTCCCCTCATTATTCATCACTCGGAACTCAAGAAAATGCCGCGCAAATTCATCATCGACACTGACACCGCTTCCGACGACGCTGTTGCCATGCTTATGGCTCTGCGCTGGCCGGATGTCGAAGTAGAAGCCATAACCGTTGTATCCGGTAATGTGCCGCTGGCGCAGGCGCTCACCAACGCTTTGTACACCGTCGAACTCTGCCGCGCTGAAGTCCCGGTGTACCGGGGTGCGAACCGCCCACTTTTGCGTGAACCATCTCATGCCGAATGGTTTCATGGCGCGGATGGTATGGGCGACCAGAATTACCCCCCACCAGAACGCACCGCCGAACCGACCCACGCGGTTGATGCCCTGATCGAAACCATCAAGGCCAATCCCGGCATTGTGCTGGTCACACTTGGCCCCCTCACCAATGTTGCGCTGGCTGTCAGCCGTGCGCCGGAAATCGCCGCTCATGTCAGCCGCTGCGTGGTGATGGGTGGCGCGGCCTGCACCGTTGGCAACGTCACCCCTGCCGCCGAATTCAACATCTGGGTAGACCCGGAAGCCGCTCGCATCGTCTTTCATTCCGGCCTGCCGGTGGAGATGGTCGGATGGGAACTCTGCCGAGGTGATGCCAACATCCGTGAGAATGAAATCGGCTACATCAAAAGTCTTGATAACCCGCTGGCGCACTTCGCCGTCGATTGCAACACCGTCGCTATTAAAGCCAATTACAAACAATCCCGCGAAATCGGCATGGCGCTGCCTGACCCGGTGGCGATGGCGGTGGCGCTCGACCCTGCCGTTGCCACTCGCAGCAGCAAACACTGGGTTGAGGTGGAAACCCAGAGCGACCTCACGCGCGGCATGACCGTCGTCGATCAACTGGGCGTCACGGAAGACGAACGCAACTCACCCCTCTGGTCGTCATTGAACAACCGCGACCCTAACGTGAAGGTCGTCTGGGAAATCGACATTCCGCGCTGGAAAGAGATGCTGTACAGCGTCCTGCGCTGAAAGTGAGCCGTTGTGGAAGAATTCGCTATCTTGCTGCTTCCCTTATTGGCGGCAATCATCATGGGTTATCTCATTTATCGCAAATTTCAGCGCGACGAACGTGAACTCAGCCGGCTGTACGACTTCAGCGAGGAAGGTATCCGCTCCACCGACCATGAGCTGCTGCAATTTCAGGGGACAGGGGCGCAGTCTACCCGAAGCTTCAGATTAGCCGCTGGACACTATAGACTGCGTTATCGTTTTCCCGAAAATCAACCAATAAAAGTTGAACTGCTGGATGACGAAGATGAAGATGATCAAACCTTGCTCATCAAATCCGGCGCGGGCGAACTTGAATTTTCGGTAGAAGCTGGCCGTTATCTGCTCGACATCGAACCACCCGATGCCAACGCAGAGTGGAAAATCGAAATTACCCCAGTTCAGTGAGTGTGAGCGACATCAACGAACTGCCCCGATGCACAAAACCTGCTCTTTTATAAAAGGCGATCACCTGCTGATTGCCGGGCATCATCAGCCAGGCGCAGCCATCCACCTTTAATTGTTACCCAGACTCCGCGCCAGCCGGAAACCAACGTTGCTCCCCCGTGAGCCGGGCAGATAGCGTCCCCGATTGGCTGGATTCGCATCTTTCAACGAGTCGAACCATGAACCACCCCGTATCAAACGCGCATGGCTGCCACCCAAATCCTCACGCCCATCGCCCCCGTTATAAGGATAGGCGTAGTCTATCGTTTGCCAGTTTCGTCCCCAGCGTGTGCTGCACCACTCCCATACATTCCCGCACAGGTCAACCGCTCCGCACCACGACACATTTCCGCCCGGTGTCACCGGCCAGGGACGCCCTATTCCCCGTTCCGCCGTATTGAATTGTCGCGGGCCGGGCATTTCCGCATCCGGGCCAAGCGCCGCCGCTTCCCATTCTGCCTCGCTCGGCAAACGCCAGGGCAGCCCGCTTTCCTGCGCCAGCCAGCGCGTGAAGGCATCTGCCTCATACCAGCTCACCCCCACAACGGGCTGTTCCGGGGCGTTAAACTGCGGGTCGCGCCAGAAATCTGGCTCGCGCCGCCCTTTACCCTCCTGCCAGTGCCAGCCCATCTCAGTCCACCAGCGCGAATCTGTATAGCCGTCAGCATTCATGAAAGTGGCGAACTGTGTATTGGTCACTGTCGTTCGCCCGATGGCAAACGCCCCCAGCTTAACCGTATGCGGCGGACGGCTGATGGACAGGCTGCCATCGCCTATTGGATAAACGCCCGCTGGGACTTCACAAATGTTAAATTCGACCACTATCCGCCCGCCTTTACAGTTGAAAAATCTTGCTTATCAGGATTGATTGGCCGCTTGAAATACAACGCACCAGCATCCGCTGTCACCAATTCCCACCCTTCATGTCCCAGTTCGGCTATCACTTTCGGCCATAACTGGTTCATGCCTTCTTCGTAGCTTTTTGCCCGCCGCTGCGTCGTCCGTGCCCCTTCCAGCGTGTAATAAGTGATGTTGACGATCAGCGGGCCACTTGGCACATGTGTCAACAGACAGTATTCCCAGCCACTCATAGCGCCACTACCACAGCAGATGCATAGTCGGCTGTATGGGTCAGGCTCACATCCCACTGCGATAAGCCCATCTGCGCCGACAAAGCTGCTGCTGCCCCATGCAAATGCAAAACCGGGCGTCCCCGTTCGCCGCAGCGAATCTCGATCTCGCGCCAGCCCACATCACCAATGCCTGTCCCTAACGCTTTTGATACCGCTTCTTTAGCCGCTAATCGCGCCGCCAGCCGGTGGGGTTTGTCCTCGCAGTCTGTCCGTTCGCCCGTTGTGAAAAAGCGGTTGAGGAAACGCTCGCCCAACCGAGCAATGCCTTCTTCCACGCGACGATTTTCGATCATATCAATTCCGCAGCGCAGCATAAACAGCCTTTCGAGACAAATCCTGCGAATATTGTAACATGCCTAAACAACACCTGAAAAACAGGCAGGAACAGGTAAAGTAACAATATTTATTTCAATCATGGGGATTTTCTTTTATAGTCCGGCAGCAGGCTTTGCGTTACAATCACTTTAAAATTAGACAGTTTGCCTACTTATTTGGGAAGGTGCAGCGATGGCAGTCATGGAAAAGCCGCTCAACGGTATCCAGCAGGGGGAAACAATCGCGGTCAAAAACCCCGTCACAAGCGAGACAATTGGTGAAATTCCCATCATGACTGCTGACCAGGTGCAGGAAGCCACTGCCCGCGCCCGCGCTGCCCAACCTGCCTGGGAAGCGCGGGGTGTGAAAGCCCGCGCTGGCCTGATCCGCAAATGGGCTGATCTGCTCTGGGAAGATCAAAAAAAGGCCATCGACAAAATCCGGGCTGAAACGGGGAAAAACGAAATTGGTGCCTGGCTGGAAATTGCCGTTATCGACAACGTGGTGGCCTATTACCATCACCGCGCCCCTGCCCTGCTGCATCCTCAAACCCGCCGGGCGCTTTTTCCCGGCAAACATAAAGCACGCCTTTATTATAAGCCGCATGGAGTCGCCGGTTTCATCACACCCTGGAATTACCCGCTCAATAATGCCTTCATCGACCTGATTCCTGCTTTGATTGCTGGCAATACAGTCATTCTCAAGCCAAGCGAAGTGACGCCCTTTACCGCGACCTACATCGTTGATCTGATGTATAAAGCCGGTATTCCCAGAGA
>CAYUTY010000009.1:86119-118134 GCA_964447795.1 uncultured Anaerolineaceae bacterium
GTTCAGAATGAGAACGGCGATGGGCGAACCGGGGCCGCACTGGTCGATACGGTCGATTACCTATCATTCACAGGCAGCACCGCCACCGGCAAAAAGGTCGCCATGCGTGCTGCTGAACGCCTGATTCCCTACAGCCTTGAACTTGGCGGCAAAGACCCCCTGATTATCCTCAAGGATGTTGACCTCGACCTCGCCGCCAGTGGCACAATCATCGGTGCGCTGGAAAATGCCGGGCAGGTTTGTATCAGCACTGAGCGCGTCTATGTCGAGGATGCTATTTACGACTCGTTTATCGAACGCATCCGCCATTATGCCAGCCAGCTTCAAATGGGCGGCGGCGACGGCTATGATGTTCACATCGGCAGCCTGACCAATGAGCGTGAACTCCTGCGTACCGAAGCGCATGTGCAGGATGCCGTAGCCAAAGGCGCGGAAATTATCAGCGGTGGCAGCCGCCGTCCAGATTTGGGCCCGCTGTTTTTCGAGCCAACCAATCTGGCAAATGTCAATCATACTATGGATGTGATGCGTGATGAAACCTTCGGCCCCCTCATCCCAATCATGCGCGTCAAAGACTCGGAAGAAGCCCTCAAACTGGCGAACGACAGCGAATACGGCCTATCGGCGGCCATCTTCACCAAAGACCTTCAGCGCGGCGAGCAGCTTGCCACCCGTATCGAAAGCGGCGACGTCTGTGTGAATACCACGCAATGGGTATTCGGCACGCCATCACTGCCGATGGGCGGGGTGAAAAGCAGCGGTGTGGGGCGGCGCAATGGGCCGGAAGGTTTGCTGCGTTTCGTCAAAACTCAATCCATATTGATCGACAATCAGTTAATGACCAAACCGAATCTGACTCTGGGCGATCCTTTCGCGATCAGAATCGCGCTGCTGCTGCGCGGGCTGCGGCGGTGGCTGCCCTTCATGAGACTATAGCCCTGTATCAAAATCATTACGGGAGACACGCCGCTTTCCAACCAGAACCTTTTTGCTTACGAACCAAAACGGCTTTACACTGATACAGATACGTAATGATATAAAGGACGTGCTTTATGTCGTTTTTACAACGCCGTATTGCTGAACAGGCGAAAAAAGAAGCCGAAGACCGCGCCGCCGCCGATGCGGAAATGGCCGGTTATACTGAAGAAGAACTGGAAACAGTCGCCCCACCCAGTGCCGCCGCACCACCACCTCCGGTGAAACCTGCTGCTGCCGCGCCGAAAGTAGTGGAAGCTGCCAGCAGCGGCCAGATTCCACCTAAACAGCGTACTACACCAAAAGTAGCCCAGCTTCGCAAACAATTCCGCTCCAAACTGCTGGCATCCATTGACGAAGCCGATACCTGGACACGCGGCGATATTGAAAAAGAAAATATACTGATTGGCCGCCTGAAAACCGTGCTTCAAAAAGCCGGGGTTCAGTTATCGGCTTCCGAATTTGAAGAGTTAAAAGAAGCGCTGCTCAACGACCTGATGGGATTCGGCGCGATTGAGCCGCTGGTGCAAAGCAAGGCCATCTCAGAAATCATGGTCACCGGGCCAGAGATGATCTTTGCTGAAAACAAAGGCAAACTGCGCGAAAGCGAAATCGTCTTTGACGACGAAGACCATATCCAATGGACGGCACAGCGCATCGTCCGTCCGATGCAGCGTACCTTCAATCGCGCTAATCCGATGGTCGATGCCCGCCTGCCTGATGGTTCGCGCGTACATCTTGTTATGCCACCTTCTGCCCTCAAAGGCACAACCATCACTATCCGTAAATTTCCATCCAAACCGCTGACAGTTGATGATCTGATTCGCTTCGGTTCATTCACCCGCGAGGTGGCGCAGTTCCTTGAAGCCTGCATCGTCTCGCGTTTAAATGTCGTCGTCTCCGGCGGTACCGGTTCGGGTAAAACCACCCTGCTCAATGTGCTGAGTTCCTTCATACCGGAAGAAGAGCGTATCCTCACCATTGAGGATGCTGCCGAAATCCAGCTCACCCAGCGCCATGTGGTCAGTCTCGAAACCGCGCCTCCCATCCCCGGCAGCGATGGTGTGGAAGGCCGTCTGCTCATCCGTGACCTGGTGAAGGGTGCGCTGCGTATGCGCCCTGACCGCATCGTCGTCGGTGAATGTCGTGGTGGTGAAGCGCTGGACATGCTTCAGGCCATGAACACCGGTCACGACGGTTCGCTCACGACAGTTCACAGCAACAGTCCACGCGACTGTATGGCACGTCTGGAAACCCTCTGCCTGATGGCCGGGATGGACTTACCAGTCCTGGTCATCCGTCGCCAGATCGCCGCTGCGGTTAACCTCGTCATCCAGCAGAGTCGTCTCAAGGATGGCAGTAGAAAGATTGTGCAAATTACCGAAGTGCAAGGCATGGAAGGCGATAATATCACCCTCCAGGATGTCTTCATTTATCGCACCCCAGGCAGCAATGCCACCAGCTATTCCCACAGCGGCGGCGGTGTACTGGAAGCTACAGGTTTCCGACCCAACTTTGAAGATCAGATCAAGGAACACGGTTTCAAGCTGGGTGCCAATATCTTTGGCGGCGGCGGTCGTTTCAACAAATAATCGCAGGAAAATAAAACCCGCGCCGGGTAGCGCGGGTTTTACATCCAGACAGCGGCCTGTCATCCGCCATGCCGCTGCCAGTCTTTCTTAGGTAGCTTCTTTGTAGGGAAGCTTGTCCCAGTCCTTCTGGCTCACGAACTTGGTCAGGTTGCGGCCATCGGAGGTTTTGCCACGCAGACCGTAGCGCACCTGGCCGTTCTTGGTCGTGAACTTGGTCTTGGTGACATCTTTGTCGTCAACCTTAACCTTCTTGCGGGTCTTCACATCATAAAACTCAACTGAAGCCATTTTAAGTAACTCCTTCTGATGCCTGTGCATCTTCTCTAAGGACTTGCTGCATCACGCTTGTTCATCATAACCAGAACATGCGTAGCTATGCTGAAGTAATATAAGCACACTTTCCCTAAATGCACAACCGGGAAGCCAGATTTTCTCGCTCAAATGCCGTTATAGTTTTCTCACCAAACGTATGCCATCCCCGCCGTGACAGTAATCCGCCTGCCGCGACCATCCGCCGCGTCTGCTGAATCGCCGTATTTTCGGCCAGCGTATCGCTCAGAATGGTGATCCGCAGATCGCTCCGCAGCCGTTCCAGAAGGTTATCACCGCCGCTGTTGAGCAGTTCGCTCACCCGCCCTGCTGCCAGCACCGTCAAATCCTGCGCCAGTTCCCGCGCAAGCTGCTGAATCATGTTCTGCATCTGTGTGTTCAGGTTAATGAAACTGTTGAGCGCGGCGCGTGGCGACCGTTCCAGTTCCATGCCCAGCCGCATCCCGGACTCGTACAGGGGTGTCAGAAGTTCCACCAGCCCATCCCGCTCGTTCATCCAGAATGTGACCGGCAGTGTACCGTCCCGTTCCGTCAGCGCGACGATGCGCTCCCGCAATGCGCGAATATAGTTTTCCAGGGATGCCTGAAGTTTCACTTCGAGACAGGCTAATGCTTCCGCCTCGACCGGATGGTAGTTCGTTTTCAACCGCATATATTCCCATCCTCCCGCGTAATAGAACTTAAGTTCTATTTTAACATACATGCTATCAAAACACAATTCTGATCTACGAAAGATGGTAACGTACAGTTGCCCTGGAAAAATCCGCCTTTAGTCTCAATTGCCACTGGTCATCAGGCCGAGCTTGGTGTATCGCGCAGGTCGTCAAATCCCATGTCGGTCATCCATCCACACACAACCATCTCGCCCGATGTGTCCGGCTGGGGGATGCCATCCTCGCGCGGCAGACCATCGTAACCACGCAGATAGCCAAAATCACCGTCGATCTGCTCCCGTGCGGCCTCTGAAAGTTCTGCATCACCCACTGCAATCGCATGAATATGAATCGGCGAACCGGGATATAAGGAATCAGTATCCCGCAGCCAGGCCGCAAAGCCCGCCACGCGCAGCGCCCGCAGCATCGGCTCAATCTCGCTGGTCAGAATACGCCGGTCTTCCCGGCTGCGAACGGACAGATCAAGCGACCCGCCGCCATCGTGGGTACCAAAACTGGCTGCCACGCCGCCGGGGTTATACCCACCCTGCATAATAGCGGCCCGCAGGTTGATAATGCCCCCTTCAGCGCTGTACAACGCCTGTGCCTGATCGAGCATCGCCAGCGTGCGCGCATTTACCGTTGCAAACCCCAGTTGAATCCGCCTGTAATCTTCTGGGGGGCGCAGGCATCCCTCTGTCTCATCGACAGATGAGATTTCGCCCTGCCCATCCAGCATCCGCAGCCAGCTCGCCCCATTTTCAGAACTGCCCTCGGCTGTCCACCCAGCAGAACCTGCGTAATCCACTTCCCACCAGATATAACCATCAGCACAGCGTGGCCCATCCACAACACGAAAAATATCACCTGCCGGAATTTGTCCCGCAATTCTGGCTGTCGTAGTCGGTGCTTCGCGCCGGTTATTTGGCACATCAGAATCAACAAATCCCCACCCATCGGTGCGGAGCTGTGTCACCAACCCATCCGGGCAGTCCTGGACGGCATCCTGTCCATGCGCCCCTGTGAAGCTGGCAAAAATAATCAGTAACAGGCAAACAGGTTTGAATATCCTCATGTATCGACCTCTTGCTTTTAGCGGTGGTGTTTAATTAGGATGATAGACATTGACTGAATTTGGAGCCATATCTTGGATGTAAACATTTCTGGCTGGGAAGATTATGCCCGCTACTCCCAGCATAACACGGTGGCTGGCACACTGAAAATGCTGACCGATCTCTGGAGTCCCGAACTGGATAATCACCGCAGCATATTGGTTCACCTGCCCCCATCCTATTCCAGCGCCAGTGATCGCCGTTACCCGGTTGTCTATATGCACGATGCCCAGAATCTGTTTGACCAGGCCACCAGCTATGCCGGAGTTGAGTGGCAGGTTGATGAGACCATGCAAATGCTCAGCGCTGAAGGTTTTGAAGCGATTATTGTCGCTGTGCCGCACATGGGATCAGGGCGTTTTACCGAATACAACCCCTTTCCCGGCTTTCGCAGCGGGCGTGGTGAGGATTATCTCAATTTTCTGGTAAACACGCTTAAACCGCGTATTGACGCCGATTTTCGGACACTTGCTGCATCTTCCAGCACGGGTATCATGGGTTCGTCAATGGGCGGTCTCATCAGCCTCTATGGATATTTTCGCCACCCGGATGTCTTTGGTTTCGCTGGTGTGATGAGTCCTGCCCTGTGGGTTGCGGGTGGTGCCATATACTCGTTCATCCAGTCACGCGGGCAGCAAAACGGCAAAATCTATCTCGATAACGGAACCCGCGAAAGCAGCGCCCGCAAACTGCACGCGCTGCTGCTTGAAGCAGGCTACCAGCCGGGAAAAAATCTGCTCTATATGGTTGAAAGTGAAGCAGAGCATAACGAAACCGCCTGGGCGCGAAGATTGCCAATCGCCTTACGTTTTCTGTTGGGCTAAATGCGGTATCCTCATGAAGATTATAGTTGTCCCAGGGATGAACCGGCTTGTTCACTCCCACTGACAGAATCATGAAAAAGGAGTTGTTACCCCATGACCAGACGTGTCCTGTTTTTCGCTCTGCTCCTGCTGACACTGCTCATCCCAGCAGCGGCCAGCGCCCAGGAGCCACCCAGCAGTATCAACAGAGTGCTGAACGACCTCAGCGCCCAGGTTGAAAAAAATGTCGCCCTTGCCGATCTCGATAACTGGTCATTCGAGGGCGTCCGCTTCCCGGATACCAGCCTCGGCTGCCCACAGACCGGGCAGGTCTACTCTCAGGTCGTTGTCAGTGGCTTGCGTTTTACCCTCACCTATGAGGGCGACATCTACGATTATCGCATCTCTGATGATGGCAATATTCTGGTGCTGTGCAGCGTCACCGAGGGCGAAGAAGACTCCATTCCCTGTCCGCCTCCCGGAGAAACTGGCTGGCTGCCACCCCGCCTGACTGTCAGGACACAGGGGCGTGTGGTCGCTAACGGCTTTCCTAACAATGTCCGCCAGTTGCCCGGTTCCAGTTCACAGCTTTTAGGCGAAATCCCGGCAGGTGCGACCTTCAATATCGTCGCCGGGCCGGAATGCAGCACACTTGATAAGCTGGTCTGGTGGCAGGTTGATTACAACGGACTCATCGGCTGGACGCCCGAAGGACAGTCACAGGATTACTGGCTCGAACCGCTCAACCTCATCAGCACCCCCATTCCGACGCCTGGCCCGCAGTTGCCACCGATTACCCGCGCTAATGCGGCTGACGTAAAAGAAGTTATCCAGGCCACTGTCGGCAGCATCTACGCCCTTGCGCAAACCGGCAATGCCTACGCAATTGGTTTCGCCGATGGCACGATCATTGTCTATGAAATCCCGACCAACCGCGAAATGGCTCGCGTCACCGGCGGCGGCGAAGTCACCAGCATCACTTTCGGTTTTGATACTCAGCAGCGGATTGGCTTATTCGCGGCAGGCGGCTCAGATGGCTCTGTGCGTGTCTGGCAGGTGGGTACAGACAAAACACTTCAGAGCGGCATCATTCTCGAAGGCCAGACTGCGCCAATCACCGCGCTCAAATTCATGGATAATGGTCTGCTGGCTGCCGGGGATGAGAGTGGCTCAATTTATCTCTACGATATTGTTGCTGCGCGTGCCGCAGGCATTCTCACCGGCCATACCGAAGCAATTGCAACGCTTGATGTCTGGGGCGGCAATGTGCTGTTCTCAGTCGATACCGCCGGGGATGGTCGCATCTGGGGCATCCCCCCTGGCAACGGCTGATACCGTTCCAGGAATCCCTCGCACTCAGTAGCTTTACGCCCCCTCAACCATTTGTAGTTGAGGGGGTGAGGATTCTAAACCTAAACCCGCTCAAATTTGAAAACATGTGTCCCATAAGCAGGCACATCGACATAGAGGCCGGGGTCTTCCAGGAAATCCCCTTTCCGCAGATAACGATCCCCATTTAATACATCATCCAGATGCCAGTCTGACTCGGCAATCTCCGGCCATAGTTCATCAAGCAGCACATGTCCCTGTGCCGCCATCGCACTCGTATTAAGGACGATCAGCCGGTAATCATGCTCATCGCGCCAGCCATAAACGATCAGGTTATCGTGGGTGCTGTTCTCTTTAGCTTTCTCTACTTTGAAAACCCCGAATGTTCCCTGTTGATAAATCGGGGCGCGTGTTTCCTCCAGCACTTTGAGATAAAAGTGCTTCAATTCCTCATTTGGAGGTTCGTAAGGCTGGCGTCCGATTTGTACGGGTAGCTTCACCCGCCGTCCTATGAACTGTCCATCGTGTAACAGGGTCGCCCCTGGCAGCGTACAGATCATCACCACTGCCGGACGGCTGCGTGGAATGCCCAGCGTTTCCGCCGCTCGCTGCTCGTCATGATTCTCGATGAAGCGCACCAGCCGGTTCTGAAAACCAATTGGCGCAATCAGATGAGAGCGAACCTCCGTGATTTTATTGTCGCGGATACGGTCATACAGCCTCTTGTCATAGCAGAAGTCGAATCCTAACTGGTGTAAACGCGCTTCCATGTCCCAGTACACTTCCGCCATGAACAGAAAATCCGGGAACTGTGCTTTGACAGGCGGGATAATTTCTTCCCAGAACTCCCTGTCAGGCGCGGCGCTCAGATAATCACCCCATGTCTGCGCAAAGACATCATTCACCAGCAGCATCGCCATATCGCAGCGCACACCATCACACTGTCCCGCGATGTCCAGCAGGGTTTGCAGCGTGGCGTGCCTTGCGCCGCTGCTGAAGACATTAATCTGCGCCGTGTCAATCCAGCCGGGAAAATAGGGATCACGCCCATGTGCCACTACCAGCGATTTCCCGGTAGCATCTTTGGCTGAGAAAAAATCGCTGGAACGCTTTTCCAGGTCTTTGGGCGTCCCCAGCACCATATAATCAGGATGCACGCGCACCCAGGCATGGTCAGTAGCTACATGATTGGGAACAAAATCCAGTATCAGCCGCATCCCTCGCTGCCGCAGCCGTTCGCGGAAAGCCGCCAGACCGTGCCGTCCACCGAAATTTTCATCAACCTGATAAGCGCCCACCGCGAAAAATGAACCCACAATATCGTCATAGGTCAGGTCAGGCAGCGCTGGTTTGTACTGGGACGCATATTTCAGGGCGCTGCTGCGAGCTGCCGGGCTGCGCCACCAGATGCCCATCAGCCATATCGCGTCCACCTGATAACTTGCCAGTTCGTCCAGCACCTTGTCCGGGACATTTTCCAGTGTGATCGGCCAGTTGTAATCCCGGCTCAGGCTGTCCAGCCATACCCAGGTATTGATTTGATAGATAAACGGCTTCTTCGGCCAGGTTGTCAAGTTCGTCTGTCTCCATACTAGTTGCCCTGTTTTGCACCTTGTGCTGTCGCATTGCTGGCGCAATGGTTCGCTTCGGTAAGTAGACAATCATCCTGCAATCGATAATAATAAACCGCAACTTTCGTTCGGCTAACAGGGACAGTCTAATCATCATGGCAGACGGATATTTTATCACGCCTATTGAGGCGAAACAGGTTGAGATGTTAAGCGGTATTCACCGCCGTACCATGGCGACCACCGACGAAGCTATGCTGTGCGAATTTTTCTTGCAGCGGGAGTCGATTGTCCCGCCGCACAGCCATCAGAACGATCAGGTCGGTTATGTCGTTTATGGCAGAGTTGAAATGACCGTCGGTGACGAAATCCAGGTTTGCCAGCAGGGAGACAGCTATGCTATCCCCGGCGGTATCATTCACAGCGCCCGCGCCATCATTGATTCATTGGTAATCGACGCTTTCTCCCCCCCGCGCGACGATTACCGCACTGAAGCCCGCTAGCATTCGCCTTTCATGCGCGTTGCCCCGGCGCGCATGTTGATGCTTACACTTGACAAACAGCGAACTTTTGTTCTATATTAAGAACAAATAGTCTTGCTGGAGTGAACCTTTCTATGCCAGCCGTTCGTTTCACGACCCATTTGCAAAAATTTTTCCCGACTCTCGAACAGGGTGTGCAGGCTGAAGGGGCTACTGTCGCCGAAATCATTGCTTCTCTTGATCGCCGTTATCCCGGCATCGGCGACTACATCATAGACGAGCAGGGTGCGCTGCGAAAACACGTCAATATTTTCATTGACGACGAACTCATCCACGACCGCAAAACCCTCAGCGACTCCCTCAGCCCCGCCAACCTTGTCTTTATCTTCCAGGCGCTCTCCGGCGGCTGATATTCTTTCTGATAACCAGGAGCATATAATGGCATCTCACGCGAACCGGTTGATTCTCGGCACGAATAAAGGCCTGCTGGTGCTGGCAAAAAATGGGAGTGGCTGGAAACTGCTGCACGAAGCCCACCGCGCTATCCGCGTCTCCTACGGCAAAGCAGCCCCCCGCAGCGGCACGCTCTGGGCGCTGCTCGATCATGGTCATTTTGGTACAAAACTTCACCGCTCACATGATGGCGGCGCGACATGGCAGGAAGTCCCCGCCCCGCGCTATCCCGCTGAGGCGGAAGTCAAGGAAGGCCAGCCCGCTACCACATCCTACCTCTGGATCATCGAACCCGGCGGCGCGGATCAACCTGAACGTCTTTACATCGGCACAGAACCGGGCGGCCTCTTTCAGAGTGATGATGGCGGCGACAGCTTCCCGCTTGTCGCATCGCTCTGGAGTCCCCCCTCTCGTCCCGCCAACTGGTTTGGCGGAGGACGCGACTTGCCCGGTTTGTGCTCCATTCAGGTAGATCCGCGTGACAGCCAGCACATCATCATCGGCATCAGCGTCGGCGGTGTCTACGAAACCACTGACGGCGGGAAAACCTGGTGTGGGCGTAACAATGGACTCCTCGCGAATTACATGCCCGATCCCAACCCCGAATACGGCCACGACCCCCACTTTATGCTGATGTCCCCCGCCAATCCCGATGTACTCTGGCAGCAGAATCACTGCGGCGTTTTCCGCTCAACGGATGGCGCTCGTACCTGGGAACACATTTCCCAGCCCGATGGCCCGGTTTATTTCGGGTTCGCCATCGCTGTTGATGAACACGACCCGGATACCGCCTGGGTAGCACCTGCCGTCGATGCTGAATTCCGCCTCGCAGTTGACCGCGCCCTCTGTATTTCCCGCACCACCGACGGCGGTAAAACCTGGACAGCGCTGCGCGATGGCTTGCCGCAAAGCGAAACTTACGATCTCATCTATCGCCACGCGCTTGATCTCGATGGCGATACACTCGCCTTTGGCACCACTACAGGCAATCTTTACATCTCCGAAAATCGCGGCGATAGCTGGTCATGTCTCGGTCATAATTTTCCGCCAGTTTTCTCCGTTCGCTTCGCCACGCTGGATTAGGCTTCCGCAAGGTGCTATCCTCTAAAGTTACAGCGTAAATTCGGGGGCAGTCTGAACTGCCCCACTTGAGGATAGGACGAGCGCAGCCACATGGTTACATGCCGCGAAATTATTGTCGAACTCTCGCGTCTGCTCACAACCTGCCTGTCCTGGGTATATGCCCTGGTGCTCGCCCTCTTTCTGCTGCTGCGGCTCGCCCTCGGAGACGGCCCCTGGGCATTAGCGCTGCTCAACAATTTCGCTGTTTACTGCTTCCTGCCGCTGCTGGTCATTCTCGTTTTAGCGCTCATCACCGGTTCAAAATGGGGGCTGTTGGCCGCCGCGCCGCTGGCGCTCATTGGGCTGGTCTGGCTCGGCCCATCCTATTTCACAAAAAACCCACCACCTGCCGAAAATGAAACCATCCGTATCGTCACTTTCAATTTTTACCGTGACAATCGTCGTCAGGCCGAAGCCGAATCCTGGATAACCGGGCAGGGCGCTGATCTGATTTTCTTGCAGGAATTTCCGGTTTACACCACCCGCGCCCTCATGTACCGCCTGAATGAAAGTTATCCTTATGTCAGGCTGGACTGGCGGCAGGAAAATGACTGGGGCAATATCGTTTTTTCACGCTATCCTATCCTCGAAGCCGAGCGTGTCACCCCGCCCGACAGCCCCTCAGTCTATACGCAGCAGCGCTACCTGATTGACCTCAACGGAACACAGGTCGCCATCTATAATGTCGATGCCACCCCGCCATTCAGTGGGCGCGGGCGATTTTCGCTGCCTTTTTTCCCATCTAATCTTGGCGCTTACGTTACCGGCTACGATGACACCATTCGTAACGATCAGCTCCGTGTTGTGCTGGAACATGTCCGCCAGGAAACGTTACCCTTCATCCTCGCTGGTGATTTCAATACGGGCGATCAGTCGGTTTTCTACCATGAACTCGCTGCCCACATGCGCGATGCTTTCCGTGAAGCCGCTGGTGGCTTCGGCGGTACCTGGCCGGATACCGCTGTCAACAATCTGGTGCCAGCTTTTCTCCCTCCCCTGCTGCGAATGGACTATATCTGGTACAGTGACGATTTTCGCGCGGTTGCATCATGGCGTGGCCCGCGCCTCGGTTCTGACCATCTCCCGCTCTATGCAGAGCTGACCTTCACCGAGCCATAACCTGTCCTGTGGTACAATCGACTAGTATTCACATCGGATGGAGCGTCGCCGTTGAAAACCCACCGCTGGATTATGCTGCTCGCCGTTATTTCCGTTGTCCTGCTTGTCGATCAGGTGACGAAGCGCCTTGTCGTCGATAACCTCAGCATTGGCGAAACCTACCGCCCTATTCCATCTCTCAGCCCTTTTTTTCAACTGACACGCAGCCAGAATACCGGCGCGGCCTTTGGATTCCTCGCCCAGGCGGGCGATGTATTTCTGGTGATTGCCATCATCGTCGTGCTGGCGATGCTTTACTTTTATCCCCGCATCCCCGATGAAGCGCGAATCAGTCGCATAGCAACCGGCTTTATCTGCGGTGGTGCGCTCGGCAACGCCCTTGATCGTATTGAATACGGACATGTGGTCGATTTTATCCACTACCAGATACCCGGTGTCATCTCAAACGTCTCCAACCTTGCCGATCATGCCATCGTGCTGGGTGTCATTCTCATCTTCATCGAAAGCTGGCGCAGCGAACGGTCAAAACCTGAAACCCCCGCCAGCGATCCAACAGAAAATTAACAAACTTCTGAATTGCCTCAAATCTGTTGCACCGCTATCATCTACACTGTGACGCCTGCCAATATAAAGGAGTCAACTGTATGTCCAAAATTATCCTGGTCATTTTGACACTGGCGCTGCTGGTCGCTGGCTGCGGCACCATCACCAACACGGGTGACAGCGCCAACGATGCAGCTTCAGCATCAAGATTTGTCCCGCTCAGCTTGCCAGGCTACAACGTCACTGAAGCCACCAGCGTCACCGATGCCCTTTCCAAAGCTGGCATCGGCGCGTCTGTTCTCACAGGCAATTTTCCGATGGCCGGGGCGATTGCCAAACTGGATGGCCTGATTCAGTGTTATCGCGGCGTTGGTGCGGTTTCTGCTCGTATTTACACGGAGCAGAATATCGGAAGCACCCTCGAAGTTCCCAAAGTCGGCGCACTGGCTGTTGTCAATACCACCCGTCTTGGGCGCAATTTTCTCAACTGCGCTATCAGTATGGGTGGAGGTGATGCCCAGGCGCAGGGTGCGGGCGACATCCAGCCCTGCGGCGGTTCAGGCAGTTTCCAGATCAATGGGGAAAATCTTGAATATGTCTTCGGCGCAACCTCGCCGGAATTATGCAGCATTTTCCAGAGCCAGATGCCAGCGTAGAAAAGCCTAACCCGGTTGACTGGATTTTTAACTCAGCCGGGTGACCTGCACTGCCTGCGTTGCCCTTTCTCATAAACGGGGGAGGGCAGCACACCGAAATCGCCCAGCACACAAACAGGAATGGGCGTTCAGAACTCCGTTTCCCTCAAAATCGAAACAAATGTCATGACAAATGTTTCACCCCTCGCCCCATTTCCATGCTAAACTGTATTTCATGAGTTACCTGTTTTTCTCTCACTCTGCACGCTGTTCTTGTATTGCACGCCCCCTCCCCTATGGCAAACATAGCAGTTCTTCCTTCCCTCATCCCTGTTCAGCTTCTCCCTGCCCAATAGCAAAGATGGCGGCGGCATACCCCTCTGCCATCAGCGCCATCACCGCCATACTGTCCTCTGTTTGCAGCAGCACTCCCCCTCCGGCGCTGGAACTTGTAAAAAACAGCCGAAGATTTTGCGGAAACCACTTTTGGCACCGCAGCAAGAAACGAAACGCTCATATTTAGCTGTTGAGCAAACCGGTTTTGCAATTGCCGCAATTGTCGCAATCTGATAGTGATGGAAAGGAGTCAAATCACAAATTTCTCATTTCCACCACCATCACAGGACAGTATTATTTGGAACCTGGAACGGAGAGATTAGCGGCTGGAACATCGACTGACATCTTGATTTCAGAACTCGAAACGACTCTGGTTGCTTGCCGGTCACGCTGCGTTGTAATCAGCACCACCGCGCCGACGATGACCGCCGCCGCAATCAGTGTACGCGCGGTAATCGGCTCGCTTGCCAGCGCCCAGCCCAGGAAAACCGCTACCACCGGGTTTACATAGGCGTAAGTCGCTACCCGCGCCGTCGGCTGGACTTTCAGCAGCCATACATAACAGGTGTAGGCAATAATCCCGCCGAAGAAAATCAGATAAACCAGGGCCAGCAGTGACCGGCTGGAAACTGCACTCACATCAAACCGCGACCAGTCACCGGTTGCTGTTGCGACCAGCATCAGCAGCCCGCCGCCCGCCAGCATTTCCATTCCCGTCATTTGCAACGAAGATGCAGGCATAGGGGCAGTCTTGGAGTAAATTGAACCGCCCGCCCAGCACATCGTCGCAATCAGAATAGCGAGCAGTCCCACTGGGTCAACATTCAGCCCGCTCGAAAGGTCAGTCGGCCCAACCAGGAGGAAAATACCAACCAGCCCCACCAGCACCCCGGCCATAACCCTGCCGCCGGGGCGCGTCCCGCCTGGACGAACCCAGTTAATCAGCACCATCCAGAGCGGTGACATCGCCACCAGCAACGCGGCCAGGCTGCTCGGCACACGCTGTTCCGCCCAGGTTACGCCACCGTTCCCGCCCAGCAGCAGCAGCGCACCGATAATGATAGCCGACTTCCAGTGAACGCGGCTGGGACGCCGCTCACCCTGCGCCGCTGTGAAGCCATATAAAATTGCGCCGGAAACCAGGAAACGAAGGCCGGCCATCAAAAACGGAGGCATCGTTTCAATCGCAATCTGGATGCCCAGATAGGTTGAACCCCAGATCACGTAAACGGCGATGAACGCCGCAATCACGCGCCAGGCCGCTGGTGCAGTTGAGCGGGATTCCATGAATTGCTCTCCTCTGTCAGAAAAAATGGAGAAGGGCGGGGTTTTGCGCCCGCCCTTATACCTGAAGTCTAATGAACCGAAGCCCGTTAATTAAGGCCATCTAAGGCCAAAAAGGTCAATTAACAATTACAACAGCCGATGCAGACAAACTAAATCTGATGCTGCATCCACACATTCGGCTCAATGTATTCGCCCCAGTCATTTTCCGGTTCAATCCGCACCGGGACAAGCGCATCAGGAACAATATAGAGGCCATTCTCCGGGAAACGCATCCCCGTCCATCCTTCCCATTCCGCCAGCGTGCCGGGAATGACCATCGACTCAATGCAGGCTTTGATGATGCGCGCCCCCGCCCGCCAGTGAACCCGTATCCAGGGATCGAACGGCGCACCTTCTGCTGTTGTCCAGGTGATATAACGTTCAATCGGCGTCAGCGGGTAGCTGCTTTTCAGGCTGGGACGCACCGGCGCAAACAGAGCCTCCATACCATTCTGCCGAGCAATTTGTTTCATCCCGGCTACCGCGTACTGGCTGACGCCCTTGCCTTTGTGCGAGGCGGCAATCGTAATCGACAGCGCCGACATGGCATTCGGCGCAACACCCGCGTCATATTCCTTCATAGCCTTCTCCATCACCCAATCCCACCCACGCGGCGAAAGGCTGTCCAGGTTGCCATCCCACTTAAAGGGAATACTGTTGCACAGAGCCACTACCATCTCGCCATCATACAGCACGAACTGATACGCAGGAAAATCGCTGTACCAGCGGGTGTAATACATATTGGCGACCGGGTCTTCCAGCATGAAGGCCGGCCAACCCTCTCCGACGATGCGCTGCTCAATATCGCGCGGGATCGGCTGGGCAGCATGAGTCACCAGCCGGTAAGGAGAATCAAAGGGTGTCATATAAGGCCTCATAACGATCTGCCACAGATGCCCAACTGTAATGCTGTTCGATCAACTGCCGCCCGTTTACTGAAAACTTGTGCCGCAGTGCTTCATCCCGCAGCAACCGGACAGCCGCTTCAGCCAATTCTGCACCATCGGCTACCAGCGCCTCATGTTCATGTCGTACTGCGATTCCGTCGATGCTGATGGGAGTCGCCACCACCGGGCAGCCCATCGCCAGCGCTTCCAGCACTTTGTTCTTGATGCCTGCCCCCAGGCGCAGCGGGCAAATAAAAGCCGCCGCCCGCGCCAGATAAGGCCGCACATCCGGCACGCGCCCCGTCACGCGGATAGCATCGCTCGCCAGCGAACGCATTTCAGGGGTTGGTGCGTTGCCCACCAGCCACAGCCGCACTCCCGGCACCTGCGCCTGCACCGCCGGAAAAATCTCCCGTGCCAGCCGCAGTGCTGCATCTACATTGGGGGCGTAGTCGTAGTTACCAACGAACAGCAGCGCTGGAATACGCTTTGTCGGACGCGGGCGAAAATGATAGGTGTCCACGCCGTTGGGGATGACCACGATTTTCAGCGCCGGGTTAATGTCCAGCAGTTCATCCCAATCAGCTTCGGAAACCACCACCGTCTCCTGATAGGGCGCGAACATGAAGCGCTCAAACTGTCTTGCTATTAGCCGTTGTAAACGAATCTTCGTATTTGTAGGGGAGAATTTGAAACCCTCCCCTACAGTAAGATTTTCGATCACTCGCCGCAGGTACAGACTGAAACTTTCATAAGGCGTGATGATCGCCGTCCGCCCACCCAACGCGCCAAAAAATTCATATACCTGCACCCCACCGAACAGATGAACTGCGTCGTATTCCTGCGCCTGCAACCGTCGCTCAATCGCCCCCCACATCTCCGGCGACCACGACTCATCAGCCCGTTTCGGCCAGCGAGCGCCGGGAAGCAGCAACCGTCGTAAATAGGATGCCTGACTCCGCAGCGGCTCAGCTATCAATTCCACATGCCGGAAGTACATATCATACTCGCCCTGCTCCGTCCAATCCTCCGGGCGATTAGTGAAGGCCAGCAGATCAATCTCATGCCCGGCTAGCTCAAATTCATGCGCCAGGTGGTAGATGATGAGCCGATCACCCAGATACAGCGGCCACGGAGGGCAGCGCGAAATCAGCAGAATTCGTTTTTTCGTCATAACCGGTCAATCACCTGCATGAATCGATCTGCCGTCGCCCGCGCTGAAAAATGTGCCTCTGCCCGCACTCGGCCTGCCGCACCCATCATCGCCCGCCGCGCCGGGTCACGCAGCAGATCGATCACATAACGTGCCAGCCCACCTGCATCCCCCGGCTCAACCAGATAGCCGGTTTCATCATGAACCACTGTCTCGGCTGGCCCACCGCGATTGGTGCTGACGACGGGTTTTCCAGCGGCCATCGCTTCAACGATAGAAAGGCCATAACTCTCAAACTGTGAACTGCACACCACCACATCCGCTGCGGCCAGCACCCGCTCCACATCCGCGCGATGACCGAGATATTTCAGCCGCCACTTCAAGATCGGGTCAGTCTGCGCTGTTTCCAGAATATACTGCTTGTACGCACCATCTGCGCCAGTTTGCGTATTTTCACCGGCGACGATAAATCGCACTTCCGGGATTTGCAGCGCAACGTGCCTCGCCGTCGCCTGAAATACCTCATGGCCTTTGACACTCTGAAAACGAGCGACCAGCGCCACCAACGGTGCATCGCTCGAAATCCCTGCGTCAAATCGTACTTTCAACCCATCCACACCGGGATGAAACCGTGCTGTATCGACACCAGGATACAGCACTTCGACTCGTTCCGGCGGCATAAAGGGGGGTTGGCCGAGGAAGCCGCTTTTAATCGCCTCGCTATGAGCAAAGGTCGCTTTGCTGCGCCGGAAAAATCTATGCTGCCAGCTTTTCGGGTGAAACCACCAGCCCATACACGTCCAAATCGCTGGAATGCCTGCCCGTTCCGCCGCCGGAAGCGCCATTGGCAGCGTGTGATAGTCACTATGCAGCAGATGAATATGGTTCGCCTTGATCAGCCGCTCAATCTGCCTGCTGATAGGTAACTGCGACCACAGCGCCGGGATGAAATAAGTTGTTGCGCCGCGCCAGGGAGTGACATAAACCGGCCAGCCCTGCCCACGCCATGCTGCCGCTAACTGCCCTTCACGCGGGACGAGCAGATGCGGCTGGTACCGCTCAGGATCAAGATGAGAAGCCAGCGTCAGCAGCGACGTTTCACCTCCGCCGAGGTCGGTATAACTGCTGGCAAACAGAATACTGCGGCGTGGACGCATCAACACTTCACTTTCAACAAGCTATTCGAATCGAGTCTACATCAGGCATAAGACCAGGTGTAGGCCGGGTTCATCTGGAATAAGGTACAATGAAAGCACTTTGGATTTATAACTTGCGTCGGAGTATGGAACGTGCTGGATTTTCAACCGATTTTTCAGGCTGTGCGCCTCGCTGCCCAACTTTGTCGCCGTGTACAGGAGCTGCATCTGGTCAGCGCTGAAAAAACGGGCAAGGAACCGGTAACACTTGCCGATTACGGATCGCAGGCGCTTCTGGGACGGGCAATCAGCATCCACTATCCAAATGATGGCGTGGTGGCAGAAGAATCCGGCGAGCAGTTTATGTCCCTCATGAGTGATGATGAGCGCGGTGAAGTTGTACGCCTCATCAGCGAATTTTTAGGCGAAGATGTGCGTCAGGCTGATGTGGTACGCTGGCTGGATTACGGACAGGGGCGCGATGCTGCTCGCACCTGGGTGATCGACCCCATTGACGGAACTAAAGGTTTTCTGGCGCTGCGGAATTATGTGATCGCTGCCGGAGTTATGGAAGGAGGCAAGCCAACAGGCGGGGTAATTGGTTCACCAGCTTATCCTACTGATGACCGGAACGGCCTGCTGCTTCACGCGCAGAGCGGCGCGGCTTTTGCCCAACCTTTGACGGGTGGCGCAGTCCGGCGGATCAGGGTTTCTGATCGCAGCGAAGCCAGCACCATTCGTGCGCTGGAAAGTGTTGAAAAAAGCCATGCCAACCATGACCGGATGGCGCATGTACGCGAGGTTGCTGGTTTAGGTGAGGCTTCGCTCGTTCGCATCGACAGCATGGAAAAATATGGCCGTATCGCCGCCGGGGACGCTGAATTGTATCTGCGCCTCCCCCGGCTGAACAGCACCCGTCCGTTCATGGTGTGGGATCATGCCGCCGGGACAGCGCTGGTACAGGCAGCGGGTGGCCTGGTGACAGATGTTGACGGTTCGCCGCTGGATTTCTCGCAAGGAAAGGCGCTGGTCAATACCGGTATCATTGTCAGCAACGGCCATATCCATGACCGTGTGATCGACGCCGTGCAAAAAATCTTAGCAATGGAAGATCAACCCTAGAAAATGGGCTACGGCCAGATGAGTTGTAAACATCCGGGATAAAAATGCACCAGTCTTTCAAAGCGGGAAAAGACCTAACGAAAATGCCTGACTTTGCCGATAAAACACTCGATTAAATGTCATCCCTGATAGCGCCATGCATCCTGCTAGATCGTTTCTTTGGCGTTTTTGTTGGATGGAATGACCATCGGTTTAAACGACACGAGAAAACGCAGCGATTTCGTAATGTACTGACCGGACAAAGCAGTGAGTTAGCCGTTTCAATGATGACATTTCCGCTGGAAAATATTAGAAATTACCCACTTCCTCATGCATCTGATAACACCTAAGATGACAATGCTAGATTGCATCATCCCTGGCGACACACTGGCTGTTTTGCCAACCCTACCCGAACGCTCTGTCGATCTCATTTTTGCCGATCCTCCCTATAACCTGCAATTGCAACGTGATTTGTGGCGTCCCAATATGACCCGTGTGGATGCGGTGGATGATGCCTGGGATCATTTTGAAGACTTTGCGGCGTATGATACTTTCACACGCCGCTGGCTGGAGGCTGCTCGTCATGCGATGAGCGACAATGCAACGATCTGGGTATCCGGCACTTATCACAATATTTTTCGTGTTGGGGCGATCATGCAGGATTTGGGATTCTGGGTGCTGAACACGGTGACATGGTACAAACTGAATGCCATGCCCAACTTTCGCGGCGTCCGCCTCAAAAATGATGCCGAGTTTATCATCTGGGCGAAAAAATCAGCCAGCAGCCGCTATACCTTTAACCATCATCTGATGAAAATTTTTAACGAGGGTAAGCAGTTAGGAAGTGTGTGGCTGATTCCGGCCTGCGGTGGCGCGGAACGCCTGAAAGACAGTGAAGGAAATAAGCTGCATCCGACGCAGAAGCCCGAATCACTTTTGCAGCGCATCATCCTCGCCAGCAGTGACCCTGGCGATCTTGTGCTTGACCCATTTTTGGGTTCTGGGACGACAGCGGTGGTGGCTCGCCGGCTGCACCGGCGCTGGCTGGGCATTGAGCGCGAACCAGCTTATATTGCGGCAGCGGAAGCCCGTATCGCCGCTGTTAAACCGCTGCCGGATGATGACCCGCTGCTTGAATTATCAGAAAAACCGGCGCGACTGCCTTTTAAGAATTTGCTGCGGCAGGGATACTTACAGCCTGGTCAGGCGCTTTACTTTGACGCGCCAGAAACCACAGCGTTCATCCTCCCTGATGGCAGACTCACAGCCAATGGCTACAGCGGCTCAATTCATAAAGTCGGTGCGTTTTTGAAGAATGCGCCATCGTGTAACGGCTGGATGCACTGGTTCTACGATGACCCCTCCAGCGGCCAGCGCCAGCCAATTGACATGCTCCGCCAACGCCTGCGTTCGGAAAGTGAAACATGAAACCCTGGAAAACACTCGCCCGCGAGATAATTTTGCAGCGCGGCAAATGGTTGACGGTTGAAAGCCACACTATCCAACTGCCGGACGGCCAGCAAATCAGTGATTGGTCGTGGCTTGTCACGCCGGATTATGTCAATGTGGTTGTCATCATGGAGGATGGCGCTTTCGCCTTCTTCCGCCAGACCAAATATGCTGTCCCAGACCTCAGTCTTGCGCCGGTTGGCGGTTACCTCGAACCGGGAGAAGACCCGCTGGAAAGCGCTAAACGCGAACTGATGGAAGAAATGGGCTGCCAGGCGCAGGACTGGACACATCTGGGCCAGTATGCGGTGGATGGCAATCGCGGCGGGGGAGTGGCACACCTTTTTCTGGCGCGGGGCGTGCGTAAAATCGCCGAACGGGACGCTGATGATCTGGAAGAACAGGAACTTGTTTTGATGAGTCGATCAGAGACGAAAGCCGCTCTAAAAGCCGGGGAGTTCAAAGTTGTATCGTGGGCGGCGGTGGTGGCGCTGGCACTACTATATGGCTAACCCGTGAAATAAAAGTAATATTACCTGTTCCTGCCTGTTTTTCAGAGAGTCGTCATGCCCTTGAAGATAACATCCGAACCGGCCACTGATGTCGATATACTGCTGCAACATCTGATTGAGCATAATTTCGCCGCCACCAATGACCGCAGCTATCGTCCGGTGCGTCTTTTCGTGCGCGATGAGGATGGTGCTGTTCAGGGCGGCCTGTCTGCTCATTTGTGGGGCGGCTGGATGTATATTGAATACTTGTGGGTTTCGGAAAAACTGCGCGGGCAGGATTACGGATCAAAACTCCTGATGGCCGCTGAAGCTGAAGCGCAGGCGCACAACTGTCAGCATGTTCACCTCGACACCTTCAGCTTTCAGGCGCGTCCATTTTATGAGAAGCATGGCTACCGCATTTTTGGCGAGCTGGAAGATTATCCGCTCGGTCACAACCGTTATTTTCTGAGAAAAGATTTATAGCTTAC
Source organism: uncultured Anaerolineaceae bacterium (assembly GCA_964447795.1). Lineage (GTDB taxonomy): Bacteria > Chloroflexota > Anaerolineae > Aggregatilineales > Phototrophicaceae > CFX2. The sequence goes on from CAYUTY010000009.1 coordinate 107,206, forward strand.
TCGTCCAGCGCGGCCAATCCATCCAATGCCCGCTGTTCTTCCGGCGAGACGCTCAGCACACGCTCATAAGCAGCGCGGGCACGATCAACTGCCCCGGCCTGGCGGTAATAATCGCCCACTTGCAGCCAGAGATTGACGATGGTGGAGCCCGGCACAAGCTGCTGCGCGGTTTCCCAGGCGTATCCGGCCAGCAGCGGCTCATTCCGGTCTGGCCCGCTGCGGTAGTATCCCCAGGTATAGAGTTCATTTTCAATAGCGCTCAGGTCGGGAAGCAGTGACAGCAATTGCGCGGCTTCTTCCGTTTGCCCTACCCACACATACGCCAGTCCCAATCCTTTGATCGCTGCTGGATTGTCCGGCTCGGCGGCATAGGCTTTTTCCAACAGCGGAACTGCCGCCTCATATTCACTTAAATTAGCACTCAGATTGCCAAGTCGTCGATTGGCCGGGGCATAGTCGGCATCAGTACTGAGCGCGGCGTTATAGGCGGCCTGCGCGTTCGCATACAACCTGTCGCGCTCCTCCTGTGTAATGTTGGGCGCAAGTTCAGCCCGCGTTTCGTCCAGCGCTCCCCGGTTGGTATCCCATGCCGCTTGCAGCGATGACCGGAACAATAGAAACCCTGCTGCCGCCAGCACCAGCACTGCCGCCCCATACAACAGCGGCAGCGAGGCCGCTCTGAATATCCCATCTGCATCTGTCCGACGAAGAGCCGCGCCACCGCTGGCAATTGTCAATCCAATGCCGACGAACAGCACTGGCATAATCCAGGGACTTTCGGTGTACTGGCGCGCATCTGTCAACCCATGCAGCAGTGCGGCGATCACCCCTAAATAGGCACCATGAAAAACTGCACGTGGCGTACCCCGCCGCAGCACAAAAATCACGAAGCTGACAAAGCCGTGGATGATTCCGATCAGCGCGATCAGGCCGAGCAATCCCTGACTGAGCCACACAGCCAGCGGCAGATTGTGCGAATAGGTTAAAAAAGGCACCTGAATCAGCAGACTGTAGCGGGAATAGACCATGCCAAATGTTTCGCCTGGGCCAATCCCTGTGAAGGTATAATCCCGAACGAGAAAGAGTGTGTTGCGGTACAGTTCCAACCGCGACTGCGCCGTTTCCACGAAGAAGCGGGCGAATCCGGGCAGCCGGTCAGTCCCGATGACTGCCACACCAATGATCGCCGCCAGCGGCACGATAACCAGCACGATGACAGCCATCACGCCCACCCAGGCAGGCAACCGCGCAAACAGCCACAGGGCAAAGGCAATGCCCCCGGCGACGGCCAGCGCCACCCATGCCCCGCGCGAATAGGTCAGAAATATAGCATACAGCATAATGAAAGCAGCAATTCCGGCTGTGATTCGCAGCGGCAGCCGCACTCGCCGTGAGATCGCCACCGCAATACCCAGCGGTAAAATCGCTTCCAGAAAAGTAGCGGCGGCGTTGGGATGCAAATATCCCAGCCGCAAATCCGGCAGAATCGTGGTCGCGTTACCCAGCCGCAGGATAAAGTTCGGCGTTTCCGGGTAATTCTGATATTCAAACTGACCAATAAAGATGAATGCGAAAATTGCCCCCGCCACAATCATCATGCCAGCGACGATATTTCCGGCGAAGGTCGGCTGCGCGATGTAAGCAACAGCCAGATACAGCGCAACACTTACATAAACAGCCGCTGCCGCCCCGCCCACCAGCGCCGGATCATAGGCAGCCGGGGTGCTGAGGAAAGCGCTCACGCCGAACAGCAGCGCAAACAAGGTCAGCGGCAGTGTGGCGAAAAACAGGCGGCTGTCGATCATGACGAACTCCAGAGGATAGCGGCGTAACATAAAGCAGTATAGTTCAGCCAGGGATGAAACGCACGCTGGAAATAGGGCGTAATGAATGTAGACTTGAAAGCGTCTAAAAACAAGCAGGGAGGACGCGCGATCATGCCAGAACCGATCAACCTGACCGATGCAGAACTGGAAAATGTGCTGAATGGCAAAAAACCAGCGCTGATTTTGTTCTCGAATGGCGACGGTCTGCGGAGCGATTTCACTGTAGCCTTCAAAAAAGCTGCTGAAGAGCATTCGCAGGTTATGTTCGCCCGGCTTGACCCTTCTCATAACCCGGTGGCTGCGGCGCGGTTTGAGACTGGTGATAAGCCGGTGATGATTGGCTGGCACAATGGCGCGGAAGTCCTCCGGCGCAGCAAACCCTGGGGTACAGATGTCACGCTGGCAGTGGAACTCCTCCGGGCTAATATTCAAGAGCCTGCCAGCATAGTGACTAATGGAGACCATCAAGTGGACAATAACAACATTCAGCCGGTAGAAAGCAAGCCGGTGGCAGTAACCGATGCGACCTTTGAGCAGGAAGTGCTGAATCACGACAAACCTGTGCTGGTCGATTTCTGGGCGGAGTGGTGTGGGCCATGCCGTATGGTTGCGCCGACGCTGGAAAAACTGGCAGCGGAATTTGCCGGGCAGGTTCGCATCGCCAAAGTTAACGTGGATGAAAATCCCGGTCTGTCACAGGCCTTCAAGGTAATGAGCATTCCGACGATTATGCTCATCAAACAGCGCACAATTGTTTTCAGCCAGCCAGGTGCGCTCCCCGAACCCGCTTTCCGCGACCTGATTCAGCAGCTCATCGCGCTTGAACTCCCCGCGCAGAGCGAACCCGCGTCGGAAAACTAAGACATTTTCGCAAGGGCGGAGCAATGATTCTGCCCTTTGCTTTTATTCCTTCACTAAAAACGGAATCAGCAGCATATCCTCGATCCGCGTCACCAGTCGTATACGCCGTGACTGTGCCGGGATGACGACTTCATTCAACCACAGAATTCCCAGCGCGATCAGCCAGAACACCAGAGGCATGAACTTCAGTAATTGCTGGTTGTAGAGGTCATAGATGGCTTGCCCTAATTCAGTAGCGAACAGAAACATTTGTCCCGCCGCCAATGTGATCAGAGATATCCCCAACGCCAGAACGGCATAAATCAGGCTTTTGACCACTAAACCAATATAATGCATATCGATATGGACTTTGCCAGTGACGAACGTTGTATCACCATCCCATCGTTTGATGAACCCTTTAACCGTGATGCTGAAACGATCATCGTGATACTGCACCAGATAGCGGAAAGTGTCATCATCTAGGACGGCCATCGATACATCAATTGGTGTGGTGCTGGTAGAAACTGTATCGTTGGCGGGTCGCCAGGCTCCACCTTTGGTGTTGCCCATCAGATCGCTCAGGATTGCCTGACTAATGGGGTTTTCGCGGCTGACACGCACCCGTTCCAGCCGGCTTAGGCGGCGCGCGGTTTCCTCCAGCGTGAATGGTGCTTCCAGCTCAAAGCTGGAAGGGTTGAGTGATGGCAGCAGGTATGCCAGTAAAGTGACTGTCTGACGGATGCCGAGACGTTTGCTTTTTTCGATTATCATACCCACCCCCATATTTTGTTCGTGTTTATTATCATCCTATTTTGTTTTTTATGCCCTTAAGCCGCCTCCCCTCTTGCAAAATCTGAACAATTTTAGCAGTCTCTCGTACAATGTGTCCGATAGATGTACGAATTTTTCCGACATGCTGTACAATATCAGTATCAATCGCCATCATTTCATAAAAGGTTTGCGGTTATGATTATCAGCATTCCAAAAGAGATCAAGGACAACGAATATCGCGTCGCGCTGCCACCCAACGGTGTGCGTGAACTGGTGCGGCATGGACACCACGTTGTCGTCGAAAGCGGCGCGGGTGTGGGCAGTGCTTTCACCGATGATGAATACGCAAAAGCCGGGGCAACGATTGCTTACACGGCTGAGGAAGCCTGGTCACGTGCCGAAATGGTCGTCAAGGTAAAGGAAGCACAGCCATCTGAATATAACTTTCTGCGGAGCGATCTGATTTTATTTACTTATTTGCATCTTTCGGCTGATGAACTCCAGACTCATGCGCTGATTAAAAGTGGTGTGACCGCCCTCGCTTATGAGACGGTTGAAGATGCAAAAGGACAGTTGCCCCTTTTGCAGCCGATGAGTGAAGTAGCCGGACGCATGGCAACACAGATTGCCGCTCACTACATGGAAAAACAGGAAGGGGGACGCGGTATCCTGATGGGCGGCATCCCCGGCGTCAAACCGGCGCATGTCGTCATCCTCGGCGCGGGGACGGTTGGCACACATGCCGCGACGGTGGCGCTGGGAATGGGGGCGCGAGTCACCCTGCTTGACATCAACATGGACAGGCTGCGTTATCTCGACGAAGTCATGGGCAGCAAAGGTCGTCTGACCACCCTCGCCTCTAACGAAACCAACATTGCTGATGCCATCGCCAGCGCTGACGCCGTGATTGGCGCAGTGCTGGTGACAGGCGCACGTGCGCCGCGCCTTGTCACCCGCGATATGCTCGGTATCATGCTCAAGGGCAGCGTCATCGTTGATGTGGCCGTCGATCAGGGCGGTTGTGTCGAAACCACCCACCCGACTACTCACAGCGACCCGACCTATTTTGTCGATGGTGTGCTGCACTATGGTGTTGCCAATATGCCTGGAGCGGTGCCGCGTACCTCCAGCTTTGGCCTCGCCAATGCCACGCTGCGTTATATCATGCGGATTGCCGACTCTGGTGTTCATGAAGCCCTGCGCGGCGACCCTGGTCTGGCGAAAGGGTTGAACGTCCATCAGGGGAGTGTCATGCACCCGGCAGTGGCCGAAACTTTCAATCTGCCGCTTGCTTCCGCTGAGGCGGCGGTGTGGGGCTAGAAACCTTATTCGCCTGGTTTCTGGTCACTCCTCCATGTGTGGAAAGTCAGAATAGGGCGAAAATACCTATCAGCTCCGGTGTGTTTCGAGCGCAGTTTCCATCAGCGCCCGCACCGCCGGGGTATCAACGCCTTCAATAACCTTGAATTTGACATGCCGCGCATTTTTGCCTGTGCCGCGAAGCAGCTTGTCCGGGTCGTCGAGGTGTGCACCACGTGCGAAGCCGAGATTCACACTGTCCTTCAGCGGCATGATGACGAAGACCGTACCTGCATAAGTGGCGCTTGTGCCGTATCCCAGCAGCTTGCCAGGGACATCGACCTGCTCAACCGCTTCTGGCATTAGTTCCAGCACGATTGCGCGCAGTTTGAGCGCGATTTCCTGTACGGGTGGGGTATAGGTGGAAAGGAGTATTTCAACGGTTGTCATCGCAGTTAGCACAAAGCCTCTCTGTTCATTACATAAATTGTACGCTTAAAAACCGATATGGGTCAGTCTCATACACCCGGTAGATCACCCGCCCGTCGAAGTTCAGCGCATCCCGTGTCCGGTCTAGCAGCGCCGGGTGGGTGATGTGTCCTAAAACCGCGGCCTGTGCCACCCACTCGACCTCGATACTTTCCGGGCTGGTCGTCAGACTACCATCTATATAGTCGCATAAAAAGCAGAAGATCACCTTGCTTGGGATTTTGATGTTGGAGTAGACTCCTGTGAGGCGGCCAACCTCAACCGTAATACCGGCTTCCTCAACGATTTCGCGCTTCAATCCTTCGACCAGCGATTCGCCATTTTCGACCTGCCCGCCCGGTATCTCCCAGCCACGCTTCGGGCTGCGGACGAGCAAAATATCACCCTGCGAGTTGCGTACCAGCCCGGAAACTGCCACCAAATGCTGCGGATATTGCATCATATTCTCATTGACATATTAGAAATTTTGTTCTATAATTTGAATTCTCAACGAACAGAATCAAAGAGTGCATGGGTTTGGTCAGGCGGATAGTCAGCAGGAATATACGGGTAGGTGCGGCGGGGCGTTCAGGTGGAACGCCTCTGCGCTTTATTGCACAACCTCCGCCAAAGATGAGCGACGTTTAAGCGCCAATTGATATTGCCAGTGGTTGCTTCCCGCGCCGCCGCTACTATTTTCTCATTCAATCCTCCCTGGAGCAAGGTGATGACGCTCTTCACTGAAGGACGATTATCAGACTCACCCTTTGTCGATTCAATCTGGCGTGGCCGGGCAGACGCTGATCAGACCCTTATGTGTCCGGCGGATGGTCGCTGGAACCTGAGCTTTGCAAAATTGAATGGCAGGCTAAAGGTTTTGGTCGAGGGGCCGATGACAAAAGCGGTACCCAAAACACATGTTGAAGGGATTGACTGGCTGGTCATCAAGTTGAAGCTGGGCGTTTTTTTGCCCGCTGTGTCAGCCAGAGAATATCTCAATGGCTCGGCGCTGCTGCCAGAAACAGCCAGCCAATCTTTCTGGTTGCACAGCGCGATCTGGCAAATGCCAGACTATGAAAATGCCGATACTTTTGTCGATTGGTTGGTGCGCGATGAGGTAGTGCAATTGAATCCACTAGTCAATGCCGTGCTGCAAGCCCACCCACGGACGGTAGCTGAACGGACGCTGCGCCATCGCTTCCAGCAAACCACTGGCTTAACCCAGAGTCACATTCGTCAGATTGAACGCGCCCGTGATGCCATGAGCCTTTTACAGCAGGATATATCCATTCTCGATGTCGTTGATCGCCTCGGCTATGCCGACCAGCCGCATTTAACCCGATCACTAAAACGTTTCATGGGCTACACACCCAGGCAGGTCAGGGGTTGGCGGTTGCCTATGTAACTTGCCGTTTTGTTCAAGACGCGCAATTTCTCCACCTTTATAATGGCGGTGTTCGTTCAATAAGGAGGAATGCCATGTACGAGCGCCCGAAACCGAATATCGCCGACTATGCCCCGGTCAACGACCTGAAAATGTACTACGAAATTCATGGCAGCGGCCAACCGCTGGTGCTGCTGCACGGAGGCATGACCACCATCGAGGACTTCATTCTGCTGCTGCCCACGTTCGCCCGTTCACGGCAGGTTATCGCCTTCGAGCGGCAGGGACACGGCCATACGGCTGACATTGACCGCCCCTTCACGCTGGAGCACTGGGCAGACGACACCGCCGCTCTGCTCCGGCATTTGAATATTGAGCAGGCTGATATTTTGGGCTACAGTACGGGCGGCTCGGTGGCATTGGCTTTCGCGCTGCGCCATCCGAAAATGGTGCGAAAACTTGTCCTCGCCTCAGCCATTTACAACAGTGAGGGATATTATCCCGGTATACTGGAAGGGATGAAGCAGGCAGAAGCGGACGACCTGCCGCCTATTATGCGCGAAATGTATGAAAATGTTGCCCCTCGCCCTGAGGATTGGGAAAAGCTGGTCGAGAAGTCCATCAAAGCGGCGGCGACATTTAGCGGCTGGCAGAAAAAGGACATTCGCACGATCAGCGCACCGACGCTGGTCATGGTCGGCGACAGCGATATTGTCCGTACCGAACACGCCGTAGAATTCTATCGCCTGATACCGAGTGCGAATCTGGCGGTGCTGTCTGCTACCGATCATGTCGGTATGCTGTTTCAGCGCGCGGAGTGGGTAGCGGCGATGACTACCGAATTTCTCAATGCGCCTATGCCAGTGGAAGCAAAATCGGTGCAAAAGTCAAACGAATCCGACGAACCTAAACACGACTTCCCCCGCAGTATCGGACTCCCGGCAACCAGCGCGCTCCTGGTGGCCGGTTACACAAATCTGGAACAGCTCACCCGCATCAAGGCGGCGGACATCCTCAAGCTGCACGGTATCGGCCCGAGGGCGATCAAAATCCTGAAGGAGGTGCTCGCTGAAAATGGCTGGTCGTTCGCCGATTAGTGCACACGCAGCCATCATTCCGCCGCGCCGGAAGCAACCGGTTGCAAAATCCGCGCCCGCAGCCGCCCCGGAAGCAGAGGGGCTAAGCGTGCCAGTTCGTCCGCGTTCAAAGGCCGCAGTGTCAGCAACACGCCAGCATAAACCAGCCCGCCCAGCGCTAATGATAGAAATGGTTGAATCGACCACCCGATTATCACCACCACCACCATCGCCACCATCGCTATTACAGGCCGCCACAGCAGGTCAATCCAGTTGATTTTTCCTACCGCGCGTGCCAGCAGCAGCCCGAATGGAATCAGCAGCACCAGTTCAGAGACAATAGTCGTCAGCGCAGCAGCGCGGTAGCCATAAGCAGGGATGAGGATCAGATTACTGATGATGTTGAACGACACCGCTAGCACGAATGCCCGCGTGATGCGCTGTTGCAGATCAAGCGCGATCAAAACATACTGTGTCAGGCTGTTAATCCAGCCAATCGGGATACTCCAGATCATCAGTTGAGTCGCAATCGCCCCATCCGGCAGATATTCCGCCCCTCCCAGGATTCCGGTCAGTGTATAGGCCGCAAAGGTGAAGATAACCGCCAATGGCAGAGCAGTTGAAACGAGCAGCTTAATCGCCAGCCCATAATTCCGCTTGAGCGCGTCGCGGTCTTCCCGCGCCTGCCGTGACATAATCGGCAGCAGCGCCATCGTGAAGAAGGCCGGAATCACATTCAGCGCCGCCACCCATTTATAAGCGACGCTGTACTGCCCGACCATCGTCGCCCCGTGTGCCGCTTCGATGATGACGACATCAATCTGGAAGAATATCGTCGCCAGAAAATGATTGAGCATCAGCGGGAAACCCTGCCCTGTCATGCCATGAATCAGTGACCAGTCCGGTTTAATGTCCCTTGTTCGCTCAGGAGAAGCAGCCGTAGATAATGGAGTTTTTAACATCACCCGGCTGTTATAGGCCAGCACCGCCAATGTGACGATATTAGTGATGATACTCACACCTGCCAGCCCAATCACACCATACCCCAGCGCCAGCGCTGCCACGCCCAAAGCCGCTTTACAGATCGTCGCCAGCGTGGTGATCGCTGCCGGAATTTCCGCTTTCTCAAATGCATAAAACAGGGCAGATAAACCAGTACTGAGACTGTTAGGAATCAGGCCGATGTAAAGCAGGATGATGGCGAAAACCGCTTCCATATCCAGCGGTGGATTCACAGTGGCCTGCCGCGCCGTTAAGAAGCCTGCCAGCAGGACAATCCCAAGTCCCATCAACAGAAACCGCAGCACGCTGGTATTGTAGAGCAGCCGCCAGGCATTTTTTCGATCGCGCGAAACTTCTCGCGTCAGAAAGACATTAAGGCCAAAGTTGGTGAAAATATCGAACCAGCCGAAGATGAAGGCCGCGTAATAATAAATGCCTGCGCCTTCTGGCCCTAAAATGCGGAGCATGACGAAGGCAAAGCCGAAATCAATGCCCCGGTTGAACAGATTGAGGATGATTGGCGCGAGGCTGTTCCGTGCGACGACAGCAATGCTGCTGGCCTGTCCGGTTTCCGGTGCGATAAACAACCGCCACAAATAAATGCCACCCGCGAACACCAGCAGGACACCACTGATGAATGAGCCAAATAAACCAAGCTGGAAGCTGGCCGGACTGTACGTCATTCGCACCGTGATCTGCCCGTTTTCGAGCGCGATGCGCTGAGCTTCCGGCAGGTCGTCCAGCATATCGCTGAAAAGCGGTTGAATCACCGAAGTGGAAACATTGACACCCTGGAAATTTTCCAGCACCAGTGTGACATCCAGTGGGCGTTCCATATCGTCCGTTCCACCGCGGGGACGGACGAAAACCCGCCAACCGGGCAGATAGGTTTCGCTGACCACCAGCCACGAGGTTATGGCATAGGGGCTGATGTTGGCGTGCAGGATTTTTTCGCGTCCGGTGTCGCCTTCGATGATCACATCAAAACCGGGTGAATAATTTTCGAGATTGAGTTCAGTCTGATTGCCACTCAAAATCTGCGCCACAAAAGCGCGTGGGGCAGCGTTGTAACCAGGAAGGTGCCAGATTCGCACTGCTTCATCTTCGTAAACCGGCCTGGGTGCCGGCAGTTCTTCACCTGAACGGATGTCACGAAAAACAGGCATATAATCGTACAGGTCGAATGTCTTTGATGTCATGATATAGCGCACATTGAGCAGCGCCAGTCGTCCCCAATCGACCTGCTCAAGCTGATCAGGGTAGAGAGGCGACACCCGGTTAAAATCGAGCTGTACCTGCGGCGCGACACGCCCCATGTAATCGACATATTGCCTGGGGATGATGCTGTCATAGCCACGCACATCGTCCAGCCCATAACGCCAGCCGGAATTGGCATTCATGATTTTGCCGCGCTCACCCATTGTTGGGTCGTCAATGGTGGTGTAGCGGAATGAGCCTTCAATCTGCTCCCGCTCCTGAAGCCATTGAACTGATGGCGGGGTGAAATCGAGCAATAGCGGGTCACTGGCTGGGTTAAAGCCCCACGAAGCCAGCATCAGATCAAGTGCCACCAGCGCCAGTGCTAATGGCTGCCATATTGGAACTGAGCGGAAAGTTACCTGCTGTTGTGATAATCTGCTGGCCCACCAGAAGACGATGCCGGTTCCCAGCAGCGCCAACCCGAAAATCAGCACATTGGGGAACTGGTAGCTGTAAAACATACGGGCATCAGCGAAGGCTTCTGGCGCTTTTGCCATCGCCTGAAAAAAACGCTCGATGAATGGTTCAAGCTGCCCATAAAACAGACGGCTCAAGGCCAGAGCCGCCAGTACAGCCAAACCAGCACCCAAAAGAACCCAGCCGAAGCGCCGCGCCAGAGGGCGTCTGTCTCCGTGTGCCAGCGCATCCGCGCCGAAACCGGCCAGCGCAGCCACGCCGAGCGTCACCGCGAAAATCCAGCGAAAAGGAGAGTGAAGCTGGCTGATGCCCGGCAGGATATAGAGCAGAGCATAAGTAGGCAGGCCAAACATAAACGTCAGCGAAACAGCAGTCAGCAGGCCGAATATCAAACGATAGGGAGGTGATTTTTCGCCTGTTCCGCTGAGTGCAGGTTGGGGGCGAAACAGGCCAAATACGGCCAGCACCAGGGGTAGAATACCAAGATAGAGCGCTCCCTCCACATAATTTTTGATGCCCCAGTCAATCGTATCAATCGGCTGGCCGAGGGAGTTGATCGTCGCGGGGACGGTTTGTCCACTAAATA
>CAYUTY010000010.1:0-112217 GCA_964447795.1 uncultured Anaerolineaceae bacterium
AAAAAGCCGCTGTCTCTCGACAACGACTTGCTTTAATCTGCCAAACTCCAGGGGGCATGATGCATCATGCCCCTGCACCCGCTGGACGCTGTCCTAGTCGTAGCTCCCGCTGCTGTAGACGTACACCGCCATGCCCGTGTCGTTAGGGATGCTGTAGTCGAACTCGTCCGCACTCCAGTCATACACCCACTTGGCATCGGTGATCGACATATTCACACAGCCGTGACTGTGCCGGTAGCCGAAGCCATCATGCCAGTACGTGCCGTGCAGCGCGATGTCGCCGTCAAAGTACATCGTCCAGGGTACTTCCTGCAAAAAGTAGAAATCTTCCTGCTGGTAGGCCCCGCTCATCGTCGTGCGCGGATAACGCAGGTACACATTGAACAGGCCTTCGTTGGTCGGCCACTGTTTCAGCCCGGAAGCGATCAGCGTGGAGAAAACAGGTCTATCACCCTCGTAGGCGATCAGGGTTTGCTCATACAGATCGACGCCCACCCATTTATGCGTATCCACATCTGCCGGGCGCTCAATCGGTGTGATTTTTGCCACATCAAACTGATGTACCCACTGGTTTTCACCAATCTGATACCAGCGTTTGCCGTCAATCTCAACATAGGTATACAGGTTGACGCGGGTATAGCGGTACATGAACGGATTCAGGTCGCTTTCCTCGCCGCCGGGGACAGTCGCCGGACGCAGGTGGCGCATCGTCCAGGCCATCGGGTAGGGCAGAGTTTCTTCCGGCAGGCGCACGCCAGCATAGCGCGAGATCAGTACATCCTCGGTCAGCAGGCTGGACTGCACCCACTTCCCGCTGTCAATCTGTGTCCACGCGCCGCTGGTGCTGTTGACGGTGATGTAGCTGAAGCCCGGCCCCATCGTTTCGATCACATTGCCGCCGGGTGCGTCGTGGATACTGCCGCCGCCCATCATCTTGCGGTAGACGCGGTCATACAGCACCGAGTCATCAATCACCAGCGGGTTGACATCTGGTTCGGGATAGGCCGCCAGCACAGAGGCAGGCAACCCAGCGGCAGCCGGGTCACAGCCGGATAAATCAGCGCAGGCTTCCTGTGCCAGTGCTGCTGTGGCGGGCAGCGCGAATAGAACGAGCAGAGCAAAGCGGAGCAGGTGTTTCATTGGGCAGTCTTCCATATCATGTAGCTGTTTTTCGATGTAGGATTCAGTATGCCGCAAATGACAATTTTTTCCACGTTCAAAACCCTACGGAAACCCGACGCTCAACGGGTGACGCTGTGAAAGCTGTGAAATCCGTTCTGTGGCAGCCCTGAATCCGCCCCGCTATACTCGCGCTTATCTTTTGTAATCCCTCTGGTGAAGTTATGCCCAAAATAAGACGCGCTTTACTGTTCATGCCCGGCGATGACCGCCGCAAAATCGAGAAGGGCGCTGGCCTCAGCGTCGACTCAATTATTATGGACTTGGAGGACGGTGTAGCGCTCAGCAGCAAGTCCGCCGCCCGTGAAACCATCGCCGCTGCCCTGCGCGAAGTGGATTTTGGCCGCGCTGAAAAGCTGGTGCGCCTCAACCCGGTAGGCGGTGGCCTGGAAGATGACGATCTGAAAGTTGTGCTGCCCGCTCGACCCGATGGGCTGGTACTGCCGAAAGTCGAGTCCGCCGCCCAGATTGAAGCGCTCTCGATTCGTCTGGACGACTACGAGGCCAAACAGGGTTGGCCTTCGGGTGTGATTCGGCTGCTGGCGATCATCGAAACGGCGCGCGGCGTCGTCAACCTGCGCGAAATTGCCGGGAGCAGCCCGCGACTTGATGCGCTGATTTTCGGCGCGGAAGATTTGGCCGGGGACATCGGTGCGCGCCGGACGCCCGATGGCTGGGAAGTTTTTTATGCCCGCAGCGCCGTTGTCATCCACGCCAAAGCCGCCGGGCTGGACGCCATCGACACGGTTCATGTTGACCTGAACGATCTCGACGGTTTAACCGCCCAGACACGCGCCGCGCTCGATATGGGTTACAGCGGCAAACTGGCGATTCACCCGCGTCAGGTTGCGCCGATTCAATCCGTTTTCACGCCATCAGCGGAAGAAGTGGCGCGGGCGCGGCGTCTGATTGATGCCCACGACGCGCAGCAGGCCGCGGGCCGGGGCGCGTTTGAATTGGATGGGCGCATGGTCGATATGCCAATGGTGCGGGCGGCACAGGCCGTGCTGGCGCGGGCGGAACTTGCTGAAAGGAATGGTTGAGGAATGTCCATTATTGTCCCGGAGAGCCACCGAGATTTACTGGAAAAAGCCCACGTTATCACCCTCTCGACGGTTTCGGTTGCTGGCAAACCGTACACCTCAGTGGTCTGGCGCAAATGGGATGGCACACATATTCTGGCTATCGCCGGTTCAAAATCGGTCAAGGCGCGCAACATCCAGGCTAACCCCCATGTATCCCTTGTCACCATCGACCCGCAGGATGGTGGACGTTATATCGAACTGCGCGGCACCGCCGAAATCATCCGTGAAGGGGTTTTTGATCTATTGAATGATCTGTCGATGATGTACGTTGGCAAAGCGCCGTATTATGGCGAGGTCGAGCCGGAAGTCAACGCCATTTCCTACGATCCGGTGATCGTCCGCGTGACGCCGACGCGCCTGGTTCGCTTTCCTGAATAAGAGAAGTAAAAGTAATTTTTGAAGCTCGGTTTAATTTACTCATGGAGGTGTTTTATCATGGCTGCTGTAATTCCTGATACCTTTAAAGACCTGGTGGACGACCCGGTTTTTGTCAATGTATCCACCGTCTCGCCGGACGGCCAGCCGCAGGCGACGGTTGTCTGGTGGGATCGTGATGGCGAAACCATCCAGATTAATACCACTAAAGATCGCCAGAAGTACAAAAATTTCCAGCGCGATCCGCACGTCGCCCTGCTGGCCTTCGACCCGAAGAATCCCTACCGCTGGATGCAAATTCGGGGGGTGGTTGAGTCAATCACAGAGGAAGGTGGGCGCGACCATATTGAGGCGCTCTCGCGCAAGTACACCGGGCAGCATTACTACGGTGGTTTTAACAAGTGGTCAAAGCCGGAGGACGAAACCCGCGTCGTCGTCCGCATTCGCCCGGAAAAAGTGCTGACTTCCGGCTGATTTTCCCCGTCTCAGCCTTCTCCATGCCGGGATAGGAGTTCCTTCGTCCCGGCATGAGAACTTCGGACAGGCCTTTCCCTCAGACAGTGGGCTTAAGTAGCTACCGCAAACCATATTTCAAAAGGCGAGCCTTCCTTTTAGCCCCTTCAGCGGGCTTGATTTCTCGGTAGCCGCATGGCTTTAGCCTGTGGCGCTTTCTTAGAAAGCGGATAGTTCCAGCGTAGCAACAAATTCACTGCGGTTGATGTCGCCCTGCATATAGGCATTCAGCATATCGGTGGTGGTGGTGATGACGCCCGACCCGCCGCCGCCGGCAATGATCGGCATCAGTGTGATGACATCCAGGTCAAGGTTATCCTGATTCATGATACCGCTGATAACGCGGAACATCGTCACCCAGTCATTCTGATCGGACAGGGCCGTTTTATCCGTAACGTGGTACGAAATGACCGCGCTGCGCGATTCCCCCTGTGGCCGACCATCAATGATAAAAACATGGTTGACCTTGCGCCCCAGCATTTCGTCAAAAATGCCCTGCTGGAGCTGTCGGATATACACATCGCGGTTGAACCCACCAACGGCTGTTGGCGCGGGAGGCTGTACGGTTGGGCGCACTGCTACGGCAGTCGGTTGTACAACAGGCTGTACGGTTGGCTCCACAACAGCCGTCACCTGCGTTTGTATGGTCATACCGGACTCGGATCGCATCCGCAGGAAGTCTGGAACCATATCATTGACATACATGACCAGACCGAAAGCTACCAGTGCCGTCATTACAATAAAAATCAGGGGAAAAGTGCGGCGGGGTGCGTATTTACGATAAGCCATAAATAAATTCACCTTTTGGAGAAAGTGAGCTTCCTTTAACGATTTAGGTAATATCGTACAAGTTTCTTAAAGCCATAGTCAAGAAAAGGTTGTGACTTTATCACAAGTATTTCACTAAATTCATGAAAAATTCATGACAGTTTAGGTTTCATCAAAATCGTATGGTGCAGTCTGTTCGATTTTTAGCCGGATTTTTCTAATATTTGCCCCTGTTTGAACCACACTAAATTGGATAAGCTAAAATCAGATTGCAGTTACACAAGGGGACGATGATGTCCAAACGCAAAAACCGCGCCAGCAGCCCGAATATTCCGCAGGCAGCGCTTGACCGCGCCCGTGAACAGCTTCTCGGTGAACAGGAAACCGCGCCGGTAAAAAGCGCCGAAACCGCGCCCGCGCCAAAACCACAGGCCGCCGCGCCCGCATCTGCCAGCGCTGTCCGCTCCCGGCGGCAGACGACATCCGGCGGGGCGCAGACACGTCGCGCACGGGCGGCTGAGCGAACCGATATGAGCATTGTCCGGGATCGGCTGGATCACCCAACGCGCATCGTGACGGAAGCGGAATTACGGCAGGAATATGGTTACGTCTTGCAGGATTTACGCAGCATGGGCATCCTGGCGGCAGTGCTGGTGGTCCTCCTGGTGCTGATCGCACAGTTCATTTAAAGGTGCGGCGTGAACATCGATTGGGAACACATCCCTTATTTTGAAGGGCTGGCGGACTGTGACCTGCAACGCCTGGACGAGGCAGCACATCATCATGCTTATCAGGCCGGGGCGACTATTTTCACTGAAGGGGATAAATGTGCTGGCTTTCATGTGGTTGTGGATGGCCTCGTCCGCATTTACCGCATGAATGCCGAAGGGCGTCTGCACACCCTGAGTCTGCTGCGCCCGGTATCGCCCTTCAATGAAGTCGCGGCTGTGGATGGCGAGGTTAATCCCTTCAACGCGGTGGCAGTGACCAATGCTGAGATTGTGGTCATCAGCCGCCAGCGCCTGCTGGAACTCATGGCGACTCATCCGCGCCTGCTCAGCAATTATGTCCAGGCGCTGGCCCGGCTGAACCGTGAATATATCGAACGACTGGAAGACATGACCTTCCGCTCCATTCCATCGCGGCTGGCGAAGCTGTTTTTGTACGAGACAACCTACGCTGACCAGATTTCCGAAACGCCAACCCAGCTTACCCAGGAAGAAATCGCCGCCATTCTGGGGACAACCCGCGAAGTAGTCGGGCGGGCGCTGCGTGGTCTGCTGAATGCTGGGCTGCTGGAAAAGCGCGGGCGTCATGTTTATGTGGCAGACCGCGTCGGGCTGGAGATGCTGGCGGAAACCAACAGCGTTCCCGAACGTCTCCGTAGCCAGGATTTTTAACCGCTCTGACCCCAAAAAGAGCCGCAGACCTTCTCCATGATTTAACCTGCATTAAAAATAAGAATCGCCTCTGTTTTTTCTCATCAACCGCTGTTTAAAATCTTCATTCTCAATCCAACAAAAGTTCCAGACACCACCGTTATAATGGGATAAAGTGCGGTTAATGAATTGCAGCCAAATCAGGAGCTAAACGAATCATGACTCATATTATCACCAGCCTCTGTCTGCGCGATGGCGCCTGTGTCGAAGTTTGCCCGGTAGAATGCATTGTCCCCGGCCAGCCAGAAGCAGAATGGCCCTGGTATTTCATCGACCCCGATACCTGCATTGACTGCGGCGCGTGCATCCCGGAATGCCCCTTTGAAGCGATCTTTATTGAAGAAGAAGTCCCTTCGGAATATACGATGGCGGAAGGCCAGGAACGCATTCCATTTGATGACAAAGTGCGTGTAACCCCCGGCGCTGGCACGGTGGTTGATCTCACCGATGATATTGCGCCCAACTATGCATTCTTCGCGGAAGGCCCCGGCTACGACGCCCTGAGTTGAAAAACAGCAGCCTGTGAAAATAATAAAGCCCTGGTTGAACCGGGGCTTTTGTTTTGCTGCTATCACTTGATACGTTTGAAAGAACCATGCTGGAAATAAAAAAGGACTGCCCGGAGGCAGCCCCTTCCTGCGATGAGGTCTTCGGATTACAGGTTGCCAGTGATGTTCGAGAAAATGTTACCGATGGCCGGGCCAAGCAGCGCCAGGATGACGATCACCACGACGGCGACCAGAACGAGGATGAGCGCGTATTCAACCAGACCTTGACCTTCTTCACGGGGCATGTACAGCATGATGAGTTCTCTCCTGACCGGATAATGGTCGATAATCCGTGACCTTGATGTCACTTTTATCAGGTTAGCAAAGAATAATGATTGTGTCAATAGAGGTGGAATTAATTTTACTTTCTTTATCTCATCTCAATTATCAAACTGTTTCCCGTCTTCGCTGTAATCCGGTTGCGCCGCTGGGTCGGGTATCAGCCAGCGCCTCGATCTGCGCGATGCCGAGTCCGTCGGTACAGCGAACCGTGAAAATATGCTCTCCCGGTACAAAAGGCCAGTCGTAGCGCCAGATAACCCAGGGCAGGTCAGTAATCGGCGCCCGCAGTTGCGCTTCCTGCCTCTCGCCATCATCGACGCGGATTTCGACCTTCGAGATACCGCGTTTGCCCGCGTAGGCCATGCCGCCGACCTGAATCAGGGTTTGGTTGCCAGCCTGTAATTTGCTGTCAGCGGCGACTGTATCAATCACTGCCGTAGACCGCACCTGCGCCACCTGATCCCATCCCCGCCGCACCCAGTAGCCTTCTTCTTCGCTCGATACCAGTTCAATGCTGACAATCCATTTCGGCTGTTTCATGCCGAAACGATCCGGGATAAAAATTCGCAGCGGGAAGCCATGTTCGTAGGCCAGCGGCAGCCCATCCCAGGCATAGGCCAGCATGACGCGCTCATCCATATTGACCATCGCCCGCGAGACATATTCGTCGAAGCCATCGGCGGATTTGATGAGTAACTGGGTCGCCGTAACGTGCGGTTGAGCATCGGCCAGAATGGTTTTGAGTGGTGCGCCCGTCCAGCGCTGGGTGCTGATGAGGTCGCCGCCAACCGGGTTGGAGATGCATGACAGCGTGATAAACTGGTCGAGCGCCGGATATTTCTCGCGGATGTCAGCCAGCGTCAATTCCATAGGGTTATCGACCAGTCCCGTAATCGAGAGCGTCCAGTCTTCCTCATGAATCACGGGCGGCAGCGAATTAATGTCGATGCGGTAATGGTCGCGCACCGGGGTGAACTCCGCCCGCGTGCCGGGTGCGGGCTGAAGCGCGGCGTCAGCATTAGGCAGCGGATTATCCGCCGACCAGGGGCGCGGCGCGGTTTCCAGCGAAACGTCATCCTCGCGGCGGTTGAGCAGGCCAACACCCGCGCCAACAACGGTGATCGCCGCCGCTGTTCCGCCCAGCCGTACCAGAAAACTGCGCCGGTCAAGGGCGACGACTTCACTGATTGGCTCAGGTACATCACCGGCAGCAGCAAGGCGGTTATAAACCCGGACGAAGGCCGCACCCCACACCAGGAAAGCCGCCAGAATCCAGGCCAGACTCAGCAGGCGGTCAGCACTAGCGGTCTGGTTGAGCGTCCCGCTGATGATGGCCGCCGGGACGCCGATGGCCGCGCCCACTATCAGCCCCGGCCAATAGTTATCCCTGTCCGTGCGGCGCAGCAGCGCGAACAGTCCAGCGCCGATCACCGCGCCCAGCGCCGGGAGCAGCAGAATCGCCATCACATGCTCTGCCGTTTTCGCCGCGCTTGACGTTTCACCGAGTTTGAAAGCCGCGATGATGCTGACAATGAAATCAATGCCGAGCGTGATGACCGGGCCGGGCAGCGCCCGCGCCAGCCAGTCGAACAGGTCGAACGGGACAAACGGCGTCCCCAGCAGGCTCGTCGCCACATAAAACAGGGCGACAAGGGAAGTGGTTATCAGCAGACCGACGAGCGCACCGTTGGCAAGTGTGGGTTTCATAAGGACATTTCCAGCTTATAGTGAACTGTTATCAGTTTTAGAAAGCGCATCCACCATAGCGAATGATGGGGAACACACAGAGCGTAACACGAAAAAATAACAGAATCATGAACCTGTCATCCGATTCTTAGCTGTAAGAGAAGGCGAACACTATTAAGCTGGAGAAAGATGCAGGTTGCGCCGGGTATTTTTTACCGCTGTGGTTGCTTTATTCCCCATCAAATGCCCTGCCTGATTGACTTATGAGTGAGCTTCTGCTATGATGCACTGGTGAAACCTCGCTCTGTTTCCACCACTTTTTCGATAACAACCCGCCGGACACTCCGGCGTTGGCAAATTCCCTGCTAGAGCGGACTGCGCCACTTCCTTTGAACGCGCTTTTGAGCAGCCCTGCCTCATGAGTACAGGACATTCAACGAATGCGATTTGACGATTTACAATTGATCGACCCGATTCTGCGCGCCGTGCGTGCGGAAGGGTACGATGAACCAACACCGATTCAGCAGCAGTCGATTCCCGATGTATTAGCCGGGCGCGATCTGCTCGGCTGCGCCCAGACTGGCACTGGCAAAACTGCCGCTTTCGCCCTGCCAACGCTGCAACGGTTGAGCAACGGCCAGCGCGGCGGCATCCGAGCGCTGGTGCTTGCCCCGACGCGCGAGCTGGCATCACAGATTGGCGACAGCTTCCGCGCCTACGGACGCCACATGGATTTGAAACATGCCGTGATTTTCGGCGGCGTGGGACAGAATCCCCAGGTCGAAATCCTGCGGCGTGGCATCGACATCCTGGTGGCGACGCCGGGACGCCTGCTCGATCTGATGTCTCAGGGCTATGTCCGGCTGGATCGGGTGCAAATCCTGGTGCTGTACGAAGCTGACCGGATGCTCGACATGGGCTTTATCCATGATGTTCGCAAGGTCATCGCCGCTGTGCCAAAGCAGCGGCAGACGCTCTTTTTCTCGGCTACCATGCCGCCGGAAATTCAGGATTTGGCCGACAGCATCCTGAAAGACCCGAAATTTGTAGCGGTGACTCCGGTTGCTTCTACCGTAGAGCTGATTCAGCAGTCGATTTATTTCACTGAAAAGCGCGATAAACCGGCGCTGCTGGAATACCTGCTGGAAGACAGCCGTATCAAGCGCGTGCTGGTTTTCACCCGCACCAAACACGGCGCGAACAAGGTTGTCAAACAGCTTGACGCCGCCCGTGTCCGCGCCGAGGCGATTCACGGCAATAAGTCGCAGACTGCCCGTGAGAAGGCGCTGGCGAACTTCAAAAATGGCTCGACGCGGGTGCTGGTCGCAACCGACATCGCCGCGCGTGGTCTGGACGTGGACGACATCACCCATGTCATCAACTACGACCTGCCCAACGAGCCGGAAACCTATGTTCACCGCATCGGGCGCACGGCGCGTGCTGGCGCATCCGGCCACGCCTTTTCCTTCTGTGATACCGACGAACGCGCGTACCTGATCGACATCGAGCGCCTGATTCAACTGCATGTGCCGGTGGCGACCATGAATCCCTATCCGTCGCCAACAGCGCCGCCGCGTCCAACCGACCTGACGCCGCGTGGCCGGGGACAGCGCCCGCAGCAGAGCCGCCCCCAGGGGCAAAACGGCGGCAATAGATCGCAGAATCGCTATAACGAAAACCGCCCCCAAAATGGCAATAGCAGACCCGATCAGCGCAATAACGGCGGACAAAATCGCCCTTATGCCTCCGCTGCTGAAGGCGAAAATGGCCGGACACAGCCGCGCCCGAACAACGGCCAGGCCGCTACGCCAACCGGCGAAGGCCAGCCGAGCGCCAATAAACGCCGCCGGTCACGCCGTCGGCGCGGCCCCGCCAACCGCGAACAGGCGCTCTAAGCCGTAGGGGAGGGTTTAAAACCCTCCCTCTTGATATTGCCCAAAAAGAAACGGGACATCCGAAAGGGCATCCCGTTTTTGATTCAATCGGGGTATTTCGATACAGGCATGATACATGCTGCCCTATTTCTTCCGCTTTTCCTCGGCCATCTGCCTTAGCGCAGGCATCCGATCCAGCATCTTATCCGTTTCCGCGATGATTTCCGGGTAAGCGATCTCCATCATCGCTCTAAAGCCACTGGTATCCCGGCGGGTCAGAGCGCCTTTAGTGCGCTTCCCGCCGGAACCCTTAGCCGGATGGTTTTAACCTCCGGCGGGTCAGCGCCGAAAAGCCCTCACCGCCCGCAGCATTTACTTCTTGCGCTTTTCCTCAGCCATCTGCCTTAGCGCGGGCATCCGATCCAGCATCTTGTCCGTCTCGGCGATGATCTCCGGGTAGGCGATCTCCATCATATCGTTGATGACTTCCGACAGGGTTTTATCCAGCACGGTTGACAGCATCGACAGCCGCGCATGGGTGCTGCTGGTCACTTTAAGCGTTTTGAATTCTTCTTTCATCATATCCCCGAAAAGTGCCATTTGACACTTTAACACTTTAGTTGTACATTTTTCTTGTCAGTCGATTCCCATCATATCCCTTAACCATTAGCTGCGAAATAGAAGGAGCGTTCGTATGGCACGCAATCTGCTCGATTTCCTTGTACAAAATGCGGCTGACCGGGTTCCGCTGCCGGAACAGATCATCTTCAGCATCCGCGAGACAGACAATGTAGACGCGACGATGGCGCATGTTGATCTGCCGGATGGCAAGCGCCTCTACTGCGTCCGCGATTGGGTGTATTGGGTTTCGGCATCACAATCGAGCGGTAAAACCCCGGCGTGGGCGAACCTGAAAAGAGCAATCAACAAAGATATAGCGAAGGATATTGAGGCTGGAAAGGCCGACGAAAAGCTGACACTAAAGGGGTTGTTAAATTTACAATACCTTGAAATACAAACCCCCGGCGGCGTTCAAAAAATGGACTTCACCGACGAGGAAGGCTTGTACCAGATCACACAGCGCATGTCGGATCGTTCCTCGACGGTGCGGGCGGTGAAAACCTATCTGGCGCAGGCTGGTGTCTTCATGGGTGAAGCTTATAACAACCCAGCGGGGGCGGCGGATGAACTGGATAACGTGGCCTATAACCGCGAACTGAAAAAGCTGCTGGCGCAGGGCTTCACGCTGGACGAAGCCCAGGAATGGCTGGAAGTGCGCCGCAAACAGAAGCACACCCGCCGTTTCATCACCGCCATCTGGAGCGTGCGCGGTGTCAACAGCCGCCGGGATTTTGCCGATCTGACCAATCATGTCCACCGTGTCACCCTGGGGCTGACAGCGACCCGCCATAAACGCCAGCTTGAGATTAAAGACACACCCCGCAATCACATCTCGGCGGCGGATAACGCCACTATTCAGATCACCGAATTTACATCCGGGCTGATGCACGAACACAAGGAGTCATTCGGGACACAGGAGCTTGCGGAAGATATAGACGATGTGCGCCCCATTATCGACTCTGCGCGGGCGGAAATTCAGAAAGCCTTTTCGCAAAAACCGCGCCGCCTGCCGGGTGAACAGCCGCGAAAATTGCTGCCCTAAAAGTGCCAGCAAAATGAAGAAAATTGGCTATTTTCACCAGCAAAAATCGTCCTATAATTAGAACTAGTTGACGAACACGAGCGGGCGCGCCTTTCGGTGGCCCGTTCATTATGTGAGGTGATAACAGGCATAGATGAACGCCATTCAGAACCGTCCGCGTTGATATGTGAGGGCTGCGCCGCCCGACATTGGCGCCCGGCTTTCGCGCTTCGTTCTCGTTTTGTTCGGTTTTAAATTTCGATGGTGTTCAGCAGTGACAACCTGTATCACACAAGCAACCCCCGCACAGGCGGCGCTGGTGCATGGCATCATGCAGGCCGCTTTCTCCGAATATGATGGACTTTTGAATCCGCCTCCGGTCTGCCTGACCGAGACGGTTGACGATGTGGCGGCTGCCATTCGCGGCGGCGGTGCGCTGATCGCCTGGATAGATGGCAAAGCGGTTGGTTCAGCCCGTTATGACTTCGGCGCGGACTCGTTCCACGTTGGGCGTGTCTCTGTCCTGCCTACCCATCGCGGCTATGGCATTGCCTCGATCATCATGGATTATCTGGAACAACTCGCCTGCGCCCATGGCTATAGGGCGATGGCGCTGGAAACGCGCCTGTGCCTGCCGCGCAACGTCGCGCTGTACGAGCGCATGGGCTACCAGATTGTCGATACCTGGCAGAGCGAACCCGGCGCGGATGTTCAGGTCGCCATGACGAAACTGCTGCACATGCCGGAATTCGCCTGAAAATTCCAGCGCAAGAATCGGAGCGTTTGCCAGCTCCAAAAGCCGGATAATGAGCGCATTGACCTGACAAAAGGAGTGCGCCATGAAATTCCAACTGCTGCCGCTGCGTGAGGATTTTTTGCGGAAGGCCCGCCGCGAAGGCATTGACGATCAGGGACAGCCGGTGCGCCGTTACCGTTCCCTTGAAGGCGGCGAGCCATGCCGTGATGTGCTGCGGCGAGCGCGTCCCGGTGAGGAAGTCATCCTGGCGAGCTACTGCCCCTATGAGCAGGACGGCCCCTACAAGGAATATGGCCCGATTTATATCCTGGCCGAGCCGAGCGATGAACCCGTCATCCGGGATGTTTTACCGCTGCCGCAGGGCGACACCCGAATTTACCTCGGCAGTCATTTTGTCCTGCGTGCCTACAGCCACGAACAGAATATTCTTGACGCCGAATACATCCCGGCGGGCGAAGGGGAAGCGCTGCTGGAAAAGTATCTCGCCATGCCCGAAGTGGCCTATGTTCAGGCCCGTTTCCCTTATCACGGCTGTTTCGCCTGCCGCATCGAACGGGCATAAACCGAATCACGACGGAATCTGGCCAGGCAGAATGACCCAATCATGACTGATGTCAACTTCGCTCATGCTCTGGTGGGTGCCATCATCATAGAGGACATACAGGCTGTCGCCCACATTTTCCGGCAGCGCGATGATCGGCGTCCACATCAGCGGCGTACCAGCGTTGAGCGGGCGTCCTTCGCCGTCGAACAGGCGAATCTGCATCGTTGGCACATTCCCCGGCCCATACTGATAGGCATCGCTGGTGAGATAAACCGTTTTTCCGGCGGGATCAACCAGCGCGGGCAGCACATCCGGGCGGCTGCCGAAAACGACAATGTAGATATGCCCCCAGGGATGCACCACCGCCGCCACGCCGATCTCGCGCACCACCGGTTGCAGCGCGGTTTCCGTGTGCAGTTGTGAGCCGCGCCAGAATTCAAACGCGCTCTCAGTGCGTCCGACATAGGCGATTTCGCTGATCGAAACATTGGCCGGTCCGCCGTAACCCGGCCAGTTGAACGGTTCGCTTCCGGCACGTTCACGCGGGCCGCGTCCCTCTCCGTCGATATGCATCACATCGCCGCCGACGATTTCCGGCAGTGATGCCAGGTACGCCGCCTGATAAAAAGCAAGCTGGTGCAGCGTTTCGTTCGGTTTGAGCGGCGCGACTCCATTATCCAGACGCCACTGGTTAATCTGGCCGATCACTTCATAAGCCGCAGCCGGGTCATCCACCGCCGGAGCGGGCGTTTGTGCCTGAGCAGCGAATGTGAATACCCCCAGAAGCGCCAGCAGCGGCATGATTCCCCAACGGTTGCGGCCCTTCATCGCGCCCTCCAGTTTGTGTCAGATGGTTACAGACAGCGTAGCTTTTTGGCTGCTGCTGTCTGTAGTACCACAGTCGCGTAAAAAGGGAAGCAGCGAAGCATAAGAGCGGTAATAAAAAACGGGACTCGGCGCACAGGCGGAGTCCCGTTGTCTGGTTGCGTTTTAGCGTCTGAGGGTGGTCGCCGCGCTGAGGAGTGCCGCCACGATAAAGCCGACAATCAGGCCGACCAGCCCGAAGGTCGCAAAACCTGCCGCATCTGCGACGAGGTAGCCGATGAGCGACAGGAAGCCTGCAAAAAAGGCGACTTCCAGCAGAAAGGTCAGAAAACCGCCCACCACATCGCGCATCAGGCCGCGCTGGTTGCTGGCATAAGCGAACTCCTGCGCCAGGGGAATGCCGAGCGCCGCCACGAATAAGCCGGTGAACCCCAGCCATAAAATCGCCATGCTGATAAAACCTCCACAACTGATGATGCCTTCATTAAACGACAGATCGCTTTACGGCTCATCCGGCGCGGGGATGATTCATTGATGCGATTTTGGGCGTGGTCACAGATGCGACGATGGGCGGAGGCCGCGTCCCACTCAGGGCTGAATTTCGGGTACAATCAACCTCAAACATTTTACGCCGCTGCTGGGCGATCTGGCGCTTAAGCCCTACTAGGTTTTTCAGTCCCTCATTTTCCGCGTTATACTCATCATCCATCACTCGTCACTCATTATTCGGAGTTTGTTATGTCTGATTCACCCGTAATCCGCGATCAGGTTAAGGCGCTGAACACACGCAGCCGCACGCTGGTCGAAGGCAATGACCGCGCTGCCGCCCGTTCCATGCTCAAGGCCATTGGCCTGACGGACGACGACCTGAAAAAACCGATCATCGGCATCGCCAATACCTGGACGGAAGTTGGCCCCTGCAACTTTCATCTGCGGCGGCTGGCGCACAAGATGAAGGAAGGTATCCGCGCCGCTGGCGGGACGCCGCTGGAATTTAATACCATCAGTATTTCCGACGGCATCACGATGGGAACAGAAGGCATGAAAGCCTCGCTCATCAGCCGGGAGATGATCGCTGACAGCATCGAACTGGTGGCGCGTGCCAATTATTTTGACGGCGTGATCGCGCTGGCAGCCTGCGACAAGACCATGCCGGGGACGATTATGGCGCTGATTCGGCTCAATGTGCCATCGCTGATGCTCTATGGCGGGACGATCATGCCCGGACACTATAAGGGCCGGGATTTGACTGTGCAGGATGTGTTTGAAGCGGCTGGCGCTTATGCCGCCGGGCGCATCGACGCTGAAGAATTTAAGGCCATTGAAGATGTGGCCTGTCCCGGCCCCGGCGCCTGCGGTGGGCAGTTCACAGCTAATACGATGGCGATGCTCGCCGAAGTGATGGGCATTTGCCCGATGGGCTATGCCGATGTGCCAGCGATGGCTGAGGAAAAGGATAACGTCGCTTTCCGCGCTGGCGAACTCATCCTGAAGCTGATTGAGATGGACTTGCGCCCGCGCGATATTGTGACACGTACCGCGCTGGAAAACGCTATTGCTTCTGTTTCGGCAACTGGCGGCTCGACCAACGGTGTGCTGCACACGCTGGCTTTCGCGCGGGAGGCGGGCATCCCCTTCACGCTGGAAGACATCGAAGCCATCAGCAAACATACGCCGCTGATTGCCGACCTGAAACCAACAGGTAAATATACGGCGCTGGATGTGTATAAAGCAGGTGGCATTCGCCTGATCGCGCAGCGATTGGTCGAGGGTAATTATGTCGATGGCAGCACCCTCACGGTTACCGGCAGGACGCTGGCTGAAGAAGCCGCCAGCGCCAGTGAAACACCCGGTCAGGAAGTCATCCGCCCGATTACCAACCCCATCTACGAAAATGGCGGCCTCCATGTTTTGCATGGCAATCTTGCCCCACGTGGCGCAGTCATTAAACTGAAGGGCGACGAACCACGCCAGCATCGTGGCCCGGCGCGCATTTTTGAGCGCGAAGAAGACGCCATGCAGGCTGTCCAGTCGCGCCGGATTGTGGCCGGTGATGTTGTGGTCATCCGCTATGAGGGGCCAGTCGGCGGGCCAGGAATGCGCGAAATGCTGGGTGTCACGGCGGCCATCACCGGGCAGGGCTTAGGGCGTGATGTGCTGCTGATTACCGACGGACGTTTCTCCGGGGCGACACGGGGTATGTGCATCGGCCATGTCGCGCCGGAAGCCATGCTCGGCGGGCCAATCGGTCTGCTTCAGGAAGGTGACATCATTGTGGTGGATATTGATGCCCGCAGCCTCAATGTCGAATTGAGCGAGGCCGAACTACAGGAACGAGCGGCGGCCTGGACACCGCCAGCGCCCAATTACAGCAGCGGCGTGATGGCGAAATATGCGCGAACAGCACGCCAGGCCGACGACGGCGCGGTGACGAATTTTTAATCACCACCTCTCATTTGTTGGGGCGCAGTAATGCGCTCCAATTTTCTAAATCATTTGTGAATTTTTCGTCAATTATTTAAATTTAATAATTGTAACAGTTAAAGCATGGGATAATGACTCTATGTTGTATAACTAGCCGAATGCGGAATCTTTTCACCATATGAACATTAGCGTATTGCCCCGTTTGAACGCCTTCAATAACTGGCGGACAAAAGTCCACTTCTGGCCGTTCTCCCTGAATAAATCGGGGTCTCCACGCCGTGACATGCTGATATTAGGTGCGGCAGCGACTTTGATTTTTGCGCTGGTGTCGCTCTATGATCCGATGGACTGGATGATCGGAACGCTCCGGCAGTTCGACCACTTGCAGCTTGACCGAATCTTAATGGTTTTTTTCGGTCTGAATATCCTGCTGCCCATCCTCTTTGTCCGCCGCTGGCTTGATCTGCTGCGAGAGACAGCCCGAAACCGGGAAACAACAGCCCAGTTGCTGCGCGAGCGCCAACTGCTGCGGACGCTGATTGACAATCTCCCCGATTACATCTTCATTAAAGACAGCGACGGGCGTTTCATCGTCTCTAACGTAGCCCATGCCAGCGCCGCTCAGATGTCGCCCGAAGCAATCGTTGGTAAGACGGCTTTTGAGGTTTTCCCAGAAGAATTGGCGGCCCGTTTCCATAACGATGACCAGGCTATCGTGAAAGTGGGTGCGCCGCTGGTGAATGCGGAACGCACCACAGTAGATGCGACCGGTCGGACGCGGGTGGTGCTGACGACCAAAGTGCCGCTGCGGGATACCAACGGTCAGGTGATCGGTCTGGTCGGCATTAGCCGGGACATCACCGAGCGCAAGGAGAGCGAGGAACGGGCGCTGGAACTGGCGCGGGAAAAAGAGCGGGTACGCCTCATGTCCAGCTTCATGCACGACGCCTCACACGATTTTCGCACGCCGCTGGCGACCATCAGTACCAGCCTCTATTTACTGCTTAAATCCGATGATAACCAGAGCCGCGAGAAACACAGCAAACGCATTGAGCAGCAGATTACCCGCTTAACCCGCCTCATCGATGGGTTAAATACCATGACATGGCTGGACAGCCAGAGCCAGCTTGAACTGCGCTCGCTGGATATGAACGAGATGGCGCACATGCTGACGGCCCAGCACCCGCGTTTGCAACTGGATTTGGCCGCTGATTTGCCTTCCGTCCAGGGTGATGAGCATGAACTGTATCAGGCGCTGCGGCACTTGGTGGATAATGCGGTACAGTTCTCACCAGCAGATAAAGAAATTCGTCTGCGGACGGCGCTGGAAGGGAGCGAAATCCTTTTCGAGGTGCGGGACAGCGGCGCGGGCATTCAGCCTAAAGACCTGCCGCATATCTTCGAGCGTTTTTACCGGGCAGACCAGTCCCGCTCCACCGACTCCGGCGGGATAGGGCTGGGCTTGTCGATTGCGCGGAAAATCGTTGAACTGCACGGCGGACGCATCGAGGTCGAGAGTGTGCCGGGCGCGGGCAGCCTGTTCCGGGTCGTGCTGCCCGCCAGTCAGGACTAAATCCTCTCATACAGCATTCACCGCCAGTTCATCGTCAATACATGGACAGAAGCGTAACATAACCTCGTCCCTATGGAGGAGTACAGACGCACATGTCCAATCGTGAAATTGTGGCAGGAAGCCTCGTCAAGCAGTACGGTGATTTCCGGGCGGTTGACGAGGTTTCATTTAAAGTCCATTCAGGCGAAATTTTTGGTTTTCTGGGGCCGAATGGCGCTGGTAAAAGCACTACAGTCTCTATGCTGACGACGCTGATTGTGCCGTCGGAAGGCAAAGGCACAGTTGGCGGCTACGATGTGGTGACGCAGGCGCAGGATGTCCGCCGCATCGCCGGGGTCGCCTTGCAGGAGATCGGCCTCGACCCGCTCATGAAGTCGATGGAACTGCTGACGGTTCAGGGGCAGCTTTTCGGGGCAAGTCGCAAACAGGCACAGGCGCGTGCGCGCGAACTGCTCGATCTGGTGAAGCTCTCGGAATTCACAGCGCGGCAGGTGGGCAAATACAGTGGCGGTATGCGCCGCCGCCTCGACCTGGCGATGGCGCTGGTGCATGAACCGGCGATTTTATTCCTCGACGAACCAACCACCGGCCTCGACCCGGCCAGCCGCCGTGACATCTGGGCGGAGGTGCGGCGGCTCAATAAGCAGCACGGCATGACCATTTTCCTCACCACCCAGTACCTCGAAGAAGCCGACGAACTGGCTGACCGCATCGCCATTATCGACAAGGGCAGGATTGCTGCTGAGGGCGCACCCGCTGAACTCAAGAAAGCGTTGGGTGCGGAGTCGATCAATGTCACTTTCCGCGATACTGATGAAGTTGAAAAAGCAAAAACCGCGCTGGCTGACATGGCCGAGCGCCTCCAGACTGATCGTAAGATGCTGCGGCTCTATCTGGCGGGGGCGGCGATGGCTGTCCCGGCAGTGGTCAATCGTCTGGGTGCGGCGGGTCTGGAACCGCTGACGCTGACGCTGACACAACCGACGCTGGATGATGTTTTCCTGCAAGTGACCGGGCAGCGCTTCGATATGGATATCGAACAACAGACAGAGACAGCCTGAGCCGCAGACAATCGCACATTGTTGGCTGGCGCATGGCGGGTCTATCCTGCATTCTCACGATGAATTGAAAATCAGCACCACGAGGAAAATTATGAGTGCCATCACGACTTCAACCAGAATCAGCGCAGGGGGCGACCTGCGTGCCGGGGGGATGCCCTTCATCTCCCAGCTCTTTATGATGACCGTTCGTTCGCTGAAAGTCACCTTTCGCACACCGGCAGCCGTCATTCCCGGCCTGCTCATCAGCGGCTTCTTCCTCTTCGTCTACGAGGCGTCGCTTGGTAATGCATCCGGCTTTTTGCCGGGGCTGGCGGGCAAGAGCTATCTGGCCTTCATCCTGCCCGTATCGATTGTCAGTTCGGCGCTGGGTGGGGCATCGCTGGCGGGGGAAACCATTGTCCGCGACATTGAGAACGGTTACTTCAATAAACTGCTGCTGACGCCTGTCAGCCGGGGCGTGATTGTCCTGAGTGCCATGATTGCCGGGGCGGTGATGCTGGTGCTGCAAACACTGGTCGTCGTCGCTATTGGCCTCTTGATGGGCTTACAGCCGGAAACGGGCGTGGCCGGTTTGCTGGCTGTGTTGGGTCTGGCGCTGCTGGTGGGTGTGGCATTTTCCGGCTTTACAGTCGGTATCGCCCTGCTGACGGGAAGCGGCGCGGCGACCCAGGGTGCGTCCTTTCTCTTCTTTCCGCTGTCATTTTTAACGGCGACTTTTGTGCCGGTGGAGCTGTTGAGCGGCTGGATTAAGACGGCGGCAGTTTATAACCCCATCACCTATCTGCTCGAAGCCATGCGCGGCATTCTGCTGGAAGGCTGGCAGATGGATGTGCTGGCGCGCGGCCTCTCATCCATCGCGGGCATGGCGGCGGTGACATTCGTATTTGCCTTCTTCAGTCTGCGGGCGCGTACCCGGCGTAAATAGCAGTTTCTCAAAAGTTGTCGCCCTGCAACTCGCTTCTGATATGGTTGAGCCGCCGGAAACACGATCCGGCGGCTTTTTATTGAAGGGCTTGACAAATTTCACGAAGACTAATATCATTAGCCTTGTAAGTTAACGACATTAGTCT
The DNA here is from genome assembly GCA_964447795.1 of uncultured Anaerolineaceae bacterium. Classification (GTDB taxonomy): domain Bacteria; phylum Chloroflexota; class Anaerolineae; order Aggregatilineales; family Phototrophicaceae; genus CFX2. The sequence goes on from CAYUTY010000010.1 coordinate 19,646, forward strand.
TCGTGGAGTTGGGGATATGGACGCGGTACAGAATAAGGGTCAATTGGGATTTTCATTCAGCCTGCCGGGGCTGCTGCTGCGGCTGGAAGGGCTGACCGTTTTCATCGGGGCGATTATTTTATACGCCCACCTGGGTTTTAGCGGCTGGACGTTCGCGGCGCTGCTGCTCGTCCCCGATTTCAGCATGATTGGTTATCTCGCTAATCCTCGTCTGGGCAGCTACACCTACAATGCTGTCCACGCCTACACGCTGCCGCTGCTGCTGGCCGGTTTTGGGCTGGCGGCGGGTGTGCCGGTCGCGTTGGGTCTGGCGCTGATTTGGCTGGCGCATATCGGCATGGACAGAACAGTTGGCTATGGCCTGAAATATGCCACCAATTTCAAGGAAACCCATCTGGCGCGTGTTTAGCCTTCACGACAATTCGCTCAGACATCCACCGCTCGTCGTTCATCAGAATGGCGAGCGCATTTTTTTATTGAGTCAGGAGGACATGATGCCCTATCCGGCACAGATTGAACCTGCCCACGCCGTCGAAAAAGCGCGGGAACTGATTGAAGCGGAAGGCGCGGACGGGCTGACGCTGGCAAAACTGGCGACGGCGCTGAAAGTCAGCGCTCCTTCGCTTTACCGGCATTTCGCCAGCAAGGCCGATTTGCTGCGGGCGGTCAACCTGGAGACAACCCGGCGTTTGACGGGTGCGATGCTCGAAGCAGTCGCCAGCACCGACTCGCCGCCTGCCCGTGCTGCTGCGATGGCCGCCGCTTATCGGGACTTTGCCCACGCTAACCCGGCTGCCTACCTGCTCGCTTTCAGCCAGCGGGCGCCGGAAACCGACCCTGCCGCCGACCTTCTGGAAGCGCTGGCGCTGCCTTTGCAGGCGGTTATGGCCGATCTGGTAGGGGAGGAAATGGCGCTGGCGGCGCTGCGGGGCTTATGGGCGCTGGCACATGGATTTGCTGCGCTGGAACTCAGCGGCCAGTTCCGGCGCGGTGGCGATCCTGAGGCAGCTTTCAGGCAGTCAGTCAACGCGATGATTGCGGGTTGGGGCGATTTCCCAGGCAGCGCGTAGCAATTTCCCAAATTCGTGTATAATTTGACGGGTAAGAAACAAACTGACAACAAACTTTTTCTGACCAGCAGAGGGGCGTTTTTTTATGAGTGACCGCCCGAATAATCCACCAGAGAAGCCGCGCGTGACCGGCGGCTGGCATCGCCCATCGGAACGTGGGGCGTGGCAACCACCGGAACGGCGCGAAGATGAGCGCGACGGCGGCTGGCGTGTGCCAACCCTGCCGCCCAATTTGCGCGTCGAGCCGCAGGCGGAGGGCGTCTGGCATTTGCCCCGCCCGGAAGATACCAGCTTCACCCCGGAAGACGTGATCGAGATCACGCCGGAGCGGGTCGAGGAAATCCCGGCGCGCCCGGAGGATATGCTGTTTGAGGCAGCCGACGGGTCTCAGGCCGCGCCGGTGCTGGAGGCGCTTGCCCCGGAGGACATCGAGCCTGAAGGCGAAACCTCTGATACCTCGATTCAGGAACTGCTGGCGGCAGAAGAACCCCCGGTAGAAGACACCGACAGTCTGCTGGCACTGGAAGGCCTCTCAGCCATTGGTGATGATACCGCCAGTCTGCTGGCGCTGGAAGAGTCGGCACAGCAGGCAGCGGTGCTGGATGAAATTGAAGAAGAGGAAGACGGCGCTTTCAGCATGAGTGAGCTGTTAGCGCTTTCCAGCCTGGTCGAACAGGCACCCGCCCCCAGCATTGTGCCGACGGTGACCGAAGAAACCGGCGACACGGCTGTAGAAGGCACGCAGCAGCTTTCGCCGACTGGCGCGATGGCGGCAGCCGATGACCCGGCAGCCTATGCCCGTCGCCAGCTTGAACTGCTGAGCGGGACAGGCGCGCAGCCCGCTGTGGCTGACGCCGCCTCCGACCCGGCGGAGTATGCCCGTCGCCAGCTTGAGCAGTTGGGTGGGCAGCAGCCTGCTGCTGCGGTACAGTCACCCGAACAGCAGACGATGGCGGGCCGCTTCCGCGAGACCGAAGATCGGGTGCGGGCCTTACGCGCCAGCTATCAGAGCGGCCAGCTCAGCCGTGACGATTTGCAGGCGCAGCTTCGCCAGCTCATGATCCTCGACGAAAACCGCGTCTGGTGGATGATGGGCGTCGAAACCGACACCTGGTACAAGTTCGATAACAATCAATGGGTGGTGGCGACCCCGCCCTATGGCACAAATACAACCGGCCAGTTTGTCTCGCAATCCCCCGGCGCTTCCCCAACCATGACGTCCGGCCTTCCCACCGTTCAGGAAGGTTTCGGAAGCAGCGTGGGCTACAACCAGTTTGGCGATACTTTCGGCACACCCATCCCGACGGGCGGCTTTGAAGCAACCGAAGAAATGCCGCTGCCGCGCCCGGTGCCGGAGCGCGACCCCGATTTGACCGTCGTTAGCCCCGGCGGCGCTTACCTCAATCCGGTGCAGGATTACGCGGCGGAAACCGTCCAGGGTGTTGGCCGTGTCGATGCGACCATAGTCAACCCGGCGATAGGCATCGATGATTACGGCATTCCCGCGCCCGGCCCAACCGACTCGCAGGGTATCGATAGCGCCCCGGATTATAATCTCGAACAGGACGCGCCAACCTACGAAGAAATTGCTGAGCGTGAACGGGCGCGGACGGCGGCCAATATCGTGCGGCTGGTGCTGGTCGCTGGCGCGGCGGTGCTGCTGCTGGTGGCCTGTGGTCTGGGTTACTTCCTCGTCACCTATAACAATATCGCCTCACAGTGGCAGCCCCAGATTGACGCGCTGGCGAATTACCAGCCGGATTTCCAGACTGTGCGCGTGATGGATATGAACAACAATCAGATCGCTGAACTCAACAGTTCCAGCGGTGGTGCGCGGACGGATGTGCCGCTCAGCCGGATTTCGCCTTTCATGATTCACGCCGTCGTCTCCCTGGAAAACGAGCGTTTCTATGTTGACCCCGGTTGGGACTGGGTGGCGATTGGCCGCGCCTTCTTCCAGAACCTCAGCGCGGGACAGGTTGAGTCCGGTGCCAGCACCATCACCCAGCAGATTGCCGAGCAGTTGGTGCTGCGCCAGGCCACCACCACACCTGATCTGAAGTTCCAGGAAATCATCATCGCGGCGGAGATCGCCAAGCAGTACACGAAAGAAGAAATCCTCGAACTCTATCTGAACGAGATTTTCTTTGGCAATCAGTCCTATGGCGTGGAAGCTGCCTCGCAGTTTTATTTCGGCCACAGCGCCAATGACCTCAATCTGCCAGAGTCAGCCCTGCTGGCAGGCATGATTGCCGCGCCTGCACGTTTTAATCCGGTGCGAGTGGGCGGCGAAGACCTGCTGACGTACAACAATCGCCGTGAGGCAACTTTTGACCGGATGGATTTTGTCATTCAGCGGATGCTGGAGGTTGGCTGTCTGCCCATCCCTGGCCAGCCGCCTGCTGGTTTCTGCGTCGATGCTAACGTTGTCCGGCAGGCAGCGGCGGAAAAAGCAACCGTCGAGGCCACTCGCTACCAACTGCGCGAAGTGAACTTCCGCTATCCCCATTTTGTCTATTTCGTCCGCAATCAGGTCATTCAGACCTTCGGCGAAGATGTCATGTTCCGCCGGGGTTTTGTCATCAAGACCACGCTTAACCCGACCATTCAGGATGCGGCGGAACGGGCGCTCCGCAATCAGGTCACATCGCTGGCCGCTACCGGCATCAACACCGGCTCGGTGATGGTGACAGACCCCCGTACCGGGGCGATTCGGGCGATGGTCGGCAGCCCGGACTTCAACAACGAGGACATTGACGGGCAGGTGAACGGTGCGCTCACCTGGCAGCAGCCCGGTTCGTCGATCAAACCCATCGTCTACACCGGGGCCATTGAAGGTCTTGACCGCAATGGCGATGGCATACTGGATTATATGACACCGGCCAGCATCCTCTGGGATGTGCCAACCACCTTCCAGCCCAATTACCGGCCAGTGAATTTTGACGGCGGCTTTGTCGGGCCGATTGCCCTGCGTTATGCCTTGCAGCAGAGTCGCAATGTCCCGGCGGTCAAGGCGTATGAATTCATCGGCGCGGATAAATTCCGTGACATCTCCACCCGCATGGGGCTGACCTTCCTCGAAAATGCTCAGTTCGGGCTGGCGACAGGCTTAGGCGCGACGGAAGTCAAGCTCTACGATATGATGGCCGCTTACGGTACGCTGGCGAACAACGGGGTTCGCGCCCCGCTTTTCGCCATTGACAGCATCACCGATCAGAACGGACAGCCCATTCTCCTGCCAGAGCGGACGCCGCCAACGCAGGTCATTCAGCCGCAGGTAGCCTATCTGATGCAAAGTATTCTGAGCGATGACAGCGCCCGTACCCCGGCCTTCTCGCTCAACGGCCCGCTCACTATTCAGGGCGTTGCAGTCGCCGCTAAAACCGGCACAACCGATGGCACGCGCGATCTGTGGACGATGGGTTTCACTCGCAATGCCGTCGTCGGTGTCTGGCTGGGACGGCCAGACGATGCTCGCACTTTCGTTCAGGGTGGCGGCTATAACAACGTTGCCCCTCTCTGGAATGAAGTCATGCGTGCCGCGCTGGGAACCATGCCGCGACCGGAAGGCTTCAACGCCCCCACCAACGGCACCGTCATTCAGGCTAACATCTGCACCGATACCGGCTCGCTGCCGCCTTCAACCTGCCGCAGCGTGCGGCCCGAATTCTTCCTGGCGAATCAGCCGCCCCCCGGCGCGAACCAGGCCTTTGTGCAGCAGGTGGACATTGACTCGTGGACAGGGCTGCGTGCCAATGACCGCTGCCCCGATAACCGCGTCGGCGGGACATTCGTCAGTATCACTGACGCGGCAGCCGTCGCCTGGTTGAATACCCCCGCCGGGCGTCCGACGGCGCAGCGTCTCGGCATCACAACCTCAACCATTGACAGCGTTCCTGCGACGGAATGCGATGTCAACACCGACGTGCCGATTATCCTCATCATTTCGCCCACCAGCGGCACATCCGTCAGCGGAGTGGTACAGGTGACCGGGGCGGCAACGGCCAACACCTTCAACCGCTATCAGCTTGAGGTGGCGACGGCTGCCAATCCGACTGCTTTCCAGATCGTCGATGGCCCGCGCACGACGCCGGTTACATCCGGTTCGCTGCTCGGTCAGTGGGACACAACCCGCGTGCCAAACGGAACCTATATCCTGCGGCTGGCGATGTTCTCCAGCAGCGGTGGTTTCGCCTACAGGACGGCGCAGGTCAACGTCAATAACATTCAGCCGACGGCTATCCCAACCACGCCGCCGCAGCCAACGCTGCCGCCGCTTGACCAGTTTACGCCGCTGCCTTTCATCGAAACGACGCCCATTCCATTTGAGGAGTCGCCGTAACACATTCACGCTATGGGGTGTGACTCACCATCACACCCCTTCTGAAAAGCATCAGGCGGTCTGGCAAGGCCGCTTTTTGATTCCGAAAAACCAGTTTCTAAAGATATAAAAAACTAACCGGCACTACCGTTTTGAGGACTTTGTAAGGCTGGTGCTTAGAATTTAATGGAATACTGACAGTACCTAAAGGCTATTCTGATGGACAGAGGTATGGAATTAGTTTAAGATATGTAACGGAATTGTTATATGCAGCCAGAACACCATACCGGTTTGCACGGTAATCCAAAAATGACTCATATTCGGTCTACTTGTCTCCAGACCGTCACTCGCGTCCTGACTATTATCGCCATTACCGCCGCCACCATCGTCAACCTGGGCGACCTGTTGCCCGTGCGGGCGGCCTGTACCATCACCGGCACGGCCTATGTCGATTACGATGCCAGCGGCGGGCGCAATGGTGCGGAACCGCCGCAGGCGGGTATCATCGTCACCGCTTTTCTGGCAAACAGCCCAATTCCGCTGGGGACGACTACCACCCTTGCTGATGGAAGCTACAGCCTTGCGCTGACCCCGCCCGACGGCACTCAGGTGCGTATTGAATTCAGCGGCATCCCGACTTACCTGCGTCCCGGTCGCTTTGGCGCGAATAATCAGGCAGCTACTACCGTCGCCTTTGCCGAGTGTACCGGCCTGGTGGGCGGCATTAATTTCGCGCTGGCGAACCCCGGTAAATACTGCCACAGCGATAACCCACAGATTGCCACGAGCTGTTATGTCTTGGGCGACCAACTGCGCGGGCCGCTGGCGGATTTGCCGACCTTCGTTTCTTTTCCCTTTAGCGCGGACGGCGACCCAACCCCCGGTATTGACCCGGAACTGCACCTGGCGGTTGCCCGCGAAACCGGCACAACCTATGGGCTGGCCTATCACCGCCAGTCCGATAGTTTCTTTGTTGGCTCCTACGTCAAACGCCACGCCGGACTCGGCCCGAATGACAATCTGCCCGGCACCAACGCCACCACCACCGGCGGCATATACCGCATCACGCCCGGCAGCGCCCTGACCATGCCGGAAGCCGCCGCCGCCCAGGCGACCATGTGGCTGGACTTGAACGCTGTCGTCGGGACAGGGCCAGTGGTTCACCCGGCTGATCCGGCAAGCTGCGGCCCGAACCCGCTCAATGACTGCTGGCTTTACGACCCGGCCACCTATGATGCTGTCAGCAAATCCGGGCTGGGCGATATGGATATGTCCGAGGACGACACCACTCTTTACGCCATCAATCTCTTTTCGCGCTCGCTGGTAATCGTCCCGATAGTGATGCAGAATGGTGAGCCAACCCCCGGCCCGGTGGGCAGTATTCCGCTGTTGGGGCGGCTGCCCATTGTCGATTGTCCCAATGCCGCGCTGGATTTCCGCCCCTTCGCGCTGGAAGTGGACAGCGGGCGCATCTATATCGGCGCGGTCTGTTCCGCTGAATCCACCCAGGTCGCCGCCAACCTGCGGGCTTACGTTTTCTCGGCGGATGTGACTACCCTCAATCCTTTTGTCCTGGAAGTCAGCTTTCCGCTGGATTACCCGCGCCGCTGTGCCGATCAGGCTCCCCTCTGCGGCGCGGCACGCAGCGCCCTCTGGAATCCCTGGGCAACTGATTGGCCGCCCATCATCCCTTCAACCATCCCCGGTAATGCCGGTGTCCAGGTACATCCTGAACCGCTGCTGAGCGACATTGAAGTGAACGGCAACAGTATGGTGCTTGGTTTCCGTGACCGCATGGGTGATCGTTCCGGCAATGTCACCGGCAACCCGCGTGACATCACCAGCAGTATATTGTCATTTGGCATCAGCGCCGGAGATACACTCAAGGTATGCCGCAATGCCGCTGGTGTCTGGGAACTGGAAAACAACGGAACTTGCGGCGGCGTAACCACCCCCGGTGCGGCCCACGATGGCGAGGGGCCGGGCGATGGCGAATTTTATTATACCGATTACAATGACCCGGCGCGGCAGCGGCACGATGAGGTGACGCTGGGGGCGCTCTTGCAGCTTCCCGGCTCTGATCTGGTGGTGGCAACTGCTTTCGACCCGCTCTGCGAAACCTGCGGCCCTGATCCCTTCTTTGACGCTGGAGTGGTATGGTTTAACAATAACACCGGTGTCCGTCCTCGCAGCTATCGTATCTTTGACGGGCGGCTTGGCGGGCCGGGCAACACCTTTGGTAAAAGCAACGGCCTGGGCGACCTGGAAGCAGCCTGTGGGCCGATGCCGCTGGAAATTGGCAACCGTGTCTGGGAAGACCTGGACTTGAACGGCGTGCAGGACCCCGGTGAACAACCGATTGGCGGCGTGATCGTGCAGCTTTATATGATTACCGACTCGCGTGGCGTGGCCGTTAACCGCCTGGTAGGGCAGACGACCACCAACGGCGCTGGCGAATATTATTTCAACGAGGCCAATGTTTTCGGCGGCGCAATCGACGGTCTGCCCAATGCACCGCTGCTTAACGTCAACTTTGACGACCTGAACCGCAATAACCAGCCCGATCTGCATGAGCCAAGAGGTGTTCTGGCGAATGCGGTTTACGAGGTACGGCTGGACAATCCCGCCAATTACGGCGCGGGCGGCCCGCTCGACCAGTATTACATCACCAGCGTTGACCGCGCCACCATTGGCGACGGCGACGACGACATGCGCGACTCTGATGGCCGCAACCAGGCCGCCCGTCAACTGGTGAGCGCCGCCAATTTCCCGCTCATTCGCCTGCAAACCGGCGGCTATGGCGACAATAATCACACCTATGATTTTGGCTTCGCCCGCATCATCCCCATTGTGCCGACAGAGACTTTTGTGCCGGGTACGCCGGGTACACCGCCGCCGCCTTATGAGGTGCTGAAAACCGTCGATCAACCCTTTGCCGCGCCGGGCGACGCGGTGGTCTGGACGATCACCGTCAGTAACCCTGGCAGCACGCCGCTGGGCGATGTGCTGGTTGAAGACCCCGTGCCGGATACGCTCGATATTGCTGCCGCCCGCATCACGGTCAGTTCGTCATCGGGCGCGGTGCGGGTCGATGGTCAGCGCATCATTTTCACACAGGCCGTTTTGATGCCCGGCGAGGTTGTCACTGTCAATGTGCCAACACGGGTGCGTGCCGATGTGGAAGTGCCATTTATCATCATCAATGAGATACCCGGCACAGGCGCATCAGCCCGCTTGTTGAGCGTCACCCGCTTGCCCAATACGGGTGAGTCACCCTGGAGCGAGCTGCGGCTGCCGCTGCTGGCGCTGGGCGCACTGCTGCTGGCTGGTTTTGGCGTGGCACTCCGCCGTCGCCATCGCTAGACCGCATCTGAAAATTTAATGTGAGTAGGGGAGGGCCTGCGTGCCCTCCCGCTGCGGCGCAATTACACAAATTTTTGCTTTGTGGAGTGGTTGTTAAACCTTAAGCCGCCCGGCGAATGCTCGAAGTACCTGACTCGCGCCGCCGACGATGGGCGCGCCATGTCCGGGACACAAAATATCGACATCCATCTCCGCCGCTTTCAGGACGGAGCGCTTGGCCTCGCGCATATCTACCGTGAACGCCGCGATGGGCAGCATCAGCCCCCAGGGCGCGTGCATCACCACATCTCCGCCGAAAAGCAGCGCTTTTTCCGGCCAGTAATAACCAACCTGACCGGGGCTGTGACCGTGTAGTTCGATCACCCGCAGGCCGGGCAGTATATCGTCCAGCACATCATCACCCTTGAGTTCGAGATCAATCCGTGCTGGCGGCGGCATCGGCCCGCTGCCCCCCGCTGCCGACAGCAAACGGCTGAGCAAACCCAGGTCTTCATTCGGCGCGCGTGGGATGGGCGTTTCGCCGCGAACGACGGCGGCATCACGGCGGTGGATAGCGGTACGGGCATTGGTCAGGCGCTGGAATTCGCTCAGGCCGCCAATATGGTCGGGATGGGCGTGCGTGATGAGGATATTCTGCACATCAGACAGTTGATAACCTGCCGCCCGTAACTGTGGTTCGAGTTTTTCCGCCGTCCTGGACGAAGTGCTGCTATCAATCACAGTCAGCCCGTTTTTGCCTTCAATCACATAAATCCGTCCCATCGACATGCCAGGGACGGCGTAAATGTGGTCGGTAATCAGTTGCATAAGGCTCCCTTTTTATCATCAGCAGGGTAAGGATACAATAAAACTCGTGCCTTCGCCCGGTTCGCTGTTCACCTGAATACTGCCGCCATGCCGCTCGACAATTTTGCGCGTGATGGCGAGTCCCAGGCCTATTCCTTCGGGGCGGTCAGTCCCGTTGGCTCGGAAGAACCGTTCAAAAATATGCGGCAGATCGTCATGATGAATGCCGATGCCTGTATCGCGCACCTGCACCTGAATCGCTTTTTGCGCTGCCGCCGTCAGAATGGTGATCTCGCCGCCATCGGGCGTATAGCGCACGGCGTTATCCAGCAGATTTGCCAGCGCCCGCGCCAGGTCGGCGCTGTCCCCCTGAACAACTGGTTTGACATCAGCCAGCTCAAGCCGCAGTTGCAGCCCTTTTTCTTCGATCAACGGCTGGCGCATGGTACAGATTTCCTGAATCACATAATTAAGGTCTACCGCGCTGAAGGATGATTCGTGAATATTCTCCAGCCGTGCCAGCGTCAGCAGGTCGTCAATCATCTGGCTCATTCGCCCGCTGATCTGGGCCAGTTCCGCCAGGTGACGGCTGCGTTTTTCCTCGTCAGTGACGCGCCCAAGCTGATAAATTTTCATATTGATGGAGGTCAGCGGGCTTTTCAGGTCGTGGGAGGTTTCGCTGATGAAGTCGCGCAGCAGTTTGACCTTTTCTCGCTCCACGCTCAGTTCAAGCGCCTGTTTTTCCGACTCCTTGCGCCCCGTGATGTCTTCGGTAATCCCGGCGATGCGGTAAACAATCCCGTCACTGTTCCGAATCGGAAACGCCCGGTCACGCAGCCAGCGCACCGTCCCTTCTTCCAGCACAATCCGGTATTCCACATCATAATGCCCGCTGATTCGGTTGGGCAATCCGGCGACGATCCGCGCCCGGTCTTCCGGGTGAATACGGCGTGACCAGGTAGCCGGGTCAGTGTAAAGGCTGGCCGCGCTGCACTCCATCATCTGCTCATAGGCGGGATTGACATAAAAAATGCGGTTGTGGGTCGGGTCTGCCAGCCACAACCCTTCTTCAATGTGGTCGGCGAGCTGGCGGTTATAGGCTTCCTGCTCCTGCCGCTTAAACTCGGATTTTTGCAGCGCTGCTTCAGTGTGGGTGAGCGCTAGTTTGACTGCTTCAAACGAGCCGAACAGCAGGTCAAAAGTTGGCCTGCCCAGGCCGCCGACATAATCCGGCAGCCGGGGGGCCACCCGCGTCAGATAAAACCCTGCCAGCGGCCACAGGATGAGCGCCGAAATTGTTTTGCCCAGCACATCCGCCGGCATCAGCGCGATGAAATCATCGGTTCCCAGATCGGCGAAAATGCGAAAGACAATCGCATCTGTCCATAACCCCAGCAGCAGCGCGGCCCCAACGATTACCCACTCCTTCAGCCGGGGCGCGATATTCTTCATGCCCTGATAGACAACCGCGATGACGAACATATCCGCCGCGAAGGCGATCAGGGAGCCGATGGTGATACGTGGGTTAATTGGCTGGATGAGCTGGTCAGGTGTCAGGCCGGTGGTCGTCCCACCGCCCGGCAGCGCCAGGTACAAACGGTAGAAATACAGCGCCGCCAGTACCATCACGCTGATTCCCAGAATACCAAAGATGGTCATGCGTGCCGGGATAGCGCCTTCCGCTACATAGATGACCAGCACTGCCATCAGCACCACCGGCACCAGCACATTGGAACTGACGAACAGCAGGAAGCCTGGCGTCAGCTCGACGAAAATGCCAAACTGACTCTGCACGATGACGGTCAGCCCACCAATGAACAGCAGCAGCGGTGCGAAGCCGTAACGTGGGGTCAGGTAGTGCAGCAGCAGCACGATACCCCCCAGCAGCCAGGCTTCTACGATGAGCAGTACGATGTTCGCCATGAAACTTCCCTATGGAAATTGATATTAATCTCAGTATATCGCACACTATGCTGTAAATTGGGCTTAAGGCCGCCAATTAAGGAATTGGTCAGGTAGAACGCTGCTCATCACCTGCCGCGCCGTGCAGCCTGTCGCCTTATCCGCGAGGCAGCTTGCGTCCAGCACATGAACATCACGCCCGGAAATATAGGCGATCATCCGGCCATCCGGCGACCACGACGGGCTGAGATCGCGGGTAGCGCTGTCGGTCAGCCGCACGGCCTTTGCTTCACAGTCTGCCTCGCACGCAGCGTCGATAGCGTACAGGTCAAAGTTTCCGCCCCGGTCAGAGCTGAAGACCACATAGCCGCCGTCCGCTGACCAGGCTGGGAATCCGTCAAAATCCAGATTCGCAGTCAGGCGGCGGGCATTCCCATCATCCCCGCCAGCCTCCACCACATAAATCTCAAAAAAATTATCGCGGTTGGACATGAAAGCAAGCTGTCTGCTGTCCGGCGACCAGGCCGGGAAGACATCAAAAATACCGTTGCGGGTGACGGCCTGTGTTTCGCCTGCCTTATCCATCAGGTAAAGATCGCAGTTGTTCTCGCAGTCAGCGATGAAGGTCAACCGCTCCCCATCCGGCGACCAGGCCAGCAGCGAAGCGCGGTAATCGGACAAGCGGCGTGGCGAACAAAAATCAGTGCAGTCGGCTTCGATCTGATAAATGCCGCTTTCATCGCGCTTGCTGACCGCATAGGTGATGAAGCGGCCATCAGGCGTCCACGCCGGATAAGCCTCCCCGCCCACATCCGCGACCAGCCGCCGCGCCCTGCGCCCATCTGCTTCCATGAGGTAAAGGCTGTTTTTATCTTTTTCCCGGCTGGAGAAAAAGGCCAGTCGCATCCCATCCGGTGACCAGGCCGGGCGCGTGTCATCTGCCGGGTGGCGTGTCAGGTTGACGGCGAAACCGCGTCCTGCATCTACCGCATAAATCTCGAAATTGCCGCTCCGCCGCGAGTACAGCGCCAGCTCCGCCGGACGTGCGCCCGACAGCCGGGGCAGGGCTGCCGCCGCGCCAACTACCGTCATCATGAGCAGCGTCATCAGAAGCATCAAACGCGCCAAGAGACTCATCCTCACCACAAGCAAAAGAGGCGACCTCTGGTGGCCGCCTCCCTTGATATGCTCATCGCTTCAGCATCTTGAATATAGCTGTCCACAAAACCGCCGCTGAAAAGCTGACCTCATCTGTGGGTATTTCTCGGCGGGTCAGAGCGCCTTCAGTGCGCTTCCCGCCGTAATCGGTAGCCGCAGGTTTCAACCTGTGGCGGCGCTTAAATATAATTGCCAGGGCTGCTCTGGCTGCCTTTTTTGCCATCGGGCCACGTGGTACGCTCGTCAAACTTGACGCCGCTCACATTCGCGCCCTTCATATCCACATTTTGCAGATTCGCGCTGTTGAGGATGGCGTTGGTCAGGTTGGCTCCCGCCAGCCGTGCGCCTTGCAGATTCGTCCCGGTGAAATTGACCCCCAGCAGCGTGGCATTGTTGAAGTCGGCGAAAAGCATCTGCGCCACGCTGGCATCAACGCCCGTCATGTTGGTGTTTCGCAGAATCGTCTCGCGGCAGGTGGTCGCCTGCATGTTCGCCCCGCGCAGGTTCGCGCCTTCCAGGTTCAGGCGTGTCAGATCGAGCGCGCTCATATCAACGCCTGCCAGGCGGGGGTTCGCGCTGGCCTGTACCAGCGCCAGCACCAGTTCCTTTCGGCTAATTTCCGCCATGCTGCATATCCTCCCTGTAATAAGCGATAATCTGGTCAATCGTTTCGTTCAGCCCGGTGGTCGGTTCCCATTCGATTGCGGCGCGGATTTTATCCAGGCTGGGGACGCGCCGCCGGAAATCTTCAAAACCCGTTTCATAGGCCTGGTCATAGGGAATAAAGCGGATTTCCGAACTGCTTTTCGCCCGTTCCCGCACCCGTTCCGCCAGACCGAGAATAGATATTTCTTCCTGACTGCCGATGTTAAACACCTGGCCGATGGCCTGCGGCGACTCCGATAGGCCGTGAATCGCCTCGACAATATCATGAACATTGCCGAAACAGCGCGATTGTTCGCCGTCGCCATACACATTAATCGGCTTTCCGCCCAGCGCAGCCTGCACGAAGCGCGGCACGACCATCCCATACTGGCCGGTCTGGCGCGGGCCAACCGTGTTGAACAGCCGGAAAATTACCACTGGCAGGTCAGCTTCCTTATGGTATGCCAGCGCCAAAAATTCGTCAATCGCTTTGGAGGCGGCATAGCTCCACCGGCTGCGCGTCGTCGGCCCCATCACGCTGTCATCATCCTCCGTGAATGGGATGCGAATCCCTTTCCCATACACCTCGGATGTGGACGCCAGCAGGACTTTTTTGCGGTAGCGCCGTGCCGTTTGCAAAACCACTTCCGTCCCGCCGATGTTGATTTCAATGGTTTGCACCGGCTGGCTGATGATCTTCTCCACGCCCACTGCTGCCGCCAGATGAAAAATCACATCGCACTCGCTCACCAGCCTGTCCATCACATGGATGTTGCGGATGTCCTCGATAGCAGCGCGGAAATTGGGGTTTGAGTCGAGGTTGCGGAGGTTTTTTAACTGGCCGGTGCTGAGGTCGTCGATGATGGTGACACGGTAGCCCGCCGCCAGCAGCCGTTCGCTCAAATGGCTGCCGATGAACCCCGCTCCGCCGGTAATGAGCGCATGAGTCAAACGTTTACCCTCTTACGATACATGCAGACAACAGCGCCGAATGTTACCCCAGTTTACCCGGCTTGGGTAGCGGCGACCTCTGCGCCCCAGGCAACCGCCTCAAAATAAACACGCCGTAGGGGAGACCTGTGTGTCTCCCCTGGTGGCCTACACCCGTACCGCTTCTGAAAAATATCCGAAAAAACCACCCATAGATCAAAAATCTTCCTATAATACAAACAAAGAATAACAAATATAACGCAATAAACACAGGCCTGGGTAGAAAGGTGATCCTGATGAAACGCTTTTCGATAGCATTTTTGTTGGGTCTGGTGGTTTTCCTCGGTGTTCGATTGGCCGGGGCGCAGCAGCAGTCGCCGGAAACCTATATTTCTGAACTCGCATCGGAGTTAAATCTCTGGCGTGTCACCTCAAATCTGGGGCCGCTGCTGCCTAACCCGACTCTGGAAGCGATGGCCGCTGCCCAGGCCGACTATCTCATCAGCCTGCCGGACATCCCCCAGGGCGGCGATATTCACACCGGCGCAAAAGGCGAAGATGTGCGTAAACGCTCCCAGTTCCCCCAGTTCGCCTGGCCCACCTACGGCCACCCCGATCGGTTTTCGGTCACGGAAATCGCCGGGATTGGCAGTGTCCGCTCGTCCATGAATTTCTGGCAGACCTCCAGCCTTCACACCCGCAGCGTCACCAATCCCCTCTACCGCGAAATCGGCATCGCCGCCCGCCAGTTGAAAAGTGGCGATTTACTCTTCATCGTGGTCATGGGTGCGCGTCCTGATGTTCTTCCAGCAATGGCCGACCCTGAAGTGGACAGCCTCTATCTCACCACTGAGCGTACCGAGTGGGCCGGTGACTGGATGGGGCAGGCCACACGCTACCGTTTGCTTAACACGCGCCACCAGCCGCTTCAGGATTGGGCCCCCTGGGAAACCATTGTCGATCTGCCGGAAGATGCCGAACGTTCATTTTTTGTCGAATACGAGGATGCCAGCGGCCATCGCGCCGAAAATGAAGTGCTGCTCTACCCCCGTTGGTCAAGTTTGGGGGCGAGCGCTGTACCGGCTGCCGTTGAACCAACAACTGCCGCGCCTGCCGGGCTGGTGATGGCGGCCAATACGCCTGCCGCGCCGCTTGTGCTGCCAACCGCTATCCCCCAGCCGACTCTTGCCCCAACAACCATCCCCGGCGCGATCAATCTCATCTACTACAAAGGGGTGCTAACCGTCATTTCCACCAGCGCCAATGCTGATCTCTCTGACCTGCATTTTCGTGGGTCGGGGGCGCAGTTCGACGCCGTGACGTGGGAGCAGGTTGTCGGTGGTCTGAACATCGGGGCGCTGCCGCAGGGACACTGTTTGCAGGTCGGTTTACGCAGCCTGGGCGATTTCAGCCCGCCCCCCGGATGTAACTACCTCCGCAGCATCGTCACCGTCGGCGACGACCGGCAGTTCTGGGCGGGTGAGTCCTTTGAGGTGCTGGTAGGGGATATTATAGTCGCTTCCTGTGCGGCGGGTGTGGGTCAGTGTTCCATTCCGCTGCCCTGACGACTTTCACATACGGCACACATTCACAGAGGCGGAGAACATTGCTCCGCCCCTGCATTTTCATCTTCTGGACTCAAACTGCCTGCTGCCACCGCATACCTAATCAACCCGGAATACATCCGCCAGGCCGGGTTCAGTCGTATCGCGGATGATGACCTGCGGCGTCTGATGCCACGCGGCACAGGCGCGCAGCGTGCTTTGAACCGCCTCCACCAGCGCGTCATCCACCACGATTCCCGCTTCAAGGTGCAGCGCCTTGACTTCAAAAATGCCCTCTTTGCGGTGCGCTTTCGGGTCGAGTCGGCCAACCAGCCGGTTATGATATAAAATCGGCAGGCTGTAATAGCCGTATTTACGCTTCTTGGCCGGGAAATAAAACTCAATTGGAAAGTCGAACTCAAACAGGTCAAGCGTCCGGCCACGATCACATACCATCGGGTCAAATGGCGACAGCAATGTCGTTTTGGAAAGGGGAATGTCACCTTCGGCGGCGGCTTCAACCCGCTTGAGATTGTCCGGGTGAATGTAGCCCGGCTTTTCCCACCCTTCGACAGCCACCGTCAGGACGCGGTTTTTCTTTTCCAGCCGTTTCAGGGCGGCGTTAGCGGCTGCATTTTTCAGGCGGAAATAAGAAGAAATCCAATCGGCCTTCGCCACCCCCAGCGCCTGAATCGTGTACAGAACAAACTGCTCCTGCGCCTCATCCAGCGATACAGTGGGCAGCCTGTCAGCCTCAGGGTAAATCCGCTCCCGCAGATCATACACCCGCTGGAAATTATTGCGCTTGCGTACCATCAGTTTCCCGACCAGCAGCAGGTAATCGAGCGCGATTTGTTCCTCTTTCGGGTTGTCCCAGGTGCTTTTCTGCCCGTCGATGCGTACAAAATCAGAAGCGCTGGTTTCGCCGTAATCCCGAATGTGATCCAGTACCAGTTCGGCGATGTCTGCATGTTCCGCCAGCCATTGATCGGGCTTCCGCCAGTCGATGATCCAACCACCCGCCAGATGCAGCCAGTAATCCTCAATCGGCAGGAAACAATTGGAATTGGCCCAGTATTCAAACAACGCCCCTTCCATGAACAGTTCATCCAGCCAGTTCGGATCATAATCACCCAGACGGCTCCACAGCACCATATAGGGAGCGCGGGCGATGACATTGATGCTGTCAATTTGCAGCAGGTGCAGTTGGCGAATAATCGCCTGGACAGCCGCTTTGGTCGCGGGCGGCTGTGCCTCATCAGCCAGCCCTTGCGCGGCGATCATCAGCCCGCGCACAGCATCCAGTGACAGAGTTTTCATCGGCAGCCCTTGTATCAATGAAAAGTATATCAATTATAGCGACTGGAACTTTTGTTCGCCAATTGCCGCTCAAAGGCATCCAAACCAGATCAGCTATTAAAAGCCATTTTGCACCACGAAGACACAGAGAGAAATTCATATTTCCTCTTATTCTCTGTGAACTCTGTGCCTCTGTGGTGAATTCTGATCTTTTGTGAACCGCAGCACAATTTTGATGCGTTAGCCCTGTCGCCACCCACCGCTCAGTTTGCGGCAGTAGAATATTTGAGCTATGATGTCGTTTTCGCCTGTGAAAAACGGAGCAGCGTATGAATAGTCTCCTTGAAAGTGAATTTCCACGGCGCGAAACGCAAAATCTGCGTTACGACCTTATGGCTTACACAGATGCCAACTGCCTAACTTCTAAGGAGTGTCATCCATGCGTAAACTGATTGTCAGCAATTTTCTGACCCTGGACGGCTGTTACGACGGCAAGGATAAAAATCTCACCGGCATATTTGAATATTTCCACCCCGACTATCATGGCGATGATGCCTTTGACTACTACAATACCGAACGGATGCGTGCCGCCGACACGCTCCTGCTCAGTGGCCGTACCTCATTTTTAGGCAACAGGGACTATTGGACAGGCGTGCCAAAAGACCCTGATTCGACAGCCATCCGGCGTGAATTTGCCGGGTTGATCGAAGGGATCGACAAAATCGTCATCTCTGATCGGCTGACCGCTGACGAGTTAGGCGAATGGCACAATACCCGCATCGTCAAACGTGCTGATTCGCACCGGGAGATTGCCGCCCTGAAGCAGCAGCCCGGCCGGGACATCTTCATCTTTGCGGGGCGTGCGCTCTGGAATGATCTGCTGCTTCACGGTCTGGTGGACGAACTGCATCTCACCTTTTTCCCGCTAATCGCTGGTGAAGGCACGCCGCTCTTTGAAGGTCGTCCGCCGGTTTCGCTCAAGCTGCTCAGCACCCGCACCTGGCAGACCTCCGGCAACATTCTCGCCTGCTATAAGGTGGACTATAAAAAGCCCTGACGCCTGGCGCAGCATCGGGTTAAAAATCGCCCCTGCCTGCGCGGCAATTTTCGGGAAATTTCTCTCTTTCCCCGCGTGTGGGTAGGGGCGAACCTGTGTGTTCGCCCGACTGACATTTCATCTCTATACTTGAGAGCCAGCTTGATTCACCTGTTCTGGCACAGAGAGTAGGAAGATGAAAAATGACCGCCTTCACACCAGATTATTCACACTACTTCTGGCAGGGACAAAGAACCCGGCTGCGCCCTTTCCGCCTGGAAGATGCCGAATTGCGTTTCATCGCATCGCTGGATAGCCCAACGCGCCAGCTCCATCAGGATGGCATTGAATTGCCTACCTCTGTCGAACTTCAGAAAGAATGGCTGGAGAAGGCCGCCGGTTGCAGGGATGATGGCATGATCCGCTTCGCTATGGAAAATTTGGACGGTGTCACCGTCGGCTGGGTGACATTACACAGCCGCGATCAGAAAAATGGAACCTTTGCTTTTGGGGTGGCCGTTTATCGTGATTATAGAGGACATGGGTACGCCGTTGATGCCGTGTCTATCCTGCTCAGATATGGTTTTTGGGAACAACGCTGCCAAAAATGCAATTCAGTCTGTGTACATACCAACGAAGCATCCATTCGGATGCATCACAAGCTGGGCTTTACAGAAGAAGGAAGAATCAGGCGCAACAGTTTCTTCAACGGACAATACCATGATGATGTCTTGTTTGGCATGACTCGCGAGGAGTTCGATGAACGCATGAAAGCATAAAATCCTGACGTTGCTGCTTCCTTAACCAAAATTCACGTTAAAATAGCTTGACCGCTTCAAACAACTTCTGATGCAGTCATTTTGCAGAAACTAAAATCCCGCTCGATGGCAGCGGGAGTCGTAAAAATTGTTCAGTTAAAATGCTGCACAAGGCTTAGGCTTCGCTGAGCAGCAACTGGTCAATTTCGTTGTGGGCTTCAGCCAGGGAACGAACAATCCTGAAGCGATCACCTCCCGTCAGTTTGGTGAAGATTCCCGCCATTGCATTCACAAATGCGCCCGATGTGACACAAATAACCACACCGGTATTGGGATGAGCGCCGCGCAGCATCCCTGCCCCGCTGCTCAGGATTGAACCGGGAAGATTTTTTACGGCGCTAAAATCGGCGATAATATGGATTTTCTCGCCGGTCTGCGGCAGAATTTCACCTTCCATTTTGATTCGTAAGGCGTTCATCTGGGCATGATCGATTGGATCACTGTAGGTTTGCAGGACAGCACGATTGTCCTTGATGAGTTCGACGTTGATAGGCATGAGAAGCTCCATATAGGATCATAGAAATAATTATAACGCGCTTTTTGTCACCCTGTCTCTCTATTCTCGCTTGTTTTTCACTCATCGCTCATACCTCATATCTTTTTCACATTTCCTCTCATTCTCTCTGAACGCTGTGCCTCTGTGGTGAGTGCTGATCTTTTGCGAACCGCAGCACGCTTTTCCTGCGTTTCCCTGTCCCTTTTACCCCGGCACTTTTAACTGGGTCATTATGCTGGTTTCACACCTCACCCCGCTGCACTTCGCCTGGCTACGCAGTGGAGAAGGCTGCCAACGACTCAAGCGAGCATGGGGATTTGAGCGAAGAAATCAAACCAGCATAATGCCTAACTTTTAACTTTTAACTTTTAACTTTCTACTTTTAACTTTTAACTCAAAAATCTCCCCTCAAAAGTGAAACAAATGTTATGACAAATGTCATGACAAATGTTTTACCATTCGCCTCATTTCCCTGCTAAACTGGTTCTATGACTCTCTATATGCTGTGGTGAAACATGTTGCCTTTGACGATCAACTACCGACTAGCGGCTATCGGCTCAAATGATAAAAATGCCTGATTCTCATTCTCACCATTTTCACCATTTAACCGCCACCGCCGCCATCAGCCAGCCGGAAATGGCGGTGCGACATCAATGAAATATCACCGCCGCCACCGCCGCCGCCGCCATCACGACCCATTTTCAGCGCTCGCCTGCGCCTGACAACTGTCAGTTAGTAACGACTGGCTACGGATTTCGCACCTGCACGATTTTGCCGTTGATGTTGACTGTGCCGTTCGTGTCGCCGCGCAGGTTCCAGTCGCCCGCCGCGACGATATTCACCCAGAAATCGCCGCGCTTTTTCAGTCCCGGCAGGTTGTGTTTGTTCGCCAGCGCGTACAGGTTATCCCGCCGCAGTTCGGCCAGCTTGCTGATGAACTGATGCTCGCTCACGCCGTTCTGTCCCACCCGCGATTTGTTCGGCACGCCCAGCACTTCTTCGGCCTTCGGCAGCAGGTGGTTGAAGCGGCCATGATTGATCGCCATATCGAAAATCAACGCCTGCGACAGCGGCAGTGTGATTCCGCGTGGGTTAATGCTCAGCTCAAACACCGGCAGATAGTAGCCCTCGGTTGCCACTTCGTCCTGAATCTGCTGCATCACTGCTTCGCTGGCCGCCGCGATACACAATTCCTTCAAACGCGCATCCTGCCGTAAGCCCTCGTCTTTGGCGTTCAGGCGCGGCAGATAATTACGCAGTTCATTGGCTGTCGCCCCGCCGGATCGCTCCAGAAAGCGGTTGATGACCGTGATGAAGCTCCCGGCAGCCAGCGTGAACTGGAAGCGCCCATAGCTGACAATGCCCGCGTCATACGTCTGGTAGGTGGCATAGCCGCCCCCCTCGAACGCGCCCGTGATGTTGAACGCCGCTTTACGAACGCGATCGGTCGTATCCCCAGGCAGAGGCGCGGCAATCGGCCCCGGCGCTGTAACCGGTGCAGGCGTCGTTACAGCCGGAGACGGTGTGGGCGCAGGCGCGGATACCGGCGTAGTTACCGCAGCCGGAGGCGCTGCCGGGCTGGGCGAGGTATTGACCGGAATCGCCGGGACAACCGGCATCACCTGACCAACCGGCGCGACGGCCTGCGTCCGCGTCAGCGAAAAGGCAGGCGTCGGCTTGCTGATAGTCCCGTAGCCAAAACGCGAACCATCGCCCACCACATCCACCAGATCATCGCGCACCCAGCCCATCTCTCCATTAGGAAACGTCACACGCAGCCATTGATAAATTTTGCCGTTGAGGTGGTTGCCTTTATCGTCGGCGCGGGCTTCCATCACGACCAGGCCGCTCATGCCGACGGCCACCTTGAACAGCAGCGTATAAGCTGTGTTCGGCCCGGAACGTACATTGACTTCGAGGATGTCCGGGCGCTCGCGCAGCCCGCGAATAGTTAACTGAAAGGGTGCTGTCGCCATACGACAAATCTCCTGAACCGTTGCTGCTTAAACGATATAGATTTTTCCCGTAAACTTTTTTGATTTCCCCTCCCTGCGCCCTATAGTGGGCTGCGAACGATACAGGTGAGCGCAGGGAGCAGAAGACGATTTTACCGCCTGAACAGCGCTACCGGGTCGAGCAGACCGCTGCGGATGTTGGCCCAGTGGACGAAATTCGGCTCACGCGAGGCGCGGATTTCCAGATGCAGGTGCGCCGCCTCGGAATTGCCGGTATTGCCGCAGGTGGCGAACTGCTGCCCCGGCGCGAGCGTTTGCCCTTCCTGTGCCAGCCGTGTGTGCAGGTGCGCGTACATCACAAAAATCGCTCCACCGCCGAAGCCGCGCGCCGTCAGCAGATCGCGCGTCGATTGGGGTAGCTGGTCGTTGGTATAACGCACGATCATGTAATGACCGTAACCGTTGCCCCATCCCGGATCGCTGAAAATCGACGGGTCGCCCAGTCGGTGTCCATTCATCAGCGTGCTGGGACGCTCAGGCGTGCATTTAACACACTGGAACGATTTGACGACTGTGCCACCATTCGGCCCGGCGTAGATCGGTTCGCCAGTAGCCGCGCCCTGATCCCAGCCATCGTGATCGACCAGAGTCATATCCTTGTTGGGCGGCATATTAAAGCCGCGCACCCACCAGTAATGCTCGCGCATGGGCGACGGATACAGGTCGGCAGGCAGGCCAAAGGGAGCGCTGTCGCCTTCGTAGCTCACCAGGTCTTCCCGTATCCACAGGTCGCGCCCCTGCGCCCTGGTTTTGAACCAGCGGTAGCGCTGTCCCTGCTGCTCCTGCTGGACACCTGTAATCGGGTAGCGTCCGCCGCGCTCCAGCGTGATGCCGGTGCGGTCAAAGCTGATGCTGGGGCCGCTGCGTGTGTTGGCCGCCCCCTGCGTTTTGACGATCAGAATCGGTTGCCCCGTTGTCACCGATGGCGGTGCCGTAACCGGCGGCGGAACTGGCGCGGGAGCAGACGCAGGCGGCGCAGCAGGCACAGCCACAGCCGGAGCGGGTGCTGCCGTCGCCGGGGCAGGCGCGGCTGGCGCGGCTGGCACAACCGGCGCTGGCGCAGCCGGGATGACAGGCGCAGGCGCGACGGTTGCCGGAGGTGGCGTAGACGGCGTGGTGTTGACCGGGGCGGGCGCGCTGGTCACAGCGCTGCGGTTGAGCGTGAACGCGAATGTTCGCGTCGTGATGACCGGATAACCAAAAGTGCTGCCATCGCCGATGATTTCGATCAGATCATCACGCGCCCAGCCTTCGCGCCCATCGGGAAAGCGCAGTTTAAACCACACATAAGTTTTATTCTGAAAATTGTCGCCTTTGTCGTCTGCGAGAGCATCCAGAACGGCTAGATTATCGGTTCCGACGGCAGCTTTCAAAACCAGTTCGTACTGCTTGTTCGGGCCGGAACGAATATTAATTTCGCGGATGGCCGGGGTTTCCGGCAGCCCGCGAATATAGGCGGTGCAGGGGTTTGCCATCTATCGCCTCCTTAACGTGCTGTAATTATATGATAGGGCGAATAAACCGCTTTCCAACCTTTACGTTGCATTAATCCACAAATTTTGGGGTGCGATACGCTGATGTGGGGGATAGCTGAATTGTAGGGCGAATCAGGGTTTGAGCGCAACCAGCCGCGAAACATGTCTGCCATCGGCGTTATGCAGAATTTTCCAGTCAGCGAAGTAACCCGCCAGCTCGCCGGGGGACAGCAGAAAAGCCGGATTGAAGCCAGGCACAGCTTCCAGATAGCCCTGATTGAAGGTTTCGTAGACGATACGCCCGCCGGGACGAACGCTGTTCCGTAGCGACATGAACAGATCGCGTTTGAGGTAGCGGAACACACACACCATATCGTAGCTGGTAGCTGGAATGTCGTAAGTGTCGAGGTCAACCGGATACAGGTTGGCGTTACGCAGGCCGCGTTTACCCATTTCCGCCTGCGCCAGCAGCAGCGCCGCCCGGCTCACATCGATCATATCCACCAGATAACCCTGCGCCGCCAGCCACAGGCCGTTCTGTCCCAGACCGGCGGCAACATCGAGCGCGCGCCGTTCTTCGCCTTCCGGTACGGGCGGCGTATATTCAAACAGAATGGGGTCGGGCGGGGGATATGGCTCGTCGCCCCGTTCCTTGTAGAGCTGATCCCAGCGCTGGCGGTCTGCGTGCGACAATGCTATCGCCCTCCGTAAACCGGCGTGTAGTTCAGCGCGTCGGGGACTTTCGCCATCAGCACATCATCACCGGGGTAAGCACGGGCGTTGGGGTTGCGGCGGCGGCGTTCATGCAGCGGGTAAGCATCGCTCAGCGCGGCGAAATCCGGTTCGCGCCAGTTTCCCGGAACCGTCAGACAGTTCATGACGGCCTGAATCCGCTGCCCGCCGGGAGCATCCCAATTGAGTGGCGTTTCGCCCTGCATCAGCGTTCGCGCATCATCGGCCTGTCCGCCCACTTTCCGCATCAACTGGCCGCTGATCCGTGCGAACATTTTATCCGCCGCGCCTTTATCGACGCCGCCCGCCAGCGCTCGTACATCATCGGGCAGGGCGTCAAATGGCAGACCGCTCGACTGCTGCTGAATTTCGATAGCCGGTTGTGCGGCTGCTTCCAGCGCCGCCCGTAAATCATCAGCCGTTTTTCCAGCTTGCAGATAGGCTGTCAGCGCCGCTAATGTGTCAGCAGCCATGCCATCGACATAGACCGCGATAGTCGCCCCGTTTTCGTCCAGTGCGAGGGCTAAACAGGTCGCCGTTCGGGAAAGGGCGCTGATTTGCGCTTCGTCTGCCGCGCCGATCACCCGCGTCCAGCCATCTGCCGGAGGGGCGACGAACAGCCGCACGGTGTCAGCATAGGCTTTGCCGGGGAAAGCGCTGAACGGGTTATACAGTGTGTAGCCATCTGCTGTCAGTGCATCGCGCAGGGCGGCGATAATGGTTTCGGCGGCTTCAGAAGGACAGTACAGGCTGTTCCAGGTGGCTGGCATGGGTTTCCTCATGGTTTTTATCACCGGGGGCAGCGTAACACAGAATACTGCCAAAATCGACAAAGCCCAGCTCACGCCCGATGCGGCGGTCAGACTCCGTTTCGCCCGGCGCGAAGATCAGTTTTGCCTTGTGTTCCAGTGCCCCACGCAGAACCGCCGTCTGCAAAGCCTGCGTCATCACCGGCGTGCGGACTTCCTTCAGCAGCGCCAGCGCGGCGATGTGGGCGGTTTCCTCCTGCACGCTCAATCGGGCTACGCCCACCGGAAAGCCGTAGCGGTAAACCAGAAAGTCAACCTGCTGGCCGAGGTGCATAGCCGCCACATCGCGCCCGACGAACAGCGGCTCAACGCCCAGCGTCAGTACATCATAAAATGCATTGCGCCAGACATACCACCACGCTTCTATGCCGCGCTGGTCGTTCACTTCCTCGATGATGACCCCATCCGGCAGAGTCGGAGTCGGCGGTGCCGCTGGAATGTGGCCTTTGATGCCTTCCGGCTTATAAACCAGCACCGGCGTTTCTCGCTCCACCTGCAAATTCAGATCGCGCAGCGTCTTCGCAAACAGTGGCGGGAACAGTCCTTCGATGTACTGCACCCGCGCTGAACGTCCAAACGTTCGCAGGTGGTCTAAGCCCTGCTTGATATTCGGGCCAGACACCCAGGCGGTATTCTTGCGCGGGGTGACATAATTCAGGGTCGGTGTGGGATTGCCGCCATGATGGAATACCTCGACCAGCCCGACAGTTTCCCGCGTCGCCCCCAGGTTGACATGCACATGTACCAGGTGATCCTGTATCTGTCGCAGTATCCGGCGCGACTCTTTCTCTTCAGCCGCCTCGTTATCCATTCGGACTCCAGTTGAATCAGATTACTAACCTTCATTGTAATGACTTTTGAATGCCATGTCGGTTGTAATGCGGTTTGAATTGGCTGAAATTCGCGCAAAATGTCCATCTCTGGCAGGGCAGGCGCTTTCTGAATACAATTTCGGGCTGTGTTGTGAGCTTAAAAGAGGTTTTGTGATGCGTCGTATGATGACTGTGCTGCCGCTGCCTTTTATTGTGACCGCCGGTATCCTGCTGCTCTCCTGTTCCGCGCTGGCGCAGGACGTCCCGCTCAGGCCGGGGGATACTGAAGTCATCCCCGCTTTCGATGTCTATGACCGCCTTATCCGCTCGGTTGAAGGGGTGCTGCTCAACGAAGGCAGCGAGGCTTATACAGGGGTCAGCCTCTTCGCCGAAGTTTATGATGCTGAAAACCAACTGATCGGCGAGGGTTTTGGCACCCTGGTTAATGCCTGTGGCGCGGGTCTGCTGCCCGATTATGCGCTTCAGCCGGGGGCAGAGCGGCTTTTCCTCGTACCGCTGGAAATGTTTGAAGAAGGTGAAATTCAACGGGTGGAGGTGCGTGCTGATGGCACAGCCGTCGCGCCGGGAACGGCTGCCGCTGCTGAACCTGTCAATGGCATCACCCCGATCACTGATGCTGAAGTGGCGGCGGTGGAGTGGATTGATGAAGATCATCTCCGCTATGGCATCGGCTGCTGGCGCGACCTGTTTTTCGAGCGCGAATGGCGCGAACTGAACCTGCCCACGCTCGGCGAGCAGGCGGTTGAACATCCCAAAACGCCGCTCATCACCGATGCGCTGCGGTTGCAGCTTGGTCTGGTAGAAGACCTGTACTTCCGACATTCCATGCTCAGTTATGCCCCGGATGCCCGTCGGATGGTCTACCAGACAGAACTCAATACCTTTATCACCGCCGAGCCAGACGGTTCATTCAAGCGTGTGCTGCTGGAAACTCTCTCCACACGCACGCTGCAAAGCATTACCTGGCTGCGGAATGGTGTTTTTCTGGCGGCCTATTATGGCGCGGTAGGCGACCCGGTGGC
This sequence comes from uncultured Anaerolineaceae bacterium, assembly GCA_964447795.1. Classification (GTDB taxonomy): domain Bacteria; phylum Chloroflexota; class Anaerolineae; order Aggregatilineales; family Phototrophicaceae; genus CFX2. The sequence continues at coordinate 45,900 of CAYUTY010000010.1, forward strand.
CTATTTCACCGCCAGCGTCGAAGGCCGTATGCTGAGCGAATCGCCCGAAAACAACCCGCTCTCGCTCATTACTCCCGGTGCTTCGCCGGATGGTGATCGTATCGTCTTCGCGGCGGAAATCGACGGTGTGACTGGCTACTACTGGAAGCGAGCGGCTTTCCCCGGCGCGGAACTGCTGTTCCAGATCGAGCCGCCGGGGAACAACTGGCCCGGCCCACTGGTCGATGAAGATGATGCCGCCGGCACATTTATCTATGTGGCGCTGCCGGTTGATGGTGAAGCACGGCTGATGTGCTACAACCTGCGTGACTCAGCCCTGCACAATCTCGCGCCGCTGCCGCTGCAACTGGGGACAGACGAACGCGCCGTCTGGTCGCTCTCGCCGCAAGCCAACACCATTGCGCTGGCGGCAGATGGCGTGAACGGCGGTCTGTGGCTGATCGACCTGAACGAAGTTGGGGTATGTGAATCACCATAAACTGTTCCTACTTTGACAGAAATCTTATGCCGCTGTCCGTATAGTAGGAATCATAACGACCAGCGATCAGGACAGTGACAGTGGAAAATTTACAAAGCGCCTTGTATCAGGAATTTGACTCCGACCCCAGACCTGTGGTGGATTTTATCGTCTGGCTGACGCAGACGTATGAGCTGCCGGACGTGCTGGATGTGTTGGACATCGGCTGCGGGCCGGGGCGGATGCTGACCGAATACGCTGATCTTGGCTGGCGCGTGACTGGGCATGAACCCGACCCGGATTTTTATGCCGCCGCGCGGGAAACCAGTCAAGCCAGCCCGGACATCCGCGTGAAGCAGTGTGGCTTTGAGGGTCTGGAAGCGGTGGAAAAGTATGATCTCATCACCGCCATTAATGACCCGCTGGCCTATCTGCTGGAAGTGGGTGAACGGGTAGACGCTTTGGCCCGTATGTACCGTGCGCTGCGTCCCGGCGGTATCATGTTTCTCGAACTCAAAAATTTCCTCTTCAAACTGCTGTATCATGAACCCATAACAGAAGAAGTAGCGGAGATTAATGAGCAGAAAGTCGCCCATGTCATGCAGCACGAAATCGACTTTCACAACGCTCGCTGGATTCACCGGGACGAATATATTGTCGAGGGCGAGCAGCAGGTGATCGCAAAAACCCATGAACTCGCTATCATTTCCCCGCCAGAGCTGCTCTATTTCATCCAGCAGCAGGGTTTTACTGATGTGCGAACCTTCAGCAGCTATGCCGCGCGTGAGCCAGAGGTTTTTAACAGCCGTTTGATGCTGATTGCCGCCCGCAAGCCATATTGAAAATGCGAAAGGTTGGGCAGGTAACGTGACGACCACTAAAAAACCAGACCCTTATAAAATTGCCGAGCGCCCCTTTAATCTGGCACAGCGCCTGGCTGACCGCCTCGGCCAGCTAGAAGGTGTGCTGGCTGTCGTGCTGGGCGGCTCATGGGCGCGGGGGGATGCCGACCCCCGATCTGATATTGATCTCGGCATTTACTACGACCCGGCTCGTCCCCCCTCACAGCGCAGCTTACGGGCACTTGCCGACGAACTGGACGAGGTGCGCGGTGGCGATGCTGTGACTGATTTTGGCGAATGGGGCCCCTGGATTAATGGCGGTGCCTGGCTGGAAATTGAAGGGCAGCGGGTGGACTGGCTCTACCGCGACCTGCCGAAAGTGCGTGCCGTGATCGACGAATGCCGTGCTGGGCAGCCAGCTATTCACTACCAGCCCGGCCATCCACACGGTTTTTATACAACGATTTACATGGGCGAAATCGCGGTTTGTGTGCCGCTTTTCGACCCAAAAGGGTTGATCGCCAATCTCAAAAAACTGACGCGGCCTTACCCGCCCGCGCTCAAAAGCGCCCTGATTAAGCGCAATTTATGGGAAGCCGGTTTTGCGCTGGATACCAGCCGCAAATCGGCCTCGCGTGGCGATGTCTTTCATGTCAGCGGCGGCTTGTTTCGCTGCGCTGCCTGCCTGACACAAGTCGTGTTCGCCCTGAACGAACGCTACTATCTGAACGAAAAAGGCGCGGTAAAAGCGGCAGGAATGCTGTCACTCGTCCCGCCGGATTTTGTGCAGACGGTTGAAGCGGCGCTGGCGCAGCCCGGTGGCAGTCCATCCGAATTAGAAGACAGCCTGCTGCGCTTCGATGCGCTGGTCGTTGCTGTCCATGAGTTGTGGGAAGATGATTAGTGCGGCTTTCGCACCATCGTCCATAAGCGCAGCCCTATCCCCGGCACAACGTCATCCGATACGACCTGGAAACCCTGCTGCTGGAAGAAAGTGACGTGACGTTCCGTCGAGGTTTCCAGGTAACAGGGAAGCCGCTTGGTGTCCGCCTGATCGAGAACAGGGCGCATCAATTGCCCGCCAATCCCTTTACCCTGGCTGTCCGGGTGAACCCCAATGGAAGCCAGATACCAGTGATCGCCGGGGATGATGGCTTTCTGACGCGCATCCGCATGGCGGATGAAGCTCAGATAAGCCGCAATACGCCCCGGCCCGACTGCCCGCATCAGCCGCAGCATCATCGGCAGCGCTCCGCCCTGTAAGCTCTCCCAGGTATCGATCTCAGTATGGCCCGGCGGCTGCCAGATGGCTATGCCGTCGTATTGTGGGGTTGTGTAGGCGGTGCCAGCCCGCGCCGCGTTTTGCAGGCTGTAACGCTGTAAGTGGCGCAGATAGCTGACGCGCTGTGTCTCATCCGGCACGAAATAGCGCCATACAATATCGTGGCGGAATGCCTCTGGAAGCACATCCGGCACCCGCGCCACATCATCTGGCTGTAATTGAATCACCTCAAGCGTTGTTACCGCAGAGTGGGGAAGCATGAAGTTTCTCCTGGTAACTATTTTCTGTGCTATAGACTATAGCATGTTAACAGGTCTTACCTTCTGTTTCCCCATTGGTCATCATGGACGAAATTTGCGCGGACGTTACGGCAGCGCCGCCTCCAGCAGCGGCTCGGCTGTAGGCTGTGGTGTCCGCCGCAGCAGTGTCATCGGAATGCCATTTTTTGGGTTCAGCGTGATGCGCGGCAGGGCTTCGACCCGCTGCCCCGGCGCGAGTGCCAGCGTGTACTGGCTGGCAATTGTTGCCAGCAGCAGGCGCGCTTCCATCATGGCGAAGCTGTTGCCAATGCAGATACGTGGCCCACCGCCAAAGGGTATATAAGCCCGCTTGTTGATAGCCGCTTCATTGTCTGTGTGGAAGCGCTCCGGCCAGAACTGTTCCGGTTTGTCCCAGTAACGCGGGTCACGGTGGGCGAAAATGCTCATCAACCCGATGATGCTGCCTTTTGGCACATCATAGCCGCCAATTCTGGTGTCCTCAATCGCCATCCGCCCGAAGCTCCAGGCGGGTGGATACAGCCGCATCGATTCCTTCAGCACCATCTCGGTATAAGGCAGCTTTTCCAGGTCGGCTAATGTGGGTGCGCGTCCGCCCAGGACAGCATCCAGTTCGGCGTGCAGTCTGGCGGCGACCTGTGGGTGCTGCGCCAGCAGATACCATGTCCAGGTAAGCGCGTTGGACGTGGTCTCATGCCCGGCCAGGAAGATCGTCACCACTTCATCCCGCGCCTGATCGTCGGTCATGTGCTCGCCGTTTTCATCTTCCGCCAGCAGCAGCATCGACAGCAGATCGCCCCGGTCATCCCGTGTCGCCCGCCGCTCGTTGATGATACGGTAGATGATCTCATCCAGGTCGCGCCGTCCCCGCCGTCCCCGCAGTTCCTTCGGAGTCGGTATCCAGGGTGGGAGCAGCTCGCCGCCCGGCCCGCCAAATTCCTGAAGCGCGTTCACCGCCCGCGATACCCGCTCGATGTCGCCGGAAACGTCGGCGTCGAACAGCGTTTTGGCGACTACCAGCATGGTGAGCCGGTTCATCTCGCGGTGAACATCCAGCCGCACGCCGTCGCGCCAGCCATCCAGCATATCCAGTGTGTAATCGACCATTGTTTCGGCATAGGCGTTGATGCGTTTGGTGTGGAAAGCTGGTGCTGCCAGTTTGCGCTGCCGCCGCCAGAATTCGCCATCGCTCGTCAGCAGCCCGTTACCGAGGAAACGCGCCAGTCCGACTTTGGTATCGGTATAGCCGGGGTCTTTGTGAAACTTCGCCGCCTGTGTCACCGCCACTTCATGGATCGCGTCCGGGTTGCTGATGATGAACTGGTGCGTGTTGCCGAAGGTCAGCTTATAAATATCACCATACTGCGCCCGCCATTTGTCGAATGTCCCCAGCATGTCCCGCGAGAACTGCGAAATCAGCCGAATCTGGTCGATCATATTTTTCGCCGCTGGGGGGCCGGGCGGTAATTTCAGGTCGGTCATGCTTCTACTCCCTGACACACTGTCATTTTTCTAACACTCTGTAGTACAATTCAGATGATATGGACTTTGGTTGGTCTGTCAACAGGTAAGCTTCGACTTGCGTTAGTTATTGAACGGATGTCTATAATGACCCAAATTCCCGAAAAAATTGATCGTCGTAAGCAGCGCACCCGTGAGCTACTGGGCAATGCACTCTTTGATCTGGTGGTTGAGAAGGGCTTCAAAGGGCTTACTATTCAGGATGTTACCGAACGGGCAAACATCGCCCGTCCTACCTTTTACCAGCATTACGGCGATGTTGAAGAGCTTGCCGTTTCGACAGCAACAGGCATGTATCAGGAGGTGATGCGAAAACATACCCCCCTCACACGCGATCAGATGGAGCAGAATCCCTTGTCGTTCAATGACCTCGACCTGAGTGATTTTGAACACATTCGGGAATATCAGGAGTTCTATCGTCAGATGCTCAGCAAGAAAGGCTCAATGGTTTTTCTGCTTAGTATCGCGGATTTTCTCAAAGACCTGTCGATCAAAGACATCCTTAAATCGCTTGAACCCCCCGATGAAACACCACGCCTGCCTTTGGATTTTGTCGCTCACTGTATGGGCTGGCTGGAAATCGCAGTCGCTCAGTGGTGGTTGCAACATATGGATGAATACACCGAATCAGAGATTGCGACAATGCAGTGTGGGATGCTGATGTTTGGGCTTTCGTGGGTCTTACGTGTGAATGCCGTTGAGCCGGACATCACCATTCCCTGAGCCGCTGATAATGCAAATCTAATCGCGTGGCGCTATCATCAGGGGTATAACGTAAAAGAGCGGGGAAAATAACATGGCAAATGAAAAGACTGCTGGATTGCTGCGCGGCGTCGCTGGCGCGGCTGTCGCCGGGGTAGCGGGCTGGCTGGGTTACAGCGCCCTCGCCGTCGATCATAACCTGCCGCTGCCCCCGGCTGTTGATGCTGATCGTAAACTGTTTATCTCGCCGGAAGCCGGTCTCCTGAGTTATTATGCCGATACCGATGCGCCGGGCCGTCCGCTGGTGCTGATTCACAGCATCAACGCTGCCGCGTCAAGCTATGAAATGCGCCCCATTTTCAACCATTTTCGTGGCACTCGCCCGGTCTATGCCCTCGATTTGCCCGGTTTTGGCTTTTCTGAGCGCTCTGTTCGCCCTTATTCGCCTCATCTCTACGCCCAGGCTATCGCCGATTTTCTGGCGACGCAGGTGCGCGGCGGGGCAGATGTGATCGCCCTCTCGCTGGGCAGCGAATTTGCGGCGCGGGTCGCGCTCGAACAGCCGGAATACTTTAACACCCTGACGCTGATTTCGCCCAGCGGCTTCACCCCCCGGCGCGAACTCGGCAGCTCGCAGCGTGCGCGTTCCAGCGGTGGCAGTGAAACCCTTTATAACGTTTTTTCCTTTCCGTTGTGGGCGCAGGGTTTTTATGATCTGCTGGCGACCCGACCCAGCATCAACTACTTTTTGAGCCAGAGTTTCGTCGGCCCGGTTGACCCCGGCCTGATGGAATATGCTTACCTGACGGCTCATCAGCCCGGCGCGCGCCATGCGCCCCTCTATTTTGTCAGCGGCAGGCTCTTTACGCCCGATGTCCGCGAAGCCATTTACGAACAGTTGCGGCTGCCGGTTCTGGTACTGCATGATCGTGACCCTTATGTACGCTTTGATAATCTGGAAGTCACGCTCAGAGCGCACGCCAACTGGTACAGCGCACGCATCGCGCCGACGCTGGGCCTGCCGCAGTTCGAGCGGATGCCGGATGTGGCCGCCGCGCTGGAGAACTTCTGGGCGGCGCAGGATCCGCTTCAGCCCTACGAGCCAAGCGCTGCCCCCGGCTGGAGCGGCAAGGACGTGCGCTAAGGCACGGCTGCCAGGGCGGAAGCATTATTCCGCCCTGGTCGTTCAATAATTTCCTGCAAAATAGAGCGTGTTCCAATTTCGCCCCAGGTAATATACTGGGGTGAAGTTTTGCCTGAAGAACATGAGGTTAAATTTGAGCCGCTATTCACTCATCCTCTTCGACATTGACGGTACGCTGGTCTGGACGAAGGGGGCTGGTCGCGCTTCAACTCGGCTGGCGATGCTCGAAATTTTTGGCACAGATAACGGGTTGGATGCCCACGAGTTCGGCGGTAAGACCGACTGGCGCACGCTGGTTGATCTGCTCGGCGACCATGTTCACGAGACAATGCCCGCTACTATGCCTCACTATGAAGAGGCGGTTGGTCGTCACCTGACCCAGATCGCTGCCGAATTTCCTATTACCCCCGTGACTGCCGCGTTGGAAACCGTGACTGAACTGCGGCGGCGGGGTGCGCCGCTGCCCGGCATTGTCACCGGTAATGTCTCCACCACGGCGCCGGTCAAGCTGCGGGCGGCTGGTTTTGACCCGGCTTGGTTTCCGGTGGGTGCCTATGGCAGCGAAGCACTGGAACGTGACGATCTGCCCCTGCTGGCTGTCGAGCGGGCATCCCGCCTGCTGGGTCGGACGATTCCGCCGCATGAAGTGGTTGTTGTCGGCGACACCCCAGCAGACGTGGCCTGCGCTCGTGCAATCGGCGCGGTTGCTGTCGCCGTTCTCACTGGCTACAGCCCGCGTGCCGCCCTCGAAGAGTCGAAGCCCGATTATCTGCTGGACGACCTGACTCACTTTTTCCCACAGGTGATTGACGCTTCGTAATTCCATTGAGAAAAATCCGCCAAAAGTCGCATTTTTCTGTCGTGTGTGCGGACTATACAATCGGCTTTTATGCTGAGGACTGTGATATGGATATTCAGGCCATTCGCGCCATTTATGACCGTGAACAGCGTATTGACATCGAATACCCGGATGCCCGCCGCGAAGCCCTGCCCGGCCTGGTGCGCGGCGTTGGCCTGGTGCACCCATCCAGCAGCATCATTTATACAAACCTGTCTGCCGATGCTGTAGATGCTGCCATTGAGGAACAGATCACCTATTTCAGCGGCCTGGGCCACGAATTCGAGTGGAAGGTCTACGACTACGACCAGCCGCTCGATTTGAAAGACCGGCTGGCAGCGCGTGGTTTTGAGCTGGAAGAAGCCGAGGCTATTCTGGTTCTCGATTTGGAGACGGCTCCGCCAGCCCTCTTCGAGCCGAAAGACACTGACATCCGCGCCATCACCGAACCGGCACAACTGCGCGATATCACCCGCGTGCTGACGGAAGTGTGGGGCGAGGAAGATAAAGAGCTGGAAGACCGCCTGGCCGCCATGCTGCGCGACCACCCGGAGCAGATCGGCATTTACGCCGCCTATGTCGATGGTCAACCGGCCAGTTCGGGCTGGATTTTGCTGCTGCCCGGCACCCAGTTCGCCAGTCTGTGGGGTGGCTCGACGCTGGCCGAACACCGGGGACGCGGGCTCTATTCCGGGCTGTTGGCCGTTCGGGCGCGGGCCGCGCGAGAGCAGGGACGCCGTTTTCTGACAGTGGATGCCAGCCCCATGAGCCGTCCCATCCTGGAAAAGTTCGGTTTCCAGTGCATCGGCAAGGCTTATCCCTGTCACTGGCGGCCTGCCTGAGCGCCCCGCTTTAATGGGTTGCCCTTTACCGGGCGCTGATGCGGGCGAAGCGCCAGGCCTCTTCCAGTGATTGAAAGACGTGGGTTTCGTGCGTGCTGCGGCGTTCGCTCATCATACTGATGGTCTGAGCGCGCACCGTGACACTGCTGGACGCGCTGACCACAACCGCCACCTTCACATTGGGAGTCGCCGAGCCGCGTACAAAGGCCAGCCCCGCCGCCGGGGTGATGCTTTCTACCTCACGCGCATCCACCAGCAGCACAATCGGCATTGGGCTGCTGGCAGCGCTGTGACGGAGTGCCTCGACCCAGGCTTCTGCTTCGGCTGCTTCCACCACGCCATGCTGCCGCGCTGAGAAAATGCCCCCTTCAAAGTGCATGTCCGAGATTGGCACAATACCCTCCATTCTATTACGAATCATTACCTTATTGTCATGGTTAACTCACGCCGCTGTGCATAAAGGTTTTCGCCGCGCCATTAGCGTAACCGCTCACGATGCCCTAAAATTAAGGAGGTTGGGAACGAGTGAGGAGGCGTATGTGTCACAGAATGTAAATGCGCGGGCGATCCCGCTTTGGGCGTTGGGTCTGATCGTGGTACTGGGGTTTGCGGCAGTGCTGGCTTTCACAGCGCAGCAGCAGGCAGCCAGTGAAGCATCTGCCGCCGCTACTGCCGGGGCGCAGGCTGAAGTAGCGCTGCTCAATGCCCAGACGCAGGCCGCTGTTGAAGGGACTGCTGTGCAGGAAAGTGCCCAGGTACAGGCCGCCGCCACGGCTACCGCTGCTGCTGAAGAACTGGCGACAACCTCTGCCGCTTTACAGGCTGAAGCCCAGGCGCAGGTTGCTGAAATTGGCACCACCGCCACCCTTCAGGCTGAAAATATCGCGGCGGCCCAGGCGCAGGCTGGTGAAGCTGAAGCAGCAGCGACGGCGCAGGGCATGGTGCTGGCGACTGCCGAAAACCAACTCGATAGCATTGCTGCAACCGCGACTGCTGGCGCGGAACAGGTCATTCAGGTGCGGCAGGACGCCCAGAACAGCCAGGCGCGCGCCCTCAATGCGGAGAGCCGGTTGGCCTTGCGCGAAGGCAATCACGCCCTGGCGCTGCTGCTCGGCATCGAAGCCGCCCAGTTGAGCGGCCCGGATGCCCTGGCGGGAAGTGCCTTGCGCGAAGCGCTGGCGTCCCGTCCCGCTGTTGCCGCCTATCTTTTCCAGCATAGTGACACTGTTTATGCGCTGGCCTACAGCCGTGATGGAAAAATGCTGGCTTCCGGCGCAGCCGATACCAACATCGTTCTCTGGGATACCGAAACCTATCAGCCCATTACCATCCTCGGCGATCACAGCGATACTATTTTCACGCTGGCTTTTTCGCCTGACGGAACGCTGCTGGCTTCCGGCGGTGCTGACGGCAAAATTCTGATCTGGGATGTGGCTACTGGACGGTTGGCGCGTCCCCGCCTGATGGTACACACCGACTATATTCAGGCGCTGGCCTTTTCGTCGGATGGCACATGGCTTGCTTCCGCCAGCCGTGACGGGACAATTCGCCTCTGGGATCTGGAAACCGGCGAACAAACCGCTGAACTGCTGCCCCCGGCTGGTGGCGCAGTCTATACACTGGCCTTCACGCCGGATAACGCCGCCCTTGTGACCGGCGGCGCGGGCGAACTGCTGCTCTGGAATCTCACCGATCAATCCGTCGCCCGCGAATTTAATGGTGACAGCGGCATAATCCAGACCATCGCCCTCTCGCCGGATGGCAAGCGCCTGGCTTCGGGAAGCGATTCTGGTGCAGTCAATATCTGGGATGTGCGGACAGGCGAGTCGGTCAATGCCTTGTCTTCCGCTTCTGCCCCGGTGACAGGGCTGTCTTACAGCCCCGACGGAACGCGCCTGACTGTCGTCACCAGCGAAGTTGTTGAATACGATCTCAGCGCTGGCTTTTTTGAGGCCGTTGCCCGCCTCGATCTGGCTGGCACAACCCCTTATACAGCCCTCTACAGCCCCGATGGCACTGAGCTGGCTGTCACCGCGGGCGAAAGCATCATCCGCTGGCAGCCGGACGCCACAGGGATATTCAACCGCCATCTTGACACTCAGAATGATGCCGTTCGCGCTGTCGATTACACGCCGGATGGGGCAACCCTCATTTCGGTCAGTGAGGATGGCACGCTCGTTTTGTGGGACACTGCCACCGGCGCGGAGCAGAATCGCATCGTCGCTCATGATGGCGGCGCGATTGGTGCGGCCTATAGTCCCGATGGTTCCCTGATTGTCACTGGCGGCGGTGATGACAGAGTGGTGTTGTGGGATGCCGAAACGCTGCAAATCGAGCATTCCATGACCGGTCATACCAACTGGGTTTTGGGTGTCGCCTTCAGCCCCGATGGAAATCGTGTCGCTTCAGCGGGCAGTGATGGCACGGTGCGCCTCTGGGATGTCGAGACAGGTGAGCAGATTGGCGAACCGCTTGCCAATCTCAGTGTCAGTCTGTGGGCGGTATCCTTCAGCCCCGATGGCCGGACGCTGGCGGCGGGCGACGACAATGGCCTGATTCACCGCTGGGATGTGGAAACGCAGCAAACCCTGGGACAACCCCTGCGCGGCCATTCTCGGTCCGTTTATGCGCTGCGCTTCAGCCCCGATGGACGGCTGCTGGTTTCCGGTTCGCGTGATAACCGTGTGATTGCCTGGAATGCCGAAACCGGGACGCAGATCGGTGAATTTATCAACGGCAATCTCGACAGTGTTTTCTCGCTGGCCTTCAGCCCCGACAGCCGCATACTCGCTTCCGGCACCGCCTCAGATGAGCCAAGCGGCAGTATTACGCTGTGGGACACGGAAACGCTTCGCCCCATCACCAATGCTTTTGCTGTCGAACCCGATTGGGTCAACGCGCTCGCCTTCAGCCCGGATGGGAAAGCATTAGCGGCGGGCATCGGCGGGACAGGCATGATTGTGACTGAGGCCGTCATTTACGATCTGGCGAGTGACGGTTGGGTTGATGCGGCCTGTAAGCTGGCCGGGCGCAGCCTCACGATTGACGAAACCCTGCTCTATAAGGACGGCAGCACAGATGCCGTAGGATGCAACAGGCCATTTCACAGTTCCGTCGTGGAATATTATGCCAACCGCGCTGGCAGCGCCCACCTCGCCGGGGATGATGCGGCTGCACAGGCGGCTTATGAAACAGCCGTCACGTTCGCCCTGCGATCATCTGACCCCGATGCGATTAATAACCTCTGCTGGTATGGGGCGATTGATGGTTATGCCGAAATTGTGCTGCCTGCCTGCGAACGCGCGGTTGAACTCAATCCGACTGAGGCCAACATCATCGACAGTCGTGGGCTGGCGCGGGCGCTGACCGGCGACACCGAAGGCGCGATTGCCGACTTTGGTTATTACGCCGAATGGACGCGCACCTATGGCTTTTACGAGTCGTCCGGCATCCAGCGCACCGAATGGGTGACGCGCCTGACTGCCGGGGACGATCCCTTCGACGCCGAAACGCTGGAGTCGCTGCGGTAGCGGCCTATGGCTGGCAGTGTCGTTCGCGCGGCTTCGCCAGAGGACTATGCCCGCGCCGGGGAACTGGTGGCGGGCGTATTCTCCAGAGGCGACTCCCAGGCTTATCAACGCCTGCTGCGCCGTCACAGCCTGCGCCCCACTGAGCCGGGTTTCAGCTATGGCCTGAACCGGGTGGCGCTGGTCAATGGCGAAGTCGTGGCCTACATGCGCGTTGTCCCCGGTCTGCTGCGTTACGGCGCGGCCCGTATCAGCGTCGGCGGCCTGGCGCAGGTTTGCACCCATCCGGCGCACCGCAATCAGGGTTTTTCCGCCGCCCTCTTACAGGATGCCATCGCTTATATGGCGGAGCAGGGCGCGGGAATGGCGCTCCTCAATGGTATTCCCGGTTATTACCAGCGTTTTGGCTTCAGTCCGGTCTGGCCCTACTATAATCTGCACATCCCCGCCGCCGAGGCCGCCCGCCTCACCAGCCCGCTGCGCCTGCGTCCCGCCCACACCGATGATGTTCCGGCGCTCATGAATCTTTACCAGCGCCATTGGGGCGGGCGTGCTGCTTTCGAGCGTTCGGCGCTGCTCTGGGCCTGGCGCATCCAGCATGAAATAAGGCCGGTTCAGCAGGTCGTCGTGGATAAGGATGACGGTGTGCAGGGCTATCTGTCTGGCCTCTCACTGACCGATGACGAAACCGAAGTCGTGGCTGATACCCCGGAAGCGGCGCTGGCGCTGCTGGGGTTATGCGGCGCGGCCTGCCTCGAAGCCGGAATGGAGATGCTTAGCTGGTGTATCCCGCCCGACGATGCCCTGATTTCCTTTGCTCGCCAGCACGTCACCGTTAACCTGAGCGCCCTCTACCGGCCTAATGGTGGCTGGATGGCACGCTTGATTGATGCGCGTGGTTTTCTCGAAACGCTTCTGCCCGAAATCACGGCGCAGGCGGCTTCCACTGACCCCGCCTTTGACCCGGCTGCGCTGCTGGCGGAGGCCGGTGCTGGCGGTGTTCGTCTTGCGCTGCGTGGTCAGCCGGATACCCTCTGCGACCTGAGCTACAATGATTTCCTACAGGTCGCTTTTGGATCGCTGCGCCCGGATGCGCTGGCGGTGCGCCCGGCCAGCCAGCTTCAGCCCGCCGGGCGCCGCCTGCTGGAACTGCTCTTCCCGCCCCGCATCGCTGCCCTGGCCTGCATGGATTGGTTTTGAAAGGACTCCGCGATGTATCTGGACACGGTGCGCGAGATTGTCTTGAAATTCCCCGGCGTGCAGGAAGCATTGACTCATGGTTCGCCTGCCTTCAAAACGCCTAAAAAATTGCTGGCCGTCATGATGGACGATGGCATTACACTTGTCGTTCAGGTCGGGCGGCTGGAACAGGGCTTCCTCATCGAAACCATGCCCGATATTTATCACATCACCGATCACTATCGCGGGACGCCTTTCCTGTGGGTGCGCCTTCAGCAGATTGATCGCCAGCACCTTGAAGACCTGCTCGAAACCGCCTGGCGCAGGCTGGCCCTAAAGCGCGACATCGCCGCCTATGAATCCCGTTACTAGGGGCGGAGCGGTGTTCCCGCCCGACTTTGCTCATCCAAATCGCCCGACTTTCCCCTCAGAATCGAAACAAATGTCATGACAAATGTTTCACCCCTCGCCCCATTTCTCTGCTAAACTGTTCTTATGAAACCGTCTGATGCGCCGCTCACCCGCAGCCTGGAAATGGCAAAAAATCATTTGCCATTGTCACAATGGTCACAAATGAAATGGCGGTGGCAGGAAAAATCAAAAATGCTTTCACTGCCGCCGCCGCCGCCAGCCTTTACGACAGAGGAGCCAGTTCGCTCAGAATCGTCGGCAAAAATTCAGCAATGGTCGGGTGGATGGGCAGCGCTTCCAGCATCGGCCTGTAGGTTGCTCCCGTCGCCATGTAGTAACTGATGACCTGAATCACCTCATCGCCATGAAAGCCCAGCACCGCCGCGCCGAGAAACTGCTCGCTGTCGGCATCCACCAGCAGCTTGATTAACCCGGCGGTTTCTGCCTGCTCGACAGCCCGCCCGATGCGGCTCATCGGTTTGGTCGCCATCAGCACCTTTCGCCCGGACTCGCGGGCTTCTTTCTCGGTCATGCCCACTCGTCCCAGCGGTGGGTCGGTGTACAGGTTGTAAGCCATCGTCCGCTCTGTCCATTTTCGCGCCCGCCCGTGCAGCAGGTTGTCGCGCACGATCTCGTAATCATGGTAAGAAGTATGGGTGAAAGCCCCCTTGCCGTTGATGTCTCCCAGCGCGTAAATGCCGGCTGCGCTGCTTTCCAACTGCTCGTTGACCACGACGAAGCCGCGCTTATCCAGCTCCACGCCCACCGACTCCAGGTTGAGTTTATCGGTATTGGGGATACGCCCGACGGCGTTCAGCCAGTGCGAGCCGCTGATAACATGTTCGCGGCCATCGGCATCATCGCGCACATAAACCCGCACCCCGCCGTCCGCCGCTTCGACCTTATAGATGCGGCTGTGGGTGTGAACGGTAATGCCTTCTTCGGCCAGGATGCGGTGAATCTCGCTTTTGATGTCATCATCCTCGCGGTGAATCAGGCATTCCGCCGTCTCGACGATGGTGACCTGGCTGCCCAGCCGCCGGAACGCCTGTCCCATTTCCAGCCCGATATAACTGCCGCCTGCGATAATCAGGTGTTCCGGCAGGGTTTCCAGGCGCAGCAGTTTTTCACTGTCGAGCCAGTCCACCTGCTCAATCCCGTCCGCGTCCGAAGCCCGCGCCCGCGTCCCCGTGTTGAGAAACACACGCGGCGCTTCAATCAGTTCATCGCCGACGCGCACGCGATAGCCACCATCGGTCTTGCCCTCAAAATGGGCATAAACGTTATAAATATCCAGCCCATCAAGGCCGCGCAGCCAGTCCTCTACGCCCTGACTGCCGCTGTCGATCATGCCGATGACGCGCTCCCGCACCCGCTCCCAATTGACGCTGAAACCGTCGATTTCGATGCCAAAATCCGCACCACGCCGCGCCATGTGTGCCGCCCGTGCGCTGGCAATCAGGGTTTTGGTCGGGCGGCAGCCGTAATTCACACACGAACCGCCAAAGCGGTAACCTTCAGCGATGGCGACTTTTTGCCCCGCCTCGGCCAGTTTGCTCGCCATCGGCGGCCCGGACTGCCCGCTTCCAATCACAATCGCGTCATATTGTTTCACAACTCTTCCTCTCGTCCGATTCTCATCCTAAAACCGCTAAAAGTTATGCAGTTGCCATCTGTAGGGGAGGGTTTGAAACCCTCCCCTACGAAAACATACGCTCAATTGCGTAAGTCATAAGCTGCTTGCCGATTTTATCCCGCCAGTTGGGCGTAATAGTCGCGCCATGAAGGCGTTAAGGCTTCGACTTCGGCTAAACCGGCGCAGGCCCGCCTATCCTGATGTCGCTCCGCAATCAGATCATTCAGCAGGCTGATGGGATACTGTGGATAAGGGCGTTCCAGTAGTCGATAAGTATCCCCGGCCTGTACATAGCCGGTCTGCAACACCTGATGATACCAGCCGCCCCAGCCTTTTTCCGCCACCCGCGCTGTCAGGTCTTTGATGCCCCAGCGTCGCGCCAGCTTCCAGCATGGTCGGCGCGGCTGCGCCACCTGTAAACGCGCCTCACCCAGCGCATAGACATCGCCCAGGCAAACTGTAGCTTCGGTCAGTTCTGTTACCGTAAAATTTTCGCCGAACGCGCCATAGGGCAGGTCGTGTCCGAGTGTTTCCCGCCAGACTGGATAATGAACCGCGCCATACGCCAGTGCTGCCCGGTATGGCCCGCCGTGATTATGCAAATCCTGCTGGCCGTCGCCAGCCAGGTTAAGGCTGTCCAGCCAGACAGGCCCGCTCACCGGGTACTTGAATATGCCCGATTCCCAGGTCTTTTTCGATACGCCGTCTGCGCCGTGCTGGGCAGGCATCCCCACCTGAATCGAAAGTAATGTTGCTTCAGTCACGTTTTTTACCTTCCAAGAGTCGGATAACTCATCAGTCGCATGATTGAACAGCGGTGTTACAGGCGGAATATTCTATTAGCCATCTTGTGAGAATTTGCAGGGGAAAGGTAATCGTAAAAAATAGCATTAATTGCTTGTCAACGTGAACGATAGTTTATCGCGGCCTTGTCTGCCGCGCCAGTGTTTGGGGGACTTTTTAACCTGCACTCATGCGATCATGTGCTTGCGAGAATACTCACCCCGCCCGCTGTATATATACAGAATAAGGAGACTCTGCTCATGCAAGCTGTCCTCGACTATTACAGCCAGCACACCCCACTCACCGACCCCGGCCAGCACGCCGCGCTGTTCGACAACCTGCCACACGATCTGCCGGGCCTTCATCAGGTGGTGCAAAATCTGCTCATTCACGTCTGGAAGGTTCGCAAATATCACCCGGACTGGCTCAAAGGCCGGACGCATGAATACGAAGCGCGCCCGGTGGAAAAGATGCTGACGCTGGCGCTGGCGCATGATGCCCGCCCGCTCACCAGCGAACGTCCGAAGGAAAAGAAGCTGATCGAAGACTGTCGTCATCACGCAGTGCTGCTGTGCGCCATGCTGCGGCATCAGGGCATCCCGGCGCGGGTGCGCTGCGGCTTCGCTACCTATCTGGAAAAGTCTCATTATCAGGATCATTGGGTGACAGAATACTGGGATGGTTCGCGCTGGGTGCTGGAAGACCCTGATCTGGTGAAACACGACTTTCCGCGTGAAGAATTCTTCGTCGGCGGGGCGGCCTGGCAGGCCGTTCGAAATGGCACCCTATCAGCCGATCAGTTTGGCTATGCACCAGATATGCGAGGGATATTCGCGGTGCGTCATGATCTGATGCGTGACCTGGCCTGTCTGAATGGTTTTGAAGGCTTATCAGGTGATGGCTGGGGGATGTTCTCCAAAGATGAGCCAGCCGTGACCGATGAAGACCGTGCCCTGCTTGATCGCGCCGCCGAACTCACCCTGTCTGTCGATTCGCGTTTTAGTGAGATGCGGGAATTTTATGAGTCGCAGCCGCTGCTGCGGGTGCCGCCGCTGGTTGGTATGTACAACTACATCAATGATAGCTGGCGCGAAGAACCCTGGCTGGGTATCGCCTGAAACAACGTGTCATCAGGCAGGCTGCATCGCTCGCAGCCTGCCTCAGAGGTTATGATAGGAGATGGTGAGTCTGAGCGTTCGAAACCCTCATGAACATGCCTGAATCGGCAGGTCGGCGAAAGCTGCTGTGATCTCCGCCGGAGCCGCCTCCGCCACATAATAGGTCAGATCAATATTCCCGCTCAGACCTGCCTCCGATGCCGCTGTGATCGTCAGCCCACCGTAATACAATCCACCTTCGCTGCCATCCGGCCCCAGCCCGCTGATTTTCAGCGGCCAGACGTAATCATCCGGCATTGACAGCGATGGATCATAACTGAATGTCGCTCCCGCCGTCAGATCGCCCGTGATGACCATACGAATCGAAGCATCATAATCACCGGTATCGTTCAACTGTATGATGGTCTGCTTTGCGCCATCATCACCAATAGCCGCGACCAGTGCGCTCGATTCATCTGCTGTGCCATCGGTTGTGACCGTGTACATAATGGTTTTCGCGCCGTTCATGCTGGGGCTGCATATTTTCTCAGCATTCAATGCACCACAGGCGCTTATTGCCAACAGACACAGCGTTAAGACAGTCCCTCGCAGAGTCACAGTTTGCATCCCTTTGGTAGGTATAAATCCTCAACCAGTATACGCTATCGGGGATGAAAGGGCGCAAGGGTGCAAAACCCTAATCAGGACAGATGAAACGAGAAGTGAAACCGCGTTGAACAGCCTCATGGTTTCAGCGGCAGGGCTGAAGTGGCACATTTCTAAGATCGGCATTAATGCCCACTGGAAGCGCGTTTCCAAGATAATAGGTAAAGTCAATTTGGCCGCTCAAATAGGCGGAGGTAATTTCCGTGACGATAAAATTACCGGAATAGACACCGCCTTCGCTACCGTCCGGCCCGCGCCCGCTGATGTACAGCGGCCACACATAATTGTCGGATACGCTGAGCGTGGGATCATAGGTGCGGACTTCATCAGCGGCCAGGTCGCCAGTCAACTGGAACTGAATCAGCGCATCCTGTGTGCCGGTGTCATCAAACAGTACCGTGATGGTCTTGCCGCCGACATCGCGGGTGGCTGCGACTGCCGCGTTCGATGTTTGTTCATCACTTGCCATGATAATTTTATAGGAGATGGCCTGGGCGTTCGTCATGTCGGGTTCACAATTAAGCGGCGCGTTATACAGATTACAACCCGCGCCCAACAGACATACTATTAAACTGATCCAGCGAATCATACTCATAACACTCCTTTTATAGCATCGTCATAACATGACTTTGTTGAAGCTATATTAGAAATGGAATGTTTTCATATCGTTGAGCAGACTACCCAGATCAGCAGGGATCGAAATGGTTGATGGGTAAGGGTGGAAGCGGATTAAAAATCAGGGCGAATCAGGATCGCCAGTGAGTTCGGCCAGTTCGCTGGCGTCAAGGTTGCTGCGGTTGAGGAGCAGCCCACGCCGGGCGGCTGTTTTCCAGGCCGGACGCGCTTCAAAATGGTAGACATACCGCAGCAGAGTCAGCGCATCTGGCCCGCCAATCTCCGCTACCAGATCAATGATGGCTAAGCCGCCCGCCTCGCTCACGCCTGCATGGAAAGCATCAATGAGCGGGTTGACAGCATCCTCGTCCAATGCCAGCAGTGCCGCCCGCGCCTCGGCATCTCCGTCAGTCAGTTGTTTCAGCAAATCATTCAATGGATTTCATTAACCCCCATTCAATCGGCGATATGTAAAATGATGCGCCCGCGCCCATGCCCGGTTTCGCAGAGCGCATGTGCCAGCGGCGCTTGATTCAGCGAAAATGCCTGCCGTATTGCCGGGCGAGCGTATCCGGCGTCAATCAATTCTACAATCTGACGTAAATGTGCGCTGGTCGGCAAGACCTGGTTGTGAATGGCACGGATGCCCAGTTCCTCAGCCAGCGCTGCTGGTGGTTCGCCGTACATCGAAACCAGTGTGCCGCCGCGTTTTAGCACCTGCATCGAGCGCAGCATGATGTCGCCGCCCAGGGTGTCCAGCACAAAATCGACATCCTGCACTACATCCTCAAAGCGGGTGGTCGTGTAATCAATCACATCAGCGCCGAGCGAACGCACAAAATCGAGATTGGCCGTCGAAGCTGTCCCGATCACCTGTGCCCCCTTCCAAAGGGCGAACTGCACCGCGAACAAACCCACGCCGCCCGCCGCCCCGTGAATCAGCGCCCGCTGCCCGGCCGCTAAGCCGCCATCTTCAAACAGCGCTGTCCAGGCTGTCGTCGCACCACCGGAAAGCGCCGCCGCTTCATCAAATGTCAGCGTCTCTGGTTTAGGAGCCAGCGGAATGACCGATGCGGAAATATTGAACAGGACTGCGCCCGGCGCAGCCATAGGCGGAGTCGACAGGACTGTTGTGTATTCGGCATAGGTGCCGTTGGGACTGCGCCCACAGATCGCTTGCCCTACCTGAAATTCGCTGACGCCTTCCCCAACCGCTTCGATAATACCCGCGAAAGCCGTGCCGGGTGTATACGGGAATGATTTTGGCATCACGCCGGGAAAAAGCCCCTGCCGTACCGCGCATTCCATCGGCAACACACCAGCAGCATGAACTCGCACCAGCAGTTCCCCTTCGCCTGGTTCAGGGCGCGGCACTTCTTCAACAATGAGCTGCTCTGGCCCACCGTACTGATGCACCCGCACCGCTCGCATGGTTTGACCTGTCATCCGAGAAGTCTCCGTTTATAGCGATGTCACCAGCCTAACGGAAACCCTGCTCCACTTCACACGGCAAAAGGGCAGACTGCATCCTGTACCTTCGTCCAGCCGAATCAAAAACGCCCGCTGATACAGGGGCGTTCTGATGTAACCTGCGAAATAGTCCGGGGTTGGGCTACCCCGGCAGGGTTTCACCAGTGTTCAACCGGTCAAATTCCTGCTGCGCCCGGTATAGGTAATCGAGCATGTCCAGCTTGGTCGCGCCGCGCTGTGCTGTCAGAATACCCTGCTCCAGTGTTTTGCGGAAAAAATCCAGCGCCTGCTGTAACTGTTGATTGCGCCGTTCCAGGTTGTCGTAAACCTTTGTCAGCGCTTCTTCCGCCAGCATCCGTTCGGTGATGTCCGTCGCTACGCCGATCACACCCTGTATTTTGCCATCACTTCCACGAATTGGGGTGTAGCGCATATCGAAAACTGAGGTTTCAGCCTGTACGATGGAGGTGAATTCTTCACCACGCAGTGCCGCTTTCATTTCGTCCACAAGCTGGGGGATAGCCTGGTAAACCTCATTGAAAGCCTTACCCAGTCCTTTTTCCGCGTTGATGTCCAGCAGGCGCAGACCCCGGCCTTCCAGCAGGGCAATTTTGCCATCCTGGTCAACGGCCCACAGCAAAATCGGCGCACTGTTAATGACAGTGCGGAGGCGTTCTTCGCTTTCGCGCCGGGATTGATCGGCTTTCTCGCGCTCGGCGACACCACGATCAATCTGTTGCGCTGCCCGGCGAATGATGAAAAATAGCCCAACATACAGCGCCAGCAGCACGGCGATCACCATCAGTGTCACATTGCGCTGGGTTACTTCCACCCGTGCCAGCAGCGGTGTTACATCGTCATAAACCTCGAAGACGCCTTCCACCGGCGTTTCTGCGCCTCCTGGTTGAATGGGAACATAACTGGAAATCACATCGCGGTCTTCAATCACGTTTTCAAAGGCGCTGAAGGTATCGCGATGTGTCAGTTCCGTCGCTGCCTGTCCCCCGCGTGCAGAGAGGAAACCAGCGTTACCACTTTTATCCTCGCCAATCTGCTTCGCCTCGCTTGAAAAAACCGTCAGCCCGTTCAGATCGTAAACTTTCACTTTCACGACTGACAGACCAGCCATTTGGCGGAGGACAGCCTCGCGCAGTCGTTCGCTGTCCGGGCTGGCACGCAGATCATCCGCGCTCAGGCTTCCCGCTTCCGATACGAAATCCGCGAACTCCGGCCAGAGCGAATTGGCAAACGCCTGCGTGAGTGCCACATTTTTGCTTTCGCCGACAGCCAGCAAGTCACTGATGGCCGCCTGACGAGACAGGTAGCTCAAAACAGCGACGACCAGAGCAAAGGCGACCAGGCTGCTGATTGAAAAGTAGCGGACAAGGCGAAACTTCATGAAGAACTCCGAAGTCAGACAGATTATCCAATAATAGTATACAACATTTTACATTTTCTCTTGTTTGTTGAATTACGAAAATAGGATGAAAGTTTCATTCATGGTTGTTTGAATCAAAAACGCCGAACTCTGTCCGTCCGGCGTTTCATTTACCAACTCGCAACCTGCTTAGTCGCCTGCTACCCGGTCAGGCACGATCACGGGCGTAATCGAGGGTATGTCGGCTGCTGGTATTGCCATTTTTGCCCGCGCTGTGTCAATCGCGTCGAGCATCTCCGCCACGCGGAAGAATTTGCGCCGGGGCGCGCCTCGCTCCTCCCCGCGCTCCACTTCCAGACGGTCAAGCACCAGCCAGTCGGCATATGTTACCCAGCGCACATTCCTGGCACGCAGCATTTCATCTACAGCAGTGCGTTTAGGCGCGGTGGGAGCAAACAACTTGTCAGCAGCGGCATCTTCCAGCAGCATTTCGACGGTTTCTACTGAGTCCGGCTTGTTCGTGCCAATCACGCCGCTCGGCCCGCGTTTGATCCAGCCGACGACATAGGTGCCAGTCACCTGTTCGCCATCCCGGATAGCCGTGGTGACGCGGCCTTTGTCGTTGGGGATTGTTCCCCATCTCTCATAGAATGGCACGCCATCCAGTGGTACTCCCTGGTAGCCAACCGAGCGGAATACCATCCCAACCGGGATCGTCTCATATTCGTCAGTCGGTCTGGCTTTCAGGCTGCCTTTTTCGTCTGGCACCAGTTCGTTTTTGACGATTTTGATCGCTTCCACTTTGTCCGTGCCGATGATTTCCGTCGGCGAGACAAGGAAACGCATGATGATCTTTTTGGGTTTGTCCGTCGCGCCCTGATTGGCATATCCCTTCAGAATCTCGACATTTTTGACGGCGGTTTTATCGCTGCCCCCATCGACAAATGCCTGACTATGGGGGTCGAGATGGGCTTCTTCGGGCGTGACGATCACATCAGCATCGCTCAGTTCGCCCAGTTCCTTGATTTCCGGGTTGGTGAAGGCTGCCTGCGCCGGGCCGCGCCGTCCCAGGACATAGATATTCCTGACGTTACTGTTTCGCAGGGCGTCCAGCGCGTAATCGGCGATGTCCGTTTCGGCCAGTTCTTCCGGTGTGCTGGCGAGAATGCGAATCACATCCATCGCCACATTACCCAGGCCGACGACGGCCACATTTTCTGCTGACAGGTCAAACTGAAAATCGGCGTAATCAGGATGTGCGTTGTACCAGGCCACAAATTCGGTTGCCGGATAGCTGCCGGGCAGGTCTTCACCGGGAATGTCCATGCGTTTGTCTGTCTGCGCCCCGACAGCGAAAATCACAGCGTGGTAATGCTGCTTCAGGTCGTCGAGCGTGATGTCCGTCCCAAACTCAACATTCCCGAAAAAGCGAAAGTTCACGTTGGAGGCAGTTTTGTCGTAGACTTTCGTTACCGACTTGATTTTCTGGTGGTCGGGGGCGACACCGCCGCGCACCAGGCCGAAGGGTGTCGGCAGGCGCTCGAACATATCAACTTCGGCCACCAGCTCTTTCTGTTTGAGCAGGTGTTCGGCGGCATAAAAACCGGATGGCCCTGAACCGATGATTGCCACCCGGAGCGGAATAGATGCGGTTCCAATTTGCGCGGTCATAGAGGTCTGAAAACCCCCTCATCTAGTGCGACAATTCACAAAATATTATAACACCACCTGCCTTGCACGGACATAATGATTTGCTAAAAAGAAAAGTTTAAATTTCCCAGTCTTCCAGCTTTAATCCCGCCATGCGGTGGCACAGTGTCCTGACCTGTGTTCAGGTTTACCTGTTTTTTTCGAGTCGATGCTATTTGGCTTGTGCGTATATCAGCCGTAGTGTCCGCGTCATTTTTGCGTAGCCCGCCCGTATCCCACCCGTGACAGCGGCGTATGCTGACCGTCCAGCCCGATGCAGGCTGGCTGTCGTACCCTATAGACAAATCGGACAGCCAATCATCTATCAGGGGATAAAACACCATGCGACGCTCAGTTATCATCATGCTGTTGATTGTAATCGCCGTTTTCGCTGCTCTGCCGCTGACCACGTTTGCCGCGGAAGCAGCACCACTCACAACCTGTCCACATACCAGCGGGCGTTACTATCTGCCGAACGTAGCCGTCACCCTGCGCGATGGACAGTTGATGCTGGTTGATCTGGCTTCGCGGACAGCGCGAACGCTGGAAGGCGAAATCAGCGCTGCGGGTAATATTTACTGGGGACAAAGCTGCCGTTTCGTCGTCAGCCTCAATGCCGAAACCGGGCGCGTTGTCAGTGTCTATGATGCACTCACCGCCGCACCCCTCCTCGTCGCCGGGCGTTAAGTAAACTTACCTATCGATCACCATCATCTCAAGTTCAGGGATGATGGTGATCGTTGCTGCTGGCAAACTGTTGAATGGCAGTCCATTTGGCAAACACTCGTGCCGATTTTATACTGTCGGGCAAATGGTTCATATTCGTTAGAAAGAGTCATCATGCGGATTGGCCTGATTCCGCTCGACGAACGCCCGGTCAACACCCGTTACCCGGCCATGATCGCCCACATCGCCGGGGTGGAACTGCTCCAACCGCCTGCGAACCTCCTGAGTAAGCGCCGCCAGTCAGCCGATTGTGAAGCGCTGGCGAACTGGCTGCATGACGCAGCAGATGGACTGGATGCGCTCATCATCTCCATTGAAACTCTCGCTTATGGCGGACTGGTCGCCTCGCGTACCACTGACGAACCAGCAGGAACGATCATTGCTCGCCTGGAAACGCTGCGGCAGATCAAACTGGCATATCCAGCGCTGCTGCTCTACGGCTTCAACGTCATCATGCGAACCTCGCGTTCTGATGACAATTTTGAAGAACCGGTGTACTGGAATCCCTACGGCGCGCGTTTTTACCGCTTCTCCACCTTGCTTGACCGGCAGCTTCAGGGCGAAGATGTGACGGCGGAACTCGATGCGCTGCGGGCGGAACTGCCGCCGGAATATCAGCATGATTTTCTTCAGCGGCGGCTGCGAAATCATATTGTCAATCTGACGGTGCTGGAAATGGCAAGCAGCGGTGTTTTCGATCTGCTTGTCGTCAGCTCCGATGACACCAGTCCTTATGGACTCGGCTCACGGGAGAAACGCTGGCTGAGCGAACAGGCGGCTCTCATCCTCCCGGATGATTCCCGTTTGCTCCTCTATCCCGGCGCGGATGAGGTGGGCAGCGCTTTACTGGCGCGGGCTGTTAACCAGCTTAGTGGCGCAGCGCCAGCTTTTGCCGTACGATACAGCATCCCCGGTGATGAGGACGTAACCGCGCCCTTCGAGGATGGCCCGGTAAAACGCACCGTTGAGCGGCAGGTGAGGGCTGTTGGCGGCGTACTTGTCGATGATCTCAATGCGGCGGATTTTATCGTCGCCGTCAATACACCTTCGCGCCAGTACCCGGTTGAATGGCCCGACCCTGCCGCGATTGAAGCCGGTTTCGCCCACCGTCAGGCGCATCTCCAACCCTTCACACAGCAAATCGCCGGTTGGGTAGATGCCGGAAAACAGGTGATTGTGGCCGACGTGGCCTATCCCAATGGCGCTGACCCGGTACTGGTTGACTTGCTGCGAGAGCATGTCCCCCTGGCGAAGCTGGCGGCTTACGGTGCATGGAACACAGCGGGCAATACGATTGGCGTGGCGCTGGCGCAGGGTATTGCGGCGGCGAAAGATTTGAATCGAAAAGCGCAGGTGCAGTTTCTCGTTCATCGTTTCGTTGAGGATTGGGGCTATCAGTACGCCGTCCGCCGCGAAACAACAGACTGGCTGCATGATCGGGGCGAAGGAGATCGCCTCACAGTAGAGAATCTGGCAGAGACTGCTGCCCGCATCGAAACTGGCCTGAACGAACGGCTGGCACTGCTGCCGGGATTAAGCGAGGGATGGCGCGTTGTGCCGGGCAGTGTTCGCCTGCCCTGGTCTCGTTTATTTGAAGTTGATTTTGATCTGGAAAAAAGCTAGTCATGTCTCACCATGTCATCGGCGTGGATATTGGCGGGACGAAAATCGCGGCGGCAGTTGTTGCCCCGAATGGAGCGCTGGCAAGCGAGGTGAGCAGTATTCTCACCCCTGTGCGTGAGGGGCCAGAAGCGATTGTCGATACTGTGATTGGCCTGTGTCATCAGTTGATACAGCGCTATCCTGAAACCATCCACGCCATTGGCATTGGCACTGCTGGTCAGGTCGATTTCGCGCGTGGGGTTATTACCTATGCGGTTGACACCCTGCCCGGTTGGGCCGGGACGCCGCTGCGAGAGCGAGTGCGAACCGCATTGGGGCTGCCCGTCGTAATCGACAATGATGTCAACGCGATGGCAGCGGGCGAGGCGCAGTTCGGCGCGGGGCAAGGCTATGAGTCGGCCTTGTTCGTCACTGTTGGTACGGGCGTTGGTGGCGCGTTGATCGTGAATGGACGACTCTGGCGCGGGGCAAATGGTTCGGCAGGCGAGATCGGGCATATCGTAGTCGATTGGCGCGGTATGAGGATGTGCAACTGCGGCCAGGCCGGGCATCTGGAAGCCTATGCCGCCGGGCCAGCCATCGCCCGCCATTATTGCGAACTGGCGGGTATTCCGGCGCACGATGATCTGCGTGAAGTGGCGCAGTTGGCCGCAAATGGTGATGCGCTGGCGCGGAAAGCTGTGATAGAAGGGGCGCAGATATTAGGCGCAGGCCTGGCTGGTTTACTCAATATTTTGGATGTGCAGGCGCTCATCATCGGCGGCGGTGTGCCGGAAATTGGCGACCTGTGGTGGAATGCTTTTGAAGCCGCAGTCAGAGCAAATCCGCTCCCCTGCCCGCAGCGTGTTCATCTACGGCGGGCGCAGCTTGGCGTCAGTGCGACGCTCATTGGCGCGGCCTGGGAAGCATTCGACAGCCTGCGAGGAGATGGCGATGCGTGAGCAGTTGTTGGCCGATTTTCTGGAAAAAGTGTGCGGCAGGCTGATCGTGTCCTGTCAGGCGCTTGAAGATGAACCCCTGCACGGCGCGGCGATTATGGCGCGGATGGCACTGGCGGCCTGGCAGGGCGGCGCGGCGGCTATTCGTGCTAACGGCCCGGACGATATTCGCGCCATCCGGGAAATGGTGCCGCTGCCGATCATCGGCATCTACAAGGATGGCGATGAAGGCGTTTACATCACGCCCACCTTCCGCCATGCACAGTCAGTGAGCGAGGCAGGTGCGACCCTCATCGCGCTCGACGCGACAGACAGAGCGCGACCGGACGGCAGTACGTTAGCGGATTTAATCGCCGCCATTCACAACCAACTGGATAAGCCGGCCATGGCTGACATTTCCACGCCTGAAGAAGCCTTCGCCGCCGAAGCCGCTGGCGCAGACTGTATCTCGACCACGCTTTCCGGCTACACACCCTACAGCCCACAGCTTGATGGGCCGGATTTTGCCCTGTTGGAAGCCCTGCGCGGCAAACTGCGAAATCCGCTGATTGCTGAAGGGCGTATTCATACCCCGGAGCAGGCGCGAATGGCGCTGCAATATGGCGCGTTTGCCGTCGTCGTCGGCGGGGCGATCACCCGCCCACAGCAGATCACCGCCCGTTTCGTCCAGGCTATGGGCTAGTGGGTTGGTAGGCTTTGGTTTTACCCTCGCAGCGGCAGCACCAAGTCCTTCGGGAAGTCGGTGATCGACACCAGCGCACCCGACTCATCAATCAGGAATGAGTCTTCGATACGCATTCCGATGCCTTTTTCCGGGTAATACAATCCCGGCTCAATTGTCAGGAAGTTGCCCTTCTGGAAAATGTCGGTTTTGTTCAGATGATGGATGGACGGGCGCTCATGGATATTCAGCCCTACGCCATGCCCCAGACTGTGAACATAACCCTCGGTTGTGCCAGGTTTGCTGCGCGGCGTCGGGTGGCCCTGTCCCTCGAAATAATCCAGCACCGCGTCCTGCATGGTATGGGAAGGCTGGCCGGGTTCGGCGTAGCTGTTCAGCGCCACCTGGAAGGCTTCCATCACGGTGTCATAAATCGCCTGCACCTCATCTGTCGCGTAGCCAATTGACCAGGTGCGGGTGCAGTCGTGAAAATAGCCGCCACCCAGCTCACGCGGGAACAGATCAAAGACGATGGGCTGGCCGAGTTGCAGCGCCATGCTGCTTTCCCCCCGGCTGTGCGGGAATGCGCCATCCCGTCCCTGAGCGAAGATCATGCTGGTATCTTCCAGTTCATGATCGAGCAGTGCCCGCCGCACAAAGCGTTTGACATCGCCAATCGTCAGTGGCGACCCATCCGCTTTGACCACCGTTTCCCCTTCCGCGCGATGCCCGGCGATGAAATCCCAGGTTTCCTGCAAAACGGCGCTTGTCCCCGCCGCCACCTGTCTGATACGGGCGATTTCTTCCGGCTCTTTGGTGATATAGGCTTCGTCAAAGAGGGTCATGCCCATCTCGCCGACGAATTCATAAGTGGTATATTCAGTTTTCAGACGTGCCGTCAGTTCCAGATAGCTGTTCAGACTCCCGACGCCGTACAAACCAATGCGCCCCGTTGGAACCTCCAGCCGCTCCAGCGCCGCGCCCCAGAAGGCAACCGTTGCTTTGGCTGTATCGCCTTCCACCTGCTTGAGGATTTCGGCATAATTCAGATCATAGTAAGACAGCACCTGCAAACCGCTTTTAGCCGCTTCTTCCGTCTCCATGGCGTTGACGATCAAAACCGGTTCGCTCCCACGCTTTTTGATGACCAGTCCGCCGGTGATATGGGCGCCGTTGGTCAGGTAATCACGCGGGGGATTATTTTCGGCATCGCCCGTGACGACAATCGCCTGTAAATCGCGCCCGGCCATCAGGCGGTCAAGATCAGATTTCATAGCGCCCTCTTTCAGAACAATAACCTGGTTGGATGCCGGGAAAAGATACCCCACCCATTCTAACGGCACAATGTCCAATGACGGAGGTCAATCGTCGGGAACCGATTGCGCCGGGCGGTGTATAGTTTGCAAAAAGGAGGGCGTCATGAAAAAGCTGCTGATTGTTCTGCTGGTGCTGGCCGGAACTTACACCATTTTTGCCAAAGGCCCATTTCAGAAGGTGATGGTCAGCGATGCCAGCGATCAACAGATAGAGATTACTGACCCACTGCTGCTTGAAGGCCTGTCGATGGGCGGCCTGATGGATTTGCGGAAAGGCCCAATCGACCCACCGCAAGGACTAGGCGAAAGTTTCACACTGCTGCGCTATTTTGCTGACCAGCAGGGAACTTATAAAGCCTTCGATCAGGTGCAGTATTATCCTGACCCGGCAGGGGGTACTGGCTATATATTTTATGAAGGGCTGGCCGTCGAAGGGGGTTGGTCAGAATTTGATGACAACTGGTATCAGGCAACCGAGGATGGCGCAGAAGCCATGCGGGCTGTGATAGCCACGTACAGTGGCGACCCAGCCGCCACGCCTGTCGCGGTTGCCTCGCGCTGGCGCTGGAACTGCTCATCCGCCCAACCGGAACGCCGCTGCTAACCGCCGGGTTCAGGCGTCGTGATTTTCTCTGTAAACAGATGGGTGATGCGGATGCGGGCTTCTTCCAGCGAGTCGGCAAACTGATAATGCTGGGTCAGCCTGGGATATAAGCGCTTGCCCATATCATAAATAGAGCGCAGGAAGCGGCTGTCGCTGACGATGATAGTGCAGCCCCATTGATGCTGCGGCCCACCCCGGCTCATATTGAGCGACTGGATGAAAGCGCTGGGTGGCACATAATTCCGGCTGATCGAATCAAGTGGATTGACGATATAGTTGATTTTATCTGTCCGCCCTTGAATCAGCGCCACTCCTTCCTTGTAGCAGGCAGCAAATTCTTCCCATGTCCAGCGCCCGGACAGATCATAGCGTAATACGGTCTGTTCGGGATCATCCCACGCAATATAAACGGGCATACATCATTTCTCAAATCACTTTTTCAAGCAGTGTAGCACGCCTGTGACTGACCAACTGTTAAGGGCTGGTTAAGCGTTTCGAGCGGGCAGGTCGTGGAGCATGGCACGGGCTTCCTCCAGTGAAGCGGCGAAACTGTACCTGGCGGTGATTTTGGGGTAGAGGCGGCTGCCGAACTTTAACACAGAGCGAAACAGTGGGCTGCCGCTGACGACCACTGTCCGTCCGGCATTGGGGGATGCCATGCGGTAAACACGAATGGTCTGATTGAGGACACCCGCTGGAAGATAACCCCGGCTTTCGTCATCAATGGGGTTGGCGATGAAATGTACCGTATGCGGCACACTGGCTAACAGAACTTTGCTCTGGCTATAAGCCACGATGAACTCGTCCCACGTCCACTTCCCGGCGAAGTCGTAGCGCACGATGGTTTTACTGTCATTGTCCCATTGAGCAGTAACAGGCATAAACACCTTTTCTCCACTGAAGGCATCGCCAACGGCTGATCGTAATCATTATAGATAGATTATGCATTTACTGCTACAACACAGGGACTGATTGACTATTTTTAGAATGATTGATGTGAAATTAGCAGCGCATTCAGCAGGGTTTCTTCCTGCCCTGGCAGTATGGTGCGCGGGTCGAGGAGGACACGGCCATCGGCGATACGGGCGATGACCGGGGGATCAGCAGCACGCAGGCGGGCGAGCAAGGCATCGGGGTTGGGCGTATCCAGCGCCAAGAGAGCCGTCGGCAGGGTTGCGCCCGGCAGACTGCCGCCGCCAACAGTGGACTCACCGGCGATCACACTGCCGCCAGTCGCCGCCGCCCAGCGTTCGGCCTGGGCGCGAATGGCATCCAGCGGGCGGGCGATCATCTGCCATACCGGGATTTTCGCCAGTGCTTCGCCTCGGCGGTAATGTTCCAGCGTGGCGGACAGCGCCGCCAGACACAGCTTGTCGGCGCGGACAGCGCGAGCCAGCGGATGCCGCCGGAGCTGCTCGACCAGCGCTTTTTTGCCGATGAGCAAACCGGCCTGCGGCCCGCCCAGCAGTTTATCACCACTGATGGCGATCAGATCAACCCCGGCGGCGATGCTCTCCTGAACGGTTGGTTCGTGTTCCAGGCCGAAGGGCGCGGTATCGAGCAGCGCCCCACTGCCGAGATCATCCACCAGATAGAGGTGATGCCGGCGGGCGATGTCGGCTAAATCTTCACGGGGGGCGCTTTCAACGAAGCCAATCTGCTTAAAATTGGAGGCGTGCGCCCGCATCAGCAGGGCGGTATTGTCGCTGATGGCGCGTTCATAATCACTCGCGCGGGTGCGGTTAGTCGCGCCGACTTCAACCAGTTTCGCGCCGCTTTGCGCCATCACATCCGGCACGCGGAAACCGCCGCCGATTTCGACCAGTTCGCCACGCGAGATGATGACTTCTTTTCCCCCTGCCAGCGCCGACAGCAGCAGCACCAGCGCCGAAGCGTTGTTGTTGACGACCAGCGCCGATTCCGCGCCGGTGATCTCGCTCAGGATGCGTTCGGCGTGGACGAGGCGGCTGCCGCGTTTGCCGCTTTCCAAATCAAATTCGAGCGTGCTGTAGCCAGCGGCTATCGCCAGCATGGCCTGCTGGGCGGCTTCGGAGAGCGGTGCGCGCCCCAGGTTGGTGTGGATGATGACGCCAGTGGCGTTGATGACCGGGCGCAGCGTTGGCCTGAACTGGCGGTGCAGCCGGGTTTCGGCGTGGGCGAGCAGCGAGTCGCTGTCCGTATTGATGGTTTCTCCGGCAAGCAGGCGTGAGCGGGACTCGTCCAGCACGGCACGAAGGGCATTGACTGTTGATTCACGCCCATAGTCCGCGATAAGCGCCTGCGCTGCCGACGCATTGAGCAGGGTATCGACGGCAGGTAAAGAGCGAAGTTTATCCACTGCGTTCAAGCCGGATTTCCCGTGAGCGCAGGAAAAATTCAATTCCGGCGAAAACCAGCGCCAGGAAGAAAGCAATCGGCAGGTTCAGCACACGGGGGATTTGCAGCCAGGCACATAGTACCCCGAAGAGGCCAATCCAGATGCTCTGGCGGACGATGACGCCGCCGGGGGGCAGTTCAGCATCCACCGGGGTGAAACGCACATTGAGGTAGCGCACGAAAGGCAGCACAGTCCCGGTGAGGGCGATTTGCAGCAGCAGGAAAAATATCCAGCGCTGGCCGACGCGAGGCAGGGTGGTCGTGATGAGCTGGTAGAGGCCGAGCCAGCCGCCGACCATCATCACCACAGCCGCGATCATGACACCGATATGATCGGGCGGCATTTTGTCGGCGAAATAATCGTCCGGCGAGTCGTCGTTTAATTGAGGGTCGTTTGGCGTTGTCATGCGTCAATTATAGCATCGGGCAGCGCTGCTACCACCCGCGTATTTTGCCCTGCCAGCGCCTTTAGGGTATTCTGTAGGGGAAGGTTTCAAGCTCTTTTCTGGACATCTGCTGATTGCTGAAAGTTGAAAATCCGCTCATGCTGGACTTAAAAAATCACCTGAAAACGCTGGTCGAAGCGCACGCCCCTTCCGGCCACGAAGCACCGATCCGCGAGATCATCCGCGAGGCGTGGACGCCGCTCACCGACGAACTGCAACAGGATAAGCTTGGCAGTCTGATCGGCATCAAGCGGGGGACGACGCGGCTCGACCCGCCCCGGCGCATCATGCTGGCGGCGCATATGGACGAAATCGGCCTGATGGTGCGTGACATTGTGGATGGCTTCCTCTATGTTCATCGCATCAGCGGGGTTGACCACCGGGTGATGCTGGCCCAGCCGGTGATGGTGCATGGCCGCCGCCCGCTGCCCGGTGTCGTCGCCAGCGTGCCGCCTCATCTGATGGCTGCCGGGGCGACCAAAAAGTATCCTGGATTCGACGAGATGGTGATTGACGTGGGTTTGCCTGCCGACGAGGTGAACAAACTGGTGCGGCTGGGCGACTTAATCACGCCGGATGTGCCGATGCTCGACCTGCTGGGCAAGCGGGTAGCGGGCAAGGCGATGGATGACCGCGCCTGTGTCGCGGCGGTGACGGCCTGCCTCGATGCGCTTAAAGGTATCAGCCATTCATGGGATGTGTACGCGGCGGCGACGGTGCAGGAAGAAACCGGCCTGTACGGCGCGGCGACGGCGGCCTACCACATCCAGCCGGACATCGCTATCGCGCTTGATGTAACCTTTGCTCCACAGAGCGGCGTGGATGGCGACGACACCAGCGAAATCGGCGGCGGGCCATCCATCGGCATCGGGCCGAATTTTCACCCCAAACTGCTGAGCCGTATCAAGGACACCGCTCGACAGTACGAGATCAAACTACAGGACGATCATATTCCCGGCGCGAGCGGCACAGACGCCTGGGCGATTCAGGTGGCGCTGGAAGGCATCCCGACGGCGCTGCTGGAAGTGCCGCTGCGGAATATGCATTCGCCGGTGGAAACCTGCGACCTGCGCGACATCGAACGGGCGGGGCGGCTGATGGCCTATTTCATCGCCGGGCTGGACGCGGATTTCCTGACAGCGATTGACTGGGACGACCTGAAGGCGGAAGCGAAAGAGAAGGTATGAGGATACCAGGAACATGTTGTCTGAGAAATTGATTGCGGAACTGCATGAACTCAGCCTCGTGGAAAAACTGCGGGTCGTCCAATTGCTGGTCAATGATCTGGCGGCCAGCACCGACGCACATTTACTGCTGTCGAACACACAGTATGAAGTGTGGTCACCTTATGACTCGGCGGGCGCAGCGGCAGATTTGATGGACATGCTGGAAGAATCGACACGTCATGCATCCGACACCTGAAACGGCACGTTTTCCGTATGTGCCTGTGAAAAACGCCCTGGGAGAAGTCGCATGGCGTCCAATCCTCTCATTTCATCTCAGCTATCAAGGCCGCTCCAGCCTTGTTTCCGGGTTGGTAGACAGTGGGGCGGATGTAAATGTGCTGCCTTATCGAGTGGGATTGGATTTAGGACTCAACTGGCAGGAACAGGGCCGCGCCATCGAATTATCTGGAAATTTGGCACACTATAAAGCACGAGGCGTTATTCTCCTGGCACAGGTTGAGGCTTTTAGGCCAGTTGCGCTCGCATTCGCCTGGACTCAGGCAGAACAGGTGCCACTTTTACTCGGCCAGGTTAATTTTTTACGCGAATTTGATATCTGCTTTTTTGGCTTCCAACGTGAATTCTCCATCACTTTGCGTTCCTCGCTTTGAATTTAAAGCCTATTTCATCGCCGGGTCGGACGCGGTTTTCCTGACAACGATTGACTGGGACGACCTGAAGGCGGATGAAAAAGTAAAGTGATGAGTTACGAGTCCTGAGTTAAAAGATTACGGATTATTGTGGCGGCGGCGGCGGCGGTGAAAGCATTTTGATTTTTCCTGCCACCGCCATTTCATTTGTGACCATTGCGACACTGGCAAACGGGTTTTTGCCGTAAATTTCCCGGTTGAGGCTTATTCAGGGGCGGCGCAGGGACTCAATAGAACAAGTTTAGCAGGAAAATGGGGCGAGGGGTGAAACATTTGTCATAACATTTGTTTCGATTTTGAGGGGAGATTTTCCGTTAAAAGGGGAAAGTTAAAGGTTAAAAGGGGAATGGGGTGGGCAGCGGAAGCAGGGGAAGGGACGAAACCCAAGCGCACTAACGGCGCTCTGACCCGCCGGGATAGGTAGCGCGTAATACATCTTCGCTCGCGGGCTAACGCTCTAAAAGGTAAGCGGGAGAAACCGCATCCCGCTTACTATCAGCCCAAGCAGATCACTGATGGCGCCAACTGGCGACGATTAACCTGCCGTCAATGTCGGTAAAGCCATACTCCGCCGCCAGATCACCGACCCACAAGGACTGGCCGGATTTTTTCAGCACTTCCTTATCAGCAGCCAGCGCGGCAACGGCCCGCCCGGTGTACTGGGGCGATTCCGAGTTGGACAAGTCCATAAACTCCGCATATTTCAGGATGCCCTCGGTTCGTACCAGACCGGGATAGAGCGCCACCGCCGCCACATTTTCAGCACGCAGGTCAGCCGCCATCTCAGCCGCCAGGCGATCCGTGCCGGTTTTGGCGATATGATAAGCGGGGCTGCCGTAGCTGCTGATGTGGTGAGAGACACAGGCAATCAGCCCATGTTTTTGCCTGACCATCAGGCGGGCGGCGAAGGCGCTGGCGATGTAGGCTGCACGCAGGCCAGAGAGGTTGTCATCCCAGAAGGAGAGCCGCCGCTGCCAGAAGCGCTGTTCCAGCGGAAAATCGCTGCCATCGTGCAGCCCTTCATAGCCTGCCCAGGCAGCATTAACGAGAAGGTCGAGCCGCCCCTGTTCGGTTTCGACTCGCTGGAAGAGGGCTTCGGTCTCGCTGTCAATCCGATGGTCGCAGCGATGGCTGATGCCGACACCGCCCATTGTTGTGACTTCCGCCGCCGTTTCTTCCACCGTACCGGCCAGGGGAACGGAGGCGGGATGGCCCGCGCCGGTGCGCCCAGTCACATAGACTGTCGCGCCCGCCTCACCCAGGCTGAGGGCGATGCCCTTGCCAATACCCCGGCTGGCACCGGTGACAACAGCGATTTTGCCTTTTAAAGACAGGTTCATTTTGTCCTCCTGAGCGTTTATGGTGAAGCCAGAGGATGCCATAAATACAGCCTGGAAATCACCCTAAATAGTGGCGTTTCAGGCTGGCACGCGCTATACTATGCTTTCATTGACAACCGTAATTGCTGTCTGCGCGAGAGCGTACAGCCTTATCCAGAGACCTGGCCGAAGCCGGGTTTTTTTTATGCCAAATGCTGCATGGATATCAGGCGGAAGGGAAAGGGGTCGCGCTGTTGAGGATGAATAGAGAAAATGGCGAGCTAGAGGACATGACCGCCGAACCCGCACCTACCGAGCGGCGGTCAAAAACTGGAAAGGATCAGGCGAAAATGACGTACTGCCTGAGGAAGCTGGTGACGGCATTGTAATAATGCTCGATGGTTTCCGGTTTGCGCCAGCCGTGACCCTCACCGGCGTAGAGATGATATTCGTGGGGGATGTTACGCGCCCGCAGCGAGGCCACGATGGCTTCTGACTGTGCTTTGGGGACGACTTTATCATCCTCACCCTGAAAGACGATCAGCGGGTCAACAATTTTCTGCGCGTGAAAAATCGGCGAGCGGAGGCGGTAATTGTCGGCAGCTTCCGGCAGCGTCCCCAGCAGCGAGTCGGAATAGCGCTCCTCGAATTTGTGGGTATCGGCCACCAGCGTAAACTGGTTACTTACACCGAAGAGGCAGACGCCTGCCTTGTAGAAGCCGGGCTTATCGACCAGCGATTGCAGCACGGTGAAGCCACCGGCGCTGCCACCCATAATCACCACTTTACGGGCATCGGCTAAGCCCTGCGCTGCCAGATGGGCCGCGCCAGATGCGGAGTCTTCAACATCGTATAGTCCCCAGTTGCCGCGCAGTTTGTTCATATAAGCCTTGCCGTAGCCGGTGCTGCCGCGATGGTTAGGGAAGAGGACGGCATAACCGCGTGTGGCGAAAAACTGCGCCACAGCACTATAACCGGCTGTCACCTGTGAGGTTGGCCCGCCATGCACATGGACGATGAGCGGCGGCGCACCGGTGCCGTCGTAGCGGGTGCTGGCCGGGGCATAATACAGCCCGTGCGCGTCCTCACCATCATGCCCTTTCCAGGTGATGGCCTGGGCTTCAGCCAGCTCGTCGGATGGCACATTTTCCGAACCGGCACGGCGGTGAATCTGCTCACCGGCTTCTGTGCCGACGATAACCTGAATGCTGGGAGGGCTGCTGGAGAGGGATAAAATTGATGGCACATCGGCCTCATCCGGCTGGATACTGACAATGCGGGGCGAAATTTTTGGGCCGGAGGCGATGAAGGCGATGCTGCCGCTGGCCGAAACCGCAACCTGGTCGATGTCGGCATAATGATCGAGGCCGGGAATACGCGCTGTGTTCCCAGTGGCAACATCGCTCTGCCAGAGGCTGCTGAAACCCTGCTGATTAACGACATAGACGATGCTGCGGCTGTCGGGCGTCCAGCCATAGAGGCGCAAGCCCTGTATCCAGGCAGGCGCGCCGTGATCGGCCTCGGCAGTCGTCAACTGGTGATGAGTCTGGTGGGCGATGTTATAGAGATAAAGCTGATTCCAGCCAGTCGTATCACTGATATAGGAAAGCCAGCGGCCATCGGGAGAAAACTCCGGCTGGAAAATGGCGGTGTGGGCGTCTCCGGCGAGCGTCTCCGTTTCAGCCGCATAAGGGACTCCAGCGCGGTCATATTCCAGCACGCCCAAACGCAGCTCAGTGCCATCCCAGGGCATGTTGGGGTGATCCCAGGCGATATAAGCGACGTATTCTCCGGCGGGATGCCAGGCAGGCTGCATCACAAAATCAGTCCCGCTGGCGAAGCGGCGCGGCCATATTTTGCCCTCCGTATCGACCAGCGCCAGCGAGTCGCTTCGTTCATAACTGTGGACGTAGAGCAGCCAGCGGCCATCGGGTGAGAGGCGCGGCGCGGCGACATCGCCAAAAGCCGGGGTGAGGGGCAGGGCAGCGCCAGCGGAGAGCGGCTGTTTATATAATCTGCCACCCGGCCCGGCGAAGTAAACATAAGCGCCATCCGCCGTGAAATCGCCACCGCCGTAGCCAACACCGGCACGTGCTGAGAGGTCGCCGGTGAGGTCACGGGGGGCCTGGACACCCTGCTGCGCTACGATGACGCCGCGTGCGCCACGCCCTTCGTGCCAGACAAGCGTATCGCCATCCCATTGGACATCATTGAGGCGGAGGCTTTCCGCCAGCGAACGCGGTGAGATCGGGCTGTTCCAGGTGCCGAAAGCCCTGATGCTTTTTGCCATACTTCCCCCGTAGCTGCAATAAAACAGGGACACGGTTCGCCGCGTCCCTGTTAATTATACCTGCAAAATAAATGCCCCGTGAGGACGGGGCATTTGTTGGACCCTGAGGTGTGGAAGAGGCATAAAATTTATTTAATAACTTTTTTTGTTTTCCACACCTGTCAATTTTCTACGCTCAATATAAGCAATTTTTTCCCCTGAGTCAACGGGTCTGAAACACGTTCCAGATTGTGCAGTGCTGAATTATCGATAATTCAGCACTGCACAATCACTTATGGAAGCGCTCCCAATTATGAAGGGATTGTTAAAATGATGTTGTGGCTTGTAAATAGTTGATCAAGCGTTGATTGACATACAGCAATAATGAATCCCCTTACCCTTTATCGGTTTTCTAGGCCAATGAAAGTCGAAAAAAGTTCATGCACTTTACACAAAGACCTTTTCACCTGACAGCCGATCTGGACACTAGATTGAGCGAAGAAAAGTGCACAATAGGGGGGAATATGGCATTTGAAGTATAGTTATAGACGATCAGATGCATTTTCAGAGGAGAAGCATGTGGAAGCCCTGACACCAGAGCATGTACAGACGGCGCTGGACGCCTGGAATTTTGGCATCACTATCCGCTTTTTCGAGGAGTCAACCGCGACTTCGCAGCTTGCGGCAGATAACATCGGCTGTGAACTGGGGCAGATCGCCAAAAGTCTGGCCTTCCTGATTGAGGGAAAGCCGGTGCTGGTGATTGCCAGCGGCGACCAGCGCGTTGACGATAAAAAACTGGCAGCGCTTTACAACGTGGGGCGGAAAAAGGTGCGCCCGGCCAGCGCGGCAGAGTGTATCGAGTTGTATGGCTACGCGCCGGGGGGCGTGCCGCCGCTGGCGCACCGCAGCAGCGGGATGCCGGTTCACCTTGATGATTCGCTGCGGCGTTATACACAACTGTATGCGGCGGGCGGAGCGCATAATGCTATTTTCCCGGTGACGCTGGAACAACTGGCGCAGATCAGCGGCGGACAGTTCGCAGATGTGAAGAAGGAAGTGACGAGTAATGAGTAATGAGGGATGAGGGGTGTTATTGATTTCAGGGAAAGGTGCAATTATGAAATCATCTACTGATGGGCTGGTGCTGGCGGCGGATGCGGCGATTGATTTACAGGTGCATACACATTACAGCGATGGCAAATGGACGCCGGAAGCCCTGATCGACCATCTGCGACAGGAGGGGTTTGGGCTGGCGGCCATCACCGACCATGACCGGGCAGATACCGCGCCGGAATTGCAGCGGCTGGCGCTGGAAAAAGGAATGCCAATTCTGATTGCGGCGGAAGTCACAGCATCATGGAAAGGCGAGATGACCGATGTGCTGTGTTTTGGCTTCGACCCGGAAAAGCCCGCGCTGAGCGATCTGACAAAGGATGTGCTGCGCCGTCAGCAGGACAACACCCGCGAGGTATACGCCAATATTGTCAAAAAAGGCTACACCTTTGCCGACGGGGAAGCTGAACTGAAGGCAATTCTGGAAAAACCGAGCGCGCAGCAGCCGCATGAACTGGTAGCGCTGCTCCAGCGGCATAACTATGGAACGGGCGACCCGTCGGTTGGAAAAATTCTGATGGAAGCCGGTTTCGCCTGGGCGATGACGGACATCGCGGCGGCGGTGGAGGCGATGCACCAAAGCGGCGGCGTGGCGCTGCTGGCGCACCCCGGACGGGATGATGGTTTTGTCTGTTACAACGCTGATCTGCTGGATGAACTGCGGGCGGAAGTGCCGATTGACGGTTTTGAAGTCTATTATCCGAAGCACACAGCCGAGCAGACGACAATGTTTGTGGATTATGCCGGGCGGCATGATCTGCTGACCAGCTCCGGCTCGGACTCGCACGCGCCGGACAAGCCGCCGATCCAATATCGGGCCGAGCTGAGCCGTAAACTGCTGGAACGGCTTGGCATCCGGGTGGCGGGTTAGCTCAAGCGGCGTTCGGCAATGCGCTGGGCGGCGTAGCCAACCAGCAGTGGCAGCAGCAGGGGAAGCGCAAAAATGGCCGCGACGCCGGACGATGTGATGCGGTCGAGGTCAGCCGCCAGCAGGAGGGCAGCGCCGCCCAGCCATACCATCCAGTAACCGATCATCACCAGACCGGCAGCGCCGAGCGAAAGCGCCCGGTCAGCGATCAGGCTGGCGCAAAGCAGGCCGATCATGCCGCTGAAATACAATTCGATGGCGGGCTGCGCGGCAATCAGCAGCGTCGCGCCCAACAGCGCCAGCGACCAGTGCGCCGCCGGAATTTCTTCCATCCACAGGCCAAACACCAGCGCCCCGACGATGACCAGGGCGTGCAGCAGCCGGTAAACGGGCATTGTCCAGGTGCGGCGAAGCTGCCAGACGCCAGCCGCCCAGGCACTGAGGAGAATGTCCCGGCCAGAGTAGGGCGTGGCGCGGAGCAAATCCCAGGTGCGGATTTCCTGGGTATGGTAGATGCGTTCCGCCGTGCCTGTCGCCGTCTGCACCAGAATCAGCAGGGACAGGAGCAGATACAGCACCGGCAGGCCGAGGCCGCCCAACAGCAGCAGCAGCACTACCGAACAGCCAAAGACCAGCGGCTTGAAATGCCGCAGCGCGCCCCGGCGCAGGTAATGCTGCACCAGCGGGTGATCGTGTCGCGGCAGGGTAAACGTCCAGCGATGGGTGTTGAAGGATTGATTCAGCATAAACCCGATTGTATGCAAGAACGGCCTGCCAGACATTCAGCATAAGGCGATTCTAGCAATTCTCCGACAACACCCTGACAATCGCTCAACCGTCAGGCTCCGGCGGGGCCCACCGAAACCAGCGATACCGCGCCGGTTTCGCGGTCATAGAGATAAATATCGGTGGTGAAGTTTAAATCGGCAGCGACCAGCGCCGCACCCGTTTCGTAGGCAACAAAGCGCCCGTCGGCGGAAATGGCCGCGCCGGTAGAAAGGACATCCAATTCGACGCCAGCATTGTTCACCGAAACGCGCGTCGGGGTTTGCGTCTGGCGTTCATAGACAAAAATATCAGCAGTGTCGTTATTGTCATTTTCAACCAGTCCGGTCAGGTCAGATTGAAAGACTACTAACCGGCCATCAGCGGACAAAACCGGGTCAGACGAGCCGAAGCAGAAATCAGCACAGCCGGGTTCAGCGCCACCACTCGCCAGCGCTACTCGCTCCGTGATGCCGCTGTCGCGGTCGTGGACAAAAATTTCATTGCGCTCCTGGGTCGCTTCACTGAGGAGGTTGGTGGCCTGCGATTGGAAGGCCACAAAACGCCCGTCGGCGGAAATACTCAGGGTGTCGAAGGTATAAGCATTGGCTTCTGCGCCTTGCGCCGACACGTTGACGCGCTCGGTCAGGCCGCTGTCGAGGTTGTGGACGAAAATATCTTCAAGGCCGTTGGTATCCCCCTCAACCAGATTGCTGGCGCGTGACCAGAAGGCGACGGTCTGCCCATCGCCGGAAATAACGGTGGTATAGGTATCTTCGTTCGACTCGCTGCCATCGCTGGCGACAGAAACACGAGTCGTTTCACCCGTGTCGAGGTCGTGGACAAAGGCATCGCGGTAGGGGTTGTCATCTTCAGGGACGAGATTGCCGGCATTCGACCAGAAAGCGACCCTGCGCCCGTCCGCCGAAATCGACGGTTCGAGCGATGATAAATCGCCCGCTGTACCATCGCTGGCGACTGAAACGCGGACGGTTTCGCCGGTTTCGCGGTCATGGACAAATACATCCGTCCAACCGCTGCTGTCGTCGCTCACCAGATTGGAGGCATCTGACTCGAAAGCGACAAAACGACCATCGGCGGAAATGGCCGGTTGGCGCGAGTAACTATTGCCTTCTGAGCCATCGCTGGCGACAGAGACGCGCGCCGTTTCGCCGGTTTCCCGGTCATGGACAAAGACATCGGTGGTTTCGTTGGTGTCATCGGGGACAAGGTTCGTTGCATCAGAAGCGAAAGCGATGAAGCGGCCATCGGCGGAAAGTGCGGGACTGAGCGAGGCACTGTTGCCCCAGATGAAGGGTGTGGGTTCGGCGTCCTGCGCCAGGGCGGCCAACGGCCAGAGGGTGCAAATGAGGGTGAAGGTTACTATAAAACGCGGTTTCAACAATTCCATCCTCCTTTTAACAGGTTAACCGCCTTTCATTGTAGATTACGGGCGTATTTGTGGAAAACCCTCATGAATGGGGTATCAGAGATGCTTTTGCAGGGATGAAGCCCTGGCTCCATCCCTGCATTCTGCCTGAATTTATCCCTTTTCCACCGGAAACTGGATTTCCATCACGCCCGCGCCGCCAGGGGACTGCGGCGTTTGCAGGTAAATCTCGCGGCCTGGCCCAACGATGCGGTAGCCGTTGGCTTCAATCCATTTGCCAATGGCGACATGCAGCGCCCCGACGGCGGCAAAGTCGTCATAGCTGCCCCGGTAAACCGCGCTCGCCATTGACTCCACTTCGGGAAGCTGTCGCACCGCAGCGCGCCCCTGCTGCGCGGCTGGTGCATCCGGGCTGATGAAAAAGGCCATTTCAACATCGATTCCGGCGGGACTATTATCGTGGTAAATGGCGAGGCATACCCCGTCAGTCTGGATGCCATTAGCCTCCATCATGGCGCACACCTCGTCATTGAGCGCCAGGCAGCGCTCGCGCATCTGCTCCGGCGCTGGCACCAGTTCGCGGGCGGAAGCAACTTTCACCGACGCGACACGTTTCAGAATAATCTCATGTGCTGGCATTTTGCCCTCCTGTCGAATTTGATCTAAACGAATACGCACTCGTGCTAAGCGTTCCTGTGTCTCCGCCACCTGCTGTTGAAGTTCCGCTCCACGCAGGCGTAACATGCCATCAAGCTGCTCCGCCGTCAGATTTTCGTCCAGCATCTGCCCGACCTGTTCCAGCGAAAATCCCAGGTCTTTCAGCGCCAGAATCCGGTTCAGGCGCGGGAGCTGCTCGAATGAGTAGTAACGGTAGCCAGTGAAACGGTCTACCTGGAGCGGACTGAAGAGGCCAATATCGGCGTAGTAGCGCAGTGTTTTGACGGAAACACCGGTCAGCCGTGAAAAATCACCGATCCTGAACATAGCGGGCCCTCTAGTGAAGCTTCTATGGGTAGTGTGCGCTTTCCAGTGGGGGGAGAGTCAAGAGGGAAATTTTGCAGCAGGTCAGCGAACATGATTTACGCTGAACTGGTTTTAAGCCAGCTTAAATACAAAGGCGGCGGCCTGTCGTATCCTGAGAGCATCAAACGGTTTATGAGGTTGCTGCTGTGCCTACGCTGTCACGCTGGTTCATCAAAATCGGGATGCTGTACTTCGCCGTCGGGCTGATGATGGGGGCGCTGCTGCTGGCACAACCGGCGCTGGGTTTATCCTCCAGCTTACAGGTTCTGCGCCCGGTCTATCTGCATTTTCTGTTCATTGGCTGGGTTTCCCAACTGATTATGGGCGTCGGCTACTGGATGTTCCCCAAACAGTCGAAAGAGAAACCACGTGGTAATGAACGCCTCGGCTGGGCGGTGCTGATTTTGCTCAATGTGGGGCTGGTGCTGCGGGCGATTGGTGAGCCGGTGATGGTCTTAGACCCGAAAGCCGGGATGGGCTGGGTGCTGGCAGGGGCATCCTTATTTCTGCTGTTGGCCGGGTGGGGGTTCATCCTCAACACCTGGAGTCGGATTAAGGAGCGTTGAAGATGCCCAAACTGAGTGTCTGGTTCATCCGTTCGGCGCTGCTGCACATGGGCATTGGCTTCCTGTTTGGGACGCTGATTTTGCACCACAAGGGCATCCCGATCTATCCCTGGACGTGGAAACTGCTGAGTCCGCATATCACGCTGATGATTTTTGGCTGGACGATCCAGTTTGTGATGGGCGTGGCTTTCTGGATCCTGCCGCGCTTCAGCGGGGAGCAGCGCTATGGGTGGCTGCCGCTGGGCTGGTTCAGTTTCGTGCTGCTGAACAGCGGCATCGTACTGATGGCGCTGGGCGGCTGGCTGCCAGACAACAGGCTTTCGCTGGTGGGCATACTGTCTGTACTGGGCGCTGTTGGGGCGTTCATCATCCTCATGTGGCCGCGCGTCAAACCGCTGGGCGGTTTGGTGGCCGCGCAAAAATCATAAGTGTTCAACGAAGGAGTTAATCATGAATCAGATTGATGTTCGCACCATCCCGCCGCGGGAACGGCACCCGATGATCTTCAAAATGTTCGATGAACTGCAAGCGGGCGAGTCCTTTGAACTCATCAACGACCACGCGCCGACACCGTTGTATTACCAGTTCCTCCACGAACGGCCCGACCAGTTTGAGTGGAATTATCTGGAAGAAGGCCCGGAAACCTGGCGGGTGGCGATCTCCCGCAAAGCGGACGGAGCGTAAATCCATGAGCCAAGCCTATATGCTGCTGGAAGATATGGTGAGCGCGGTGGGCGTCATCCAGCCGGACAGTATCATCAGCCGCACCTTTTACAAGGATGAGCGCTTCAAGGCAGTCCTGTTCGGCTTCGACGCTGGGCAGGAACTCTCCCCACACACCTCCACCCACGCCGCCATCATCCAGATTGTGCAGGGTGAAGCGGTGGTGGGGCTGGGCGATGACCAGCATGAGGTGAAAGCCGGAAGCTGGATTCACATGCCGCCTGGCCTGAAACACAGTGTTCGGGCCACATCACCGCTGATTATGCTGCTGCTGATGTTTGGTACAGATTGAGTGCATCCTGATGAAAATTGAGCGGCTTTTCCCCCGCATACTGCTGCTGCTGGTGACGATTGTCGCTCTGCTGGGCGGTCTGGGCGCAGGGCTGGCGCGTATGGGCTGGCAGATGGATGCGCTCAGCCAGAGCTGGCTCTTCATTCACGGGCCGCTGATGATTTCCGGTTTCCTCGGCACGCTGATCTGCCTGGAGCGGGCGGTGGCGCTGGAGGGGCGTTATCGCTGGAGCATGATTGTTCCGGCGATCAACGCCGCTGGAGCCGCGGCGCTGCTGCTGACTGGCGATACCAGCCTGGCAAAACTGCTGTTAAGCGCGGGGAGTCTGGGTCTGGTGCTGCTGTTCGGGTTGATGCTGCGTTTGCATCCTTCGCGCGATATGCTCATCATGGCGGCGGGGGCGGCCTGCTGGTTGGTGGGTAATGTGGTGTGGCTGGCGGGGCAGCCGGTTTTTCAGGTCGTTCATCTGTGGACGGCCTTCCTCATTCTGACGATTGTCGGCGAACGGCTGGAATTGTCGCGGGTGCGCCGTCTGACCCGGCGGAGCGAATACCTGCTGATGCTGGCGGTGGGCGTTTACATCGCCGGAGTGCTTGTGACGCTGATTAATCTGGAGGCTGGCATCCGCCTGTCAGGGATCGGCGCGATCCTGGTGGCCGGGTGGCTGCTGTGCTACGACATCGCCCGCCGCACCATCCGCCAGCGGGGGCTGCCGCGCTATATCGCTGCCTGTTTGCTGGCTGGTTATGTCTGGCTTGGCGTGGGTGGGGCGATTGGCCTGTGGCAGGGTGCGCTGTATGCCGGGCCAGTGTATGCGGCCCTGCTGCACGCTTTCCTGCTGGGCTTCGTTTTCTCCATGATTTTCGGCCATATGCCGATCATTGTGCCTGCGATAACGGGACTGCGCCTGAATTACAGTCCCATTTTCTATATCCCGCTGCTGCTGCTTCACAGCACGCTGGTTTACCGTACCTATGGTAGTCTGGTGCTGGATTTCACGGTACAGCGCTGGGGTGGGCTGCTCAATGTGATTGCCGTCCTCCTGTTTTTTGGGCTGACCGTGCGGGCTTTGCTGCTGTCGAATCGGAAATCTGCCAGCGCAATTCCGGCGCTGGAGTAATCCCGTCTGCTTCACTGACTGTTATCTGCCTGGGCGGTGGTGCTGCTGAAGGTGGCCTGAATACCGGCGATCAGCGCTTCCTTCTGCTCCGGCGTCAGGTTGGCTTCCGGGTGCGTCAGGCGGTAAGCGGGCGGCGGCATGGCGTCGGAGCGAATCATGGCGATCAGCAGACTGGGGTTGATAGCCGTCAACGGCTGCTCGGAAAAGTTGAGATGGGTACGGCCTTCGTTAACGTTCTGGGCGGCGACCCACGATGCCGGGGCAATCCGCATATAAATGGGGTACTCGGTTTCGTTGCTGTGGCAGGTGTAGCAGGTGCTTTCCATGATGCTGGCGGCTTGTGGCGACCACTGCACCTCATAGCGCACCGGCGGGTTACGCGGATCCATCGACGGGACAAAATGCCAGATGGGGAAAAATTGCAGCGCAATCACCCCGGACAGCACAGCCCCACCCACAACCCAGATTATTTTTTCCAGTCGGCTCATGCCAGCTACCCCCTGATGCGTGAATGAATAATTAAGATCA
Source organism: uncultured Anaerolineaceae bacterium (assembly GCA_964447795.1). Lineage (GTDB taxonomy): Bacteria > Chloroflexota > Anaerolineae > Aggregatilineales > Phototrophicaceae > CFX2. The sequence continues at coordinate 90,802 of CAYUTY010000010.1, forward strand.
TAAAGGTGATTTTACGTTTTTCACAATAGTTTCGGAGTCCTACAAAGGCGTACTTTAGGACTGGTCTGGCCTGAACAAAACCCTGGTGTATAGTTGTAGGGTTTGCGGACACCCGTCCGGGGAGGAGGCCACAGCTTAATGGCGCGAAAACATCTGCGAACCATCGACATTGCCAGGGACATTGGCGTTCATCACAATACCGTTCGGCTCTATGAAGAACTGGGTTTTCTGCCGCCAATCCCACGCGGCCAAAATGGCTACCGCCTGTATAGTGAGCTGCACCTGGAACAGGCGCGGCTGACGCGGCTGGTGTTGCAATGGCCTTATGTCGGGGATAAAACGATTATTGTCGAACTGGTCAAAAACGCAGCCAGCGGCGATCTGGGCATGGCGATGGAACTGGCGTATCAGTATCTCGCTCAGGTGCGCGTCGAAAAAACCTTCGCCGAGTCCGCTGTTGAATTTCTGGAGCGCTGGGCGGCGGGCTACTTAATGGACAGCCCGCGCCAGCAGGTTCATATTGGCGAGGCGGCGCGGCATCTGAATGTCACCGTCGATATGCTGCGAAACTGGGAGCGCAATGGCCTGATTGATGTTCCCCGCGACCCTACCAATCAATACCGGCTCTACGGAACGGCTGAATTTGGCCGCCTGCGCGTCATTCGGATGCTGGTGAAATCGGGCTACAGTCTGATGGCCGTTTTGCGGATGCTGCTGCAATTCGACGCTGGCAAAACCGACAACCTGCGCGCCGCGCTCGATCTTCCCCGCGACCAAAGTGCCAACGAGTATATCGACGTCATTGCTGACCGCTGGCTTTCCAGCCTGCTTGAGCTGGAAGCGCGGGCGCAGGCCACCATCCAGCAGATTGGCCGGATGATCGAAATGGCGCACACCCGCTAAATCGGCTTCCCGCAAAACCCTCCATCTATCCCCCATCCCTTTATGATTCAAATGAGCGCGTAAACAGGCCGATTTTCAGCGGTAGGCCTGTGGAATGCTCGCTGCACATTTGTATTTATAAGGAGGAGAATGTGGCAAATGAAACCATGATTCCGATACTGCCCTGCCATTCGATCAGCGACATGCTGGAATTTTACGGGGCACTCGGTTTTGAGATCACCTATCAGCAAAGCCGGCCCAACACCTATGCCTGTGTCAAACGCGGCGGAATTGATCTGCATTTCTTCACGCTGAAGGACTATGACCCGGCGCAGTCCTACAGCACCTGCCTGGTTTCGGTGCTGGATATTGATGATTTGTATCAGGCGTTCGCCGCCGGGCTGCGCCAGCATTACGGCAGGCTGCCGGTGGCGGGCATTCCCCGGCTCACCAGACCCAATAATAACAACGGGGCGGGCGACAGGCGCTTTAACGTGATCGACCCCGGCGGGAACTGGATACGCTTCGTTCAGAAAGCTGAAACACCTGCTGGAGAAGCCGAAACCGAACAAGCCCCGGAAACCCGGTTAGGGCGGGCGCTCAATACCGCCGCCGTACTCGCCAATTCCAAAGGTGATTATGCGGCGGCGGCGAAGTTACTGGATACAGCGCTGGTTCGCGATGAACCTGTTTCTGCCATTGAGCGGGTGCGGGCGCTGGTGCTGCGGGCGGAAGTGGCGCTGGCGCTGGATGACCGGGCCTTAGCCGGGAAACTGCTGGCTGATGTCGATCAGGCCGCGCTTGAGGCGGATGAGCGAGTCGCGCTCATGGATGAGCTGGAACGCGCTGCTGATCTGGCACAGATACTCGGTTAGTCATGGTGAATAGGGCGCAATACGTCCTAATCCAACCGCATAATCAGTTTATAGACACCCACCCATCCATTTAGCAGAGGAGACAGGGCAGATGCAAATGATTCAGGCGCGCGGGATGACACGGCATTTTCGGGTTGGGAAAGAAATGGTGGAGGCGGTGCGCGGTATTGATATTGATGTCGAAGCGGGGGAACTGGTCGCTTTTCTCGGCCCAAACGGCGCAGGCAAATCGACCAGCCTGCGGATGCTCACGACTCTGCTCCCGCCCACATCGGGAAGCGCGGTTGTCGCGGGGTGTGATGTGCTGGCTGATCCGGCGGGTGTGCGCCGCCACCTGGGTTATGTCGGGCAGGGTAACGGCGCGGGACACGGCCACCGCGTCCGCGATGAACTGGTGACACAGGGATTTTGTTATGGTATGAGCCGGGCTGCTTCACAAAAACGGGCTGACGAACTGCTGGTCGCGCTCGATCTCGAACCGCTGGCAAAACGAACTGCCGGCTCGCTCTCCGGCGGGCAGCGTCGCCGTCTGGATGTGGCGCTGGGGCTGGTTCACCGCCCCAAACTGCTGTTTCTGGATGAGCCGTCAACCGGGCTTGACCCGCAGAATCGCGCCAATCTGTGGGAGCATATTCTGCGGCTGCGGCAGGAACATGGCATGACCATTTTTCTCACCACCCACTACCTTGATGAAGCCGATTCGATGGCTGAACGGGTGCTGGTCATCGATCACGGGAAAGTTATCGCCGACGATACCCCCGCTAAACTCAAGGACAATCTGGCAGGTGACCGCATCACCATCACCACCTGCGACCAGGCCGCTGCCCAACGGGCCGCTGAAACTGCCGGACATATCACATCGCATGAAATCAACCTTGAGGGCGCTGCCGTCAGCCTGCGGGTGCCGCGTGGCAGCGCCATTTTACCGGAATTCCTGCGTGCGCTGGATGCAGCCGGGATTAAAGTCGAAACCGCCGAGGTCAAACGTCCTACGCTGGATGATGTTTTCCTGGCGCTGACCGGGCGCAGCCTGCGCGAAACCGGCACGGATGATGCCTGATACACCCCATATTCATTGTCTGTTACAGGGAGAACTATAACTATGATGAACATCATTCGTGATACGGCTGTTGTCGGCGGCAGAGAACTGCGCCTGACTATCCGCGATCCTTTCTCGCTGATATTCAGCCTGGTGCAGCCGCTGGTGTTCCTGGCTTTTTATGGCCCGCTGCTGGGTGGGATGCCGGGCGTGGGGGATACCTCACCCTGGCAGTGGTTCGTGCCGGGCATTCTGGTGATGATCGCCCTGTTTGGCACCACCATGTCGGGGTCGAATCTGCTTTATGAGATGCAGACCGGTTCGCACGAGCGGCTGCTGGTCACGCCATTGAGCCGTTCGGCGCTGCTGATGGGCCGGGCGCTGAAGGAAATTGTGCCGCTGGTGGTGCAGGCGGTTATCATCGTGGTTCTGGTGCTGCCGGTTGGCTTCAGGCTTTATCCGCTGGGCGTCCTGGCCGGTTTGCTGCTGCTCGCCATCGGCGGCGTCGGGCTGGGGGCGCTCTCCTACGCGCTGGCAATCAGCTCGAAAAACAGAGAATGGCTGTTTTACGGCGTGCAGCAAACCCTGCTTTTCCCGCTGCTGCTGCTGTCCGGGATGCTGCTGCCGGTTGATATGGGGCCGGGCTGGCTGCAATTCCTGTCGCGCATCAATCCGCTGACGCACCTTGTGCAAGCCGAACGGGCACTGTTCGCCGGGAATTTCAGCGATCCCTCCATTTTGTACGGCACAATCGCGGTGGTGGCGGTGGCGGTGATCGGCCTCATCGTAGGAACACGAGCCATGCGCCGCGCTTCGCTGTAGGTCATTCAGTTTTTCGCCCCCTTTCTATCAGATGGACAGGGGGCATTTTGTTGATATTCCCCGCTCTCACCTGAACATTCGATCAGAGTTTCCTCACTTGTCACGGCTGCGACGTATAATTGCAGCAGTATGTTTAGCGAGTCAGGGAGCAATTGCGATGGCGAATAATGAACAGATGAAGGGCAAAACTGTCCTGATTACCGGGGCGACCAATGGCATTGGCAAGGAAACCGCGCTTGGTCTGGCGCGGCTGGGCGCTCATCTGGTGATCGTGGGGCGGAGCGCGGCCAAAACACAGGCGACTGCCGATGAAATCAGGTCGAAAACCGGCAGCCAGCAGGTCGATGTGCTGTTAGCCGATCTGTCATCAATGGCCGATGTGCGGCGTCTGGCGGATGCATTCAAACAAAAATACACGCGGCTGGATGTGCTGGTGAACAATGCTGGCGGGGTTTTTGCCTCGCGCCAGGAGACGGTCGATGGTTACGAAATGACCTTCGCGCTCAACCATCTGAGCTACTTTTTGCTGACCAATCTGCTGCTGGATATGCTGAAGGCCAGCGCCCCCTCACGCATCGTCAATGTTTCGTCCGACGCGCACACCTTCGGGCCGATGCATTTTGACGATCTGATGATGAAAAATAACTACAGCATGGGCGGTTTCCGCGCTTACGGACAGTCCAAACTGGCGAATGTGCTGTTCAGCTATGAGCTGGCGCGGCGCCTATCCGGCACCGGCGTGACCAGTAATGTGCTGCATCCTGGCTTCGTCGCCAGCGGCTTCGGACGCAATAATCGCGGCCTGATGAATCTCATCATGGGTGTGATGCATCGTTTCGCCCTGACGCCCGAACGCGGCGCGGAAACCAGCATCTATCTGGCGGCATCACCAGAAGTTGAAGGGGTGACAGGCAAATATTTTGACCGGAGCAAACCCAAAGAGTCGTCGAAGGACTCTTACGATCAGGTGTCGGCGCGTAAATTGTGGGAGATCAGCGAGGAGATGACTGGTCTGCGCCAGCCCGCCGGGGTATAAGACAAATGATGGGGCGAACCAGCGTTCGCCCCACCGTGAAATTTTAGTTGTCGCCGTTGCTGCCGAGGTGTTCGCGGATGCCCCGGATGAACTGGTGATAGCCTTCTTCATCCAGCCCGGCTTTGTAAAGCACATCCACCCCCGCAAGCTGCCCCTGTTCTTCCGCGTTGAGCGTATCCGCCGTAACGACCATAACGGGGATAGCGGCTGTTTCCGGGTTGGATTGCAATTCTTCCAGCACCGCGAACCCGTCCATCTCCGGCATCCGCAGATCGAGGATGATGAGGTCGGGGCGGTGACGGGCGATCATCGAAACGCCTTCCGGGCCAGAATGGGCGGTGAAGACCCGATAGCTGCCGTGTTCGTCCAGCAGTTCCTTGATGAGGCGGGTAGCCTCTGGCTGATCGTCGATGATGAGGATGCGCTCGGTCAGGCTGTCAGCCTCCGCCGCGCGGGCCGCATCGACAAGTTGTTCCGGCGTGAAGGGGCGCTGGATGACGCGGAAGGCCCCGGCGTCCATAATGCGCTGAAGCTCGTTGCTGAGCGTCACGACGATGATCGGGATGTCCTGGGTGTCATCGCGGCCTTGCAGCCGTTCCAGAATTTCCCAGCCCGCGCCGCTGGCAAAGTTCACATCCATGACAATCATGGTCGGGTGCAAGCCGCTCGCCATGGCCTGCGCTTCCAGCGGAATGGAGGCGGCGAAAATGTCGAAACCTTCCCGCTGAAGGGTGCGGCGGTACTGGTCAACCATATCCGGGTTCTCCTCGATCAGGAGAATCTGGCGTTTGACCGGCATGACATTGTGCATCACCCCGACGCTGCGTTTGTCGCGGGCGGCGGCGGTTTCCAGCGTATCCGGGTTGAGCGGGCCGGTGTGTCCGTTGCCTTTGCCCTTTGGCTGCGGCGGCAGTTCGCCGGTTGGCGGTTTGGGCGGCGGCGCGAAGCTCGGTTTGGGTTTTTCGCCCAGTGTGCCGGTAGCTGGTTTCACGAAATCGCCCGTGTCAGACTGCATCGGTTCGCTGGGTTCGGTGGGGATAAGGATGCTGAAGGTCGAACCAACGTTGACCTCAGAATGGACAAGCATCTGGCCGCCCTGCATTTCGATCAGCGAACGGGCGATGGGCAGACCGAGGCCGGTGCCGCCGACGGTGCGCGTCAGCGACGAGTCTACCTGACGGAAGGCCTCGAACAGCAGCGGCAAGTCCTGTTCGGCAATGCCAATACCGGTATCCTGCACATCCAGCCGCACCATCGGATTTCCCGTCTCGGCGCTGCGTTCGGTGTAAATGCGGATAGTTACGCTGCCCTGCTGGGTGAATTTACCAGCGTTGGAAACCAGATTGAGCAGCACCTGCCGCGTGCGGAATTCATCGCCATAGGCTTTGGGCAGGCCGGAAGCCACTTCCAGCCGCATATCAATCGGTTTATCCTTCACCAGACCGATGCCGATGGAACGCACGCCTTCCGCCACCGCTTTCAGGTCAAAGTAGTCGAGATGCAGATCCATCTTGCCAGAGCTGATCTTGGCCTGATCGAGGATGTCATTGATGAGGCCGAGCAGGTGAGTGCCGCTGTTGTAGATGGTGGTTAAGTCCTGCTCCTGCATCTCAGTCAGCGGGCCGTCGATCCCTTTCAGGATCACGCGGCTGAAGCCGATGATTGAGTTGAGCGGCGTCCGCAGCTCATGGCTCATGTTCGCCAGGAAATCGCTCTTGAGGCGGTCAAGTTCGCGCAACTGTTCGTTGGTTTGCTGCATCTGTTCCAGCAGGCGGTTGTTCTGGACGATAGCGGCCAGTGTGTTGGTCATGGCGCGGACGATGCGGACGGTATCTTCGTCGTAGGCGTTTGGCTCGTCGGCTTCAATGACGATAACGCCGGTGATGGTGTTACCTGTCACCATCGGTACAGCCAGCGCTGACTGTGCGAAGGATGTGACCGGCAGGTAATTCGGCTCGGCGCTCACATCGTCCACCAGCAGCGGTTCCTGCTTTGCGGTCATCACTGCCAGCAGATTATTCTGGTCTTGCAGATAAATTTCGGCTACCTCAGAGAGCGGCTGGTTCGCCCCGGCCAGCGCCGCCGCCCGCAGCAGCGTATGCTCAACGCCGTCTTCGGTGCTGTAGGTTTCGGTCAGGTAGACGCAGACATCCAGCGCGTTGAAGGTTTCACGCACCATGCTCACGACTGTGTTGACCGATTCGGTGAGCGACAGATCGGGGTTGGCGGCGGCTGAGGTGACATTGAAGAGGAAACCCATGTCCTGCGCTCGCCGTACCGAGTCCTGGTACAGACGCGCATTGTCCAGCGCGACGGCGATCTGTGCCGCCAGCGTCGTCAGCACGTTCAGGTCTTCATCACCGAAGGCATTCGGCTGGTTGGACTGCACATCAAGCGCCCCGACGACACGCCCCTGAAGCAGCAGCGGAATCGCCATTTCAGAGCGGGTGAGCGGCAGGTAGGGATTCGGCTTATGGACGAAACGCGCATCGGCCGTGTCGAGCGCGATGGCCGGTTCGCCGCTGTCGGTCACCGTACCGATGACGCTGACCGAACCCCGCGCCAGTTTGTGATTGATGCTGAGAAGCTGGCGCCCTGCCTCGCCCGTGCTGGCACGCAGCACCGCGTACTGGCTGTCCTCATCCATCAGGAAAATCTGTACATGGTCATAATTGAAGGCATCGCGGATCAGATCGACCAGACGCGGCATCAGCACATCAATGTCGAGGATTGAACTGGCAGCGCGGCTGACTTCGGCGGATGTTCCAAGCTGCACCGCGCGGCGCTCAGTCTGTTTGAGCAGGCGGGTGGCTTCCATCGACAGTGACGCCTGTTCGATGAAGGAACGGTAGATACGCACATCGCGCTCACCATGACGGTAGGGCTGCGACGAGCTGATCCAGATTGTGCCAACCTGCCGCTCATTGGCGCGAAGCGGCAGCACAGCCAGCGAACGGGTATCAGTGCTGTCCAGTCCCAGGCGTTCCATGTCGCTGAGGCGTTCATCCGTCAGCGCATCGTCAATCATCATCAACTGCGGCGAAGCTACCTGATTCCAGGCCGGGAACTGGTCAGGCGCGAGCGAGACACCGAGTAGATCAATGCTGCTCGCAGCCGGCGACTGCCAGCTTGCTACCACCTGCATCATTTCCACCGAGCCGTCAAACGTTTCCTGCGTTGGAACGGCCATGAAGACCTGGGTAATGTGCGGCTGAAGCATATGGTTGACGACGGCGTTCACGATGTCTTCCGGCGTCTTGGCATCGGCCAGGGCGCGGCTGGTTTCGTAAAGGGTGGCCGCTTCCTGATAGGCGATTTCCGTTCGCTGGTACAGATTGCGGTTGTCGATAGCGACGGCAGCGCTGTCGCTCAGGGTGGTCAGGTAGCGCTCATCTTCCGGCGAGAAGCTGCGTGCCGTATTGAAGGTTGTGACCAGCCAGCCAAGCAGACTGTCACGCGCGCGCAGCGGCACACTGGCGAGTGCGGCGATGCCACGTGCATCGAGATTCGCCCGCAGGTCTTCGTTCAGACTGCGCTGGTTCGTGACATTGGGGATGACCAGCCGCGCCGCCTCAAAAATGTTCGCTGGCAGATTGAAAGCTTCAGTTCCGTTCAGGCCGCGTACCGGGCGCAGCGATTCGCCTTCTTCATCCAGCAGCACAATATAAGCATCGCTCGGCTCAAGCAGGAGCATCTGTTCCATCGTCGCGTCCAGCGCATCGTCCATTTCGACGGCTTCGGAGAGGGCGCGGGTGGCTTCGTACAGCGCGATGGTTTCGCGCAGGTTGTTTTGCAGCGCGTTTTCCAGGCCGCGCAGGTTGCTGATGTCCTGGAAAGCGGCGACGATAGCTGTCAGGTTACCGCGTGCGTCACGGATGGGCGCGGCGTTCAGCAGCAGATCGGTCTGGTTGCCGTTATCGTGGATGGCCGCCAGATCATCGCTGAAGGCCGGTTCGTTTGTCTTTACCACCAGGGTGATCGGTAGTTCATCCTGCGGATAAGGGACATTAGTGCCGGTGCGGAGCAGGTTGTAATACTCGACGCTGAAGGCACTTTCGAAGTCAATGGGCTTGCCCAGCAGCCCCGCCGTCTGGTCGTTTACCTGAATGGGCTTGAGCGTGTGCGCGTCCAGCACCATAATGCCGGTAGGCATGGTTTGCAGAATGCTTTGCAGGTATTCGCGTTCGCTTTCGACGACGCGGAAGAGGCGGCGGTTCTCAATCGCCACCGCGACCTGCGCTGCCAGTGTTCGCACCAGTTGTTCGTCACGTTCGTCAAGGTCAGCGGCATCCAGCCCGCGCCCGATCAGCAGCGCTCCCACAATCCTGTCAGCAACATAAATCGGTGTGGCGATATGCTTGCCGATGTCTTCCGGCAGGCCGCCCAGGCCACCCAGAAAGGCCGGATAGCTGAAGGGGTCGTTAACGACAACCATCTGATTCATTCGCACGGCGTCCGCCAGCGAGTGTTCAACCGTTTTCAGATCAAAGGAGAAATCGGTGTTATCATCCGGCAGGGTGGGCGAATGCCAGGTGATTTTGTCCAGCCGCTCCGGTTCATCTTCATTCACCAGCATCAGCAGCCAGCGGTCATAAGCGGCGGATTCAGCCACACGGGCGAACACCTCGCTGATGTTGCGCTCAAATTCCGTACCAATGCGGGTGGCAAGCTGTCCTACTTCAGCCAGCGCCAGCGCCCGCTGTGCTTCAAGCTGCGCCTCGTCGAACAGCAGCCGGTTTTCAACGGCGATGGCAACCTGGTCGGCTACGGCCTGGGCAAAACGCAGATACTGCTCGTCAAAAGCGTTGGGCCGCGCCGCTTCGCAGATCATGACGCCGAACCAGCGCCGCTGCGTCCGCAGGGGGACGACGACAGCGCTGATCGCGCCGCCGCGTTCGAGCGCCTGGCGCAGGCGGTTCTGATCGCCCAGTTCATTCGCCAGATCGCGGAAGTAAACCAGTTCGCCGGAGTCGGCCATCAGTCGGCCAAAAGGCGCGGCTTCCGCTGTCAGCCGCAGGCCGGTTGTGATCGGCGATTCAAGGCTGGTGACTCGTTCCCAGACATGCACATAATCGAAATAGGCCGCGTCCAGGCCTGGGGTTGGCCCGGCCAGCGCGATGGAAGCCCGGCTGAGGTAATCATTCGGGCTGGCGAGCGCGTCGGCGGCGGCGCGGTAAACGCCTTTCGAGTCCTGCGCGACGGCGATAGCCCGGCTGGCAGAATACAGGCGGCGGCTTTCGTCCAGCGCATCTTCGGTCTGTTCCAGCAGCCGCCGGTTTTCCAGCACCGTACTCATCTGGCCGGAGAGAGCATAGTAAACTTCATAGTCTTCCTGTGCCATTTCTCGCAGTTCGTTGCTGGTTACATACAGCAGCGCGATGGGCTGGTTAGCGCTGAACAGCGGGAAAATCGCCTGGAAGTGCGGCTCGATAGTGGGGTCGATTTCCATCTGAGGTTCGCGGCGGCGCAGGGGCGAATCCGGTTCGATATGCAGGGTTTCAACCGCGTCTTCCTCGCGGACGATACCGTTGTCAGAATAAGCCACCTTGCGGACGCGGGTCGGCCAGCCGGTGCGGTCAAGTTCGCCTTCCAGCAGGCCAAACTCGAAATTGAGAGTCGGATTGGTGGTAGCAGCAACCACCGCCTGCACCAGTTCCGGCAGCCCTTGCGAGGTGTTGATGAGGCGGCTGGCCGAATAGAGGCGCTCAATCTGGTCAAGCGTCATTTCCGTCTGCTGGATGAGGAGGCGGTTATCGACAGCCACGCCCGCCTGGTCGATGAGGGCGGTGTAGAGGCGGCCTTCACGCTCGGAGAAGTCACGTTCCTCGTTAAATTCCACCGTCAGCAGACCGCGCCACAAACCACGCAGGCTGAACGGCACAAAAATGACTGCCTGTGCGCCGAGATGGCGGAACAGCGTTTTCAGTTCATCGTCGAGGCGGGTATCCCGATTCAGGTCGGTGACAACCTTGACCTGACTTTCGTTCATGCTGCTCAGAAATTGCGAATCCTGCAAGCGCAGCCGCACCTTCAGGAAATTGTCGGCGTTCTCGCTTCGGGGCATCTGTGCGTAATCGGCTAAACACTGCATCCAGGTCGGTGAACCGCCGTAAGGATACTCGTCAAACAACCATACCTGCCCGCCAACCGCGTCCGGCATCACTGAGGTCAGGATGGCGCGAATCACGTCCTGAATGGTGTCGGATTCGTTCAGGTTACGGCTGAGTTCGTACAGGGTACTGGTGACGGCCAGGCTGGTTTGCGTTTCCTGGAACAGACGCGCGCCTTCAATCGCCAGTCCAACACGGTCAGCGATGGCACGAAGAATGGCCTGATCGCCCTGGGCGAAAGAAATGCCATCGGGTGAGGCGGCGGCAATCGTGCCGATGACCTGACCGCGAATGCTGATCGGGGCGCTGATGGCTTCGATCACACTGTCATCGGGCAGGGTTGGCTCTACCGACATCAGATCATAGCGGTAGGCTTCTTCCAGGCCGCTGCGTTCTTTCAGGTCTTCCCAGGCGTTGCGTGTGAGCTGCCGGTTAAGCGTGTCAACCTGCTGTATCCGCTCATGCGATTGCGAGAGCAGGCGGGTGTTGTAAAGCGCGATAGCAAACTGGTCAGCCAGCAAAGCCAGCACGCGCGTTTCGCCTGAACCGAAGGTATCCACTCGTGCGCTGAAAATATCCAGCACGCCGATGACCTTACCGCCAACCGTCAGCGGCAGCGTGATCTCGCCGCGCGCATCCGGCAGAAGCGGATTGCGCTGGTAGGGAATAACGCCGGGGATATGGGTATCGTTGACCAGCAGCATCTCGCCAGTGGCGGCAACCTGTCCCACCATCGTGCGTGAGCCAACCGGAATTTTCTGATTCTGTTGCAGCAGTTTCTCGCCAATGCTGCCCCGGCTGTAGGCCAGCACCGCATTCAGGGCGATATCATCCAGCAGGTAAACCTGGGCGTGATACAGGTCGAATTCGTCGCACAGCATGTCGATCACGCGCACCAGCAGTTGTTCGGCGTCGGTGGCGGAGGTGGCTTCGCGGCTCACCTTCGCGGCCACATCCAGGTTACGGGTGAAGCGCGTGATCTGCTCTTCCATATCACCCGAAAGGCCCGTCAGCCGCGACGAAATGCGGTCAAACGAGGTCATCAGAGCGCCCAGTTCGTCGTCCTGGAAAGCGGCGGGGGGCAGGGTGTCGTCCAGGTGGCCGCTGGCAAGCTGCTGCGCCAGTTCATTGGCTGTCAGCAGCGGGGAAAGCCGCCGCCGCAGGATGCCGCTGATGAAGTTGAGCATCAGCGCTGCACCGACGATGCTGATGCCGATCAGCGCGGCGACCCCCAGATACAAACCGCTTGCGCCCAGACCGCTGCTGTCAATCAGGATGAGCTGCCAGGGCATATCCGGCGCGCCGCCCACCCGAATCGGGACGGATGACAGGATCGCGCCGTTGAAGTCAAACTGATTCAGGTCGCCTGGTGTTTCAACGATGACTTTCGACAAATCCGGTTCATAAGCCAGCACCTGACCATAGAAATTGTCGGTCAGGGAGCGGGCGGTTTTGCGGGGCGCTGTGCTGTCGGCCAGGTAGCGCTGCTGATTATTAATCAACAGCCAGCGCTGGCCTTCCTGCCCAAAACCGATATTTACCGTGTCGAGGATGGGTGTCGCCAGCAGTTCGATTTCGATCACGCCCAGCAAAGTCTGCTGCCGGTCTGCCGAACGAACCGGCGCGAGCAGCCGCATCACCACCTGTGAAGCGCTGCTGCGTTCGATGTTGCGAATCAGAATAGGGCTGACGACGACGTTATCCTGCGTCCGCAGGGAACTGCTGAAGTAAACATCGCCTGCTCGTACCCCCGGCTGGATCGTGCTGATGGTAGAGAGGATGCCGTTCTGGTTGGTCACTTCTGACCAGATCGAGCCATCGGGCAGGATGAAACGCACGGCGAAATAGCCGGTGGGATTGGCGTTGAGCAGGTTAATGAAGCCTTGCAGCAGCGTCCGCTGTGACCGGGGAATCGTCCGGTCATTGGGATTCACAATCGTTTTTGTTTCCGCGCCGAATTCGCGGGCTGCATCCTCGGCAGCCAGAGTCAGCACATCATCAATTGACCGGCGGATAGGGTCGCTGATGCGGGTCGCGCGTCCGTTCAGTTCGTCCTGATGCAGCGCATCAATCCGCAGGCGGATGCTGTTATAAAACACGATCACGGCGATCACTGCGAAGGCCGCGAAAGCCAGCACAATAATCGGAGCGATACGGCGCATGATCTGGCTATGCACCGGGCGAACCTGTTTAGGGGTTAAAGTTGTTGCTCGCGTCATAATGACAGTCCACTCGTTATAGATTCTGGACGCTGGTGCGGTGGCAGTTTCATCGCCACCGCGAAATATGGATTATTCATGATCGCCATTGCTGCCGTTGTTGCCATTGCTGCCGCCTTTGCCTGGCTGATACAGGCGAATGCTGACCTGTGGCGCCCGCAAAGCCTGTCCCACTTCCCGCACTGCCGTTTGCAGAATTTCGCTGATTTCGGTTTGTGGCGTTAAACGGGCGGCGATGGCATTGACGATACGTTCGCGCTCGGTGGCACGCTGGCTTTCCTCGAACAGTCGCGCGTTTTCCAGGCTGACAGCCAGCCGGTTGGCGAGTTCCTGCGCCAGTTGCAGCCGGTTTTCGTTCAGATCATCAGCCGGTAATTCCCATTCAACCGCGCCGAGGATTTGACCGCGCAGCTCAATCGGCACGGCTACCGGGACAGTGTTGTTGCTGGTGATCTGCCCGGCGATGATACGCCCCTGCGCGATGGCCTGCTGCCGGATTTCTGATAAATCGACGCTGCTGGCCTTCCCCGCCTCGCTGGAAAGCAGGCGGGCACGCTGCCCGTAGACATATTCCTGCCAGGTGTTGCGGGTGGCGATGCGGTTGGCGCGTTCGATGTCGTCCAGACGGCGCACTGACTCCTGATACAGGCGGGCATTTTCAATCGCTACGGCGATCTGGTCAGCCATCGTCTGTAACACGCTTACTTCATCTTCGGTGAAGGCATTACGATACTTGCTTTGTACATCCAGCGCCCCAATGACTTCGCCCGCCACCCGCAGCGGGATAGCGAGTTCGGCGCGGGTATCCGGCAGAAATTCGTTGCGGCGATGAATCTGGCTGGAAGCGGTATCGCGGGCGATGATAATCTGCTGCTGTTCAATCACCTGGCCGATGACGCTGACGCTGCCGATTGCCAGCTTGTGACCGCGTGCCAGCAGCAGTCGCCCCGGTTCGCCCGTACTGGCGCGCAGCATGGCGAAAGCGCGTTCCTGGTCGATCAGGAAAATCTGCGCGTGATAAATATTGGGGAACTGCTCCACGATAAGCTGCACCACCTGATCGAGCAGGGTTTGCAGGTTGTGCTGCGTGGCGGCGTAACGGCTGATTTCCTGCGTGGCGGCGATGTCGCGGGTACGGGCGGCGACACGGGCTTGCAAGTCCTCTACCAGGCTGCGTACCTGCACCCGCATATCAACAAAGGCCGCGCCAACCTCGCCAATTTCGTCCCCGCGCCCGGCTGCGTTCACCGGTGTGTCAAAATTACCCCGTGTCACAGCCTGAATCGCCTGCTTGAGGTTCGCCAGCGGTGGTACGAGAATCTGCTGGAACAGCAGCACCAGCACCACCAGCACGGCGATCAGGCCGAGTGCTATGGGGAAGGCGCGGGAGCCGTTGAAATAGCCGGTTGCCTGTTGCAGCGGAATATCAGCGTGGGCTTCTGTCACCAGTGCGAACAGGGCATTACCGCTGTCGTCCGAACCGTAAATCGGCGCATAATAACCGATGACATCGGTCGATTGTGTTTCGCCTATCGCATAATTGTCAATGCCGCTTTCGCCCGCCAATGCCTGTTGAACGGCAGTCGAATTGGGAAGCGAGAGCCGCGCTTGATCGAGGTTGTCTTCCGGTGCCAGCAGAATCGGGTTTTGCCCGCTGTAGGCCAGATAACTGTAAACCGGATAGGTATTTCCGCCCTGACTGAGGGTGGCATAAATGGTCTTCTCGATGTCCAGCGTGCCGACCAGGAAACCAAGCGGCAGATTGGCCGCATCAAAAATGGCGTGGCTGACTTCGATGGATACCGGGTTGCTGCCAAAGACGGCAATGATGTGTTCACGCCCACCGATGGCCGCCGTCGCTGCCTGCTGGTAGGTCGGTGATTCGGGATCATTGAGGACTGAAAATAACAGGCTGGTGGTGGTGGCCTGGGCGACCACATTCCCATCCAGGTTAATCAGCCGGATTTTTTCGTATTCATCCGAACCGAGCAGGATGTTCTGGAAGTTTTCGCCCAGCAGTCGCATCGTCAGCAGCGAGGGGCGCTCCTGGCGCAGCACCTCAGTCATCTGTTCCTGATAAGCCGTCGAGCGCAGAAAGCCTTCGATGGTGTCATCTGCTGTCGAAAGCGCGTCAGAGATGGCGGCGCGTTTTTGCTCGCCAAATTCTTCAATGTACGTCCGCAGGTTTTCTCGGCTGATGGTGGCGAAACCATTCTGTGCAACCAGTAGGATTAACAGAATGGGCAGCAGGATAGCGAACAAAAAGCCTGACGACAGCTTCAGCCACGTCGGCCATGCTAAAATGTTGAAGGGACGGAAAAGGTTTTGCAGCGCCTTCATGAAACTTCTTCTTCCTGCCGGGGCGCGGCTTCTTCAACCAGCGGTTCAGTGAGCATCCCCGGCTGGATATAAATGCGGGTATGGATGGCGCCCAGCGCTTCGTTAAAGCTTTCAGCCGCCAGATCAAGCACCGAACGCACATCAGTCGCGCCGATCAGAGCGCTGCTGATCTCGCTGGCTTTGCGCTCACGGGTAGCCTGTGCCTGACTCTGCTCGAACAGGCGGGTATTTTCCAGCGCCAGCGCCAGCCGTCCCGCCACAATCTCCGCCATTTCGATCTGCCGTTCGGAGAGATTCTGATCTCTTGATACCGCAAATGACATCGCGCCGAGTGTCTGATCGCGGAAAGTGATCGGTACATTGATGACCTGCTCGTCGCCCACTGTTTCTACCTGAAGCGTTCCCTGCGCCAGCGTCGCATACAGTGATTCGGGCAGATCATCGGCGGGGATGGGGGTTGGGCTGTTGTCGCGCTCGATGTTGTAACCAATGGCGACTTTGCCGCGCCCTTCCAGATAGCGTCCCCACGCCCCGCTGACAGTACGCCGTTCGCGCTGCTGATACTCGGTGATCTGGCTTTGCAGACGCCCGGAGAAGGCTGCCTGTTCGCGCAGTGTGCGCTGCAAATCGCTTACGGTGTAGGCATGGCTCAGGGCATTGCCAAGCTGGTCAGCCATCAGCCGCAGCGCAGCGATTTCATTTTGTGAAAAGGCATTTTGCCCCGCGCTCTGCACATCCAGCACACCAATAACCTGATTGTTATGGCTGATCGGCACCGCCAGCGCGAAATTAGCGGCATCAATCATGTGGGCGCGCCGGTTGAGCGGCTCGTCGCTGCTGGTCAGAATGGGCTGGCGCATACGGGCGGCTTCATTGAGGGCACTGGTGTCGCCCATGCCCAGTGCCTCGCGGGGGAGGGCTTCCACCTGCGTCATGCCGCTTCGCATCGATCGGTTGAAGTGACCGTCTTCGTCCATCAGATAAACCTGGGCGAAAATATGCTGAAAGCGGTCGCGCACCACATCCAGCGCACGGGCAATGATCGGTGTTTCGTCATCCAGTGCGCCCAGTTCAATCCCGAACTCGGTAATCCACTGACGCTGGCGCACATCCGTGAGCGACTCCTGGGCGATGCGGTCAAGATTACCGGCAAATACCAGCAGGAAGGTCAGCACCAGCCCCATCGTAATGACGACAATAGAACCATCAGCTACCAGTGACTGTGACGGGGCAAATACGACATCCTGCTGATTCTGGCTCTGGCTGTAGGCTGCGTAGCCTATTGCCAGTGCCAGAATCAGGGTAACGACCATCATGCCGCGCCGGTCAAGCAGCACACCCGCCGCCACCAGCGGCACCATCAGTGCTACAATCGACGGACTGCTAAGACTGTACGGGGTTTCCGGTTCCCAGAAAATTGTCAGCACGATCACATTGACCAGCAGAATGCCGACAAATAATCGTGTCGCCCAGCGTAGGCCGCCGCGCTGAATCTGCGAGTAGATGACCACATTCAGACCCAGCGTCAGCGTCAGCGCTAGCCCGGACTGAAGCGGCACCTGTCCCGTCTGCATTGAGGCCGGTATGACCGAGATCAGCAGCCAGGCGAGCTGTGCCAGCGCAATGGCTGAGTTGATAATCAGCAGTACTCGCGCCCGCTGCCGGTCAATCGGATTAGGATAGCTGTAGCGGACAGCCAGCAGCCGTCGGCTGATCCAGTTAATCATGCGCTCTACTCCCGTTGCCGTTGGCCTCTGGCTGGAGGCTGCCAAGGCGGATCGCGCCGCGCCGCGCCCCCAGCGTGTCACTGAGTTCGGCCAGCGTAATCTTCAACAGTTCGTCCACGTTCGTCACCGTCTGGTAACGCGCCGCGATCTCGTTGATGCGCTGTTCCTGCGCGGTCGCTTCCTGCGATTCCTCGAACAGTCGCGCTTTATCGAGGCTAAGGGCGAGGCGCTGGGCGACGGCTTTAACCATCTCCAGCGTTTCCGCTTCCTGTTCATCACTTCCGGCTTCCACTTCAATCGCGCCGATGACCTCGTTGCCCAGCATGACTGGCACAGCGATGATCGGGCCGGAACCGTCTTCGTCAACCACTACCGGCTGGCGCGTCTGGCTGGCTTTCACCAGCGCGTCCGACCAGCCACTTTCTGACACAAATTGTTCTTCGCCCAGCGTCACCCCGCGTACATCCTGCCGCGTCTGGAAATAATTTTCCCAGCCCTGATGCGTGAGCTGCTGGTTCAGGCGCTGGATTTCGCGCAGGTTCGTCTCCGCTTCCAGAAACAGGCGTTTTGTTTCGCGGGCGCTGCGGGTCTGCTGCTCGAACAACCGCGCGTTGCGGATAGAGGTACCGAGCAGGTTCGCCATAACCTGCATCGCCTGCACCGCTTCCGTGTCGAAGGCATCCGGGCGGCGGCTTTGTACATCCAGCGCACCGATGATACGATCACCGTCTGTGATTGGCACGGCCAGTTCGGAGCGGGTGTTGGGCAGCAGTTCGTTGCGGTAATAAATCGGGTCAGTGTCGCGTGCCACAACTGCTTCCTTACGGGCCGTCACGGTGCCGATAAAGCTTTGTGAACCAACTGCCAGCCGGTGACGCCGCTCCATCAGTTTTTGACCGAGCGCTCCGGTGCTGGCTGCCAGTGTTGCATACTCGCCGGCTTCATCCAGCAAAAAGACCTGCACATGATAAAAAGCAAAACGCTCGCGCACCATCTCCACTGCGCGTGGCAGCAGTTCGTTCAGATTGAGCATCTTCGCCAGAATTTCGCCCGTCTCCGCCACTGCTTGCAGCAGATTGGCACTGCTGCGGGCGGCATCGGCGGCTTTTTCTGCCTGATTGATGAAAAATCGTGTCGCCAGCCCGACCACCGCCGCCGCGAACAGCAGCCCAATCCGGTTCAGCACTTCCGGCGCGAAGGCATTCTGGCCGTTGGAATAATCCCGCACGGCCAGATAAATCTGTAGACCTTCCACCAGCACAAATGTGATGGCGAAAATCAGCCGATTGCCCAGCGTCGCCGCCGTAATCACGCTCAGAATGACCGCCGGAAGAAACCAGGTCTGGGCATAGGCGGACTCGCGGGTAGGGATGAACAGCACAATTCCTACGAACAGTGCATTCAGAATGACCGCCGCCGCCAGCACCTGTTTCCGTCGTGCCAGATACAGCATCAGCCCCATTATCGACAGCAGAATGGCCCCGGCCACAACCGTCAGGTTACGTGCGGTTTCATCCGGGTTAAAAAACAGGGAAAAAATGAGGGCGAACCCTGCGCCGAACAGCGCCATAATGGCGATGGCCTGGATATAGCGCGTCCGCAGCACGGTAAGGGTGGCGGCTTCCTGTATGGATGAGTCAGATGTACGCAGCCCTGCTGTCATGCTTCAGCCTCCTTGTGGCTGCCATTGCTGCCGTTGCCGCCGTTGTTCGTTGGCGGCGCTCCCAGCCGGATAGCGACTTTCTGTGCCTTGAGCGTGCTGCGGAGGCTGCGCGCGGCTTCGTTGAGTGTCATCTCAACATTATTGCTGGCTTGCAGGCGTGTGGCAATTTCGTTCACCAGCGCTTCACGTTGGGCGACGCGCTGGCTTGTCTCGAACAGGCGGTTGGTTTCAGCCGCCAGGCCAAGCTGCTCACCCACTTCCTCGATCAGATTCAGGTCTTCCGGCGACAGGTTGCCGTTTTCGTCCATCTCAAATTCCATCGCGCCGATCACCTGCCCACGCACCCGCAGCGGGACGGCGATCAGCCTGCCGCCGTTGGCGTTCTCCTGAATCAGGTGGTTGTTTTCAACGGCAGCCCGCAGCGACGGCGTCCATTCATCTTCAGATTTATGATGACGCTGAAGGAAATCGATGCTCAGGCCGAGCGCCTCTTTTTGACTCCCCAGGTATTCCTGCCAGAAGTGGCCGGTAAGCTGCTGGTTGAGGCGTTCAACTTCCTCGGCGGCACGCCGTGTCTGTTCAACCAGCCGCTCATTTTCCTGCAAGCGGCGCTCGGCGTCCTCGAACAGCCGGGCGTTGTCGATGGCGATGGCGATGTTATCCGCCAGTGATTGAAACAGCGGGATGTCCTCATTACGGAAGGCATCCGCGTCCTTGCTCTGCATGTCCAGCGCACCGATGATCGTGTCGCCGGTTCGCAGCGGGAAGGCCGCTTCCACGACCGTATCCGGCAAAAATTCGTTGCGGCGATGGACGCCTTCGCCCGCGCTGGCCCGCGCGATGATCGGCTGTCCCTGTACCGAAACCTGCCCGATCACGCTCAGGCTGCCAACCGGAAGGCTGTGCTGGCGTTCCAGCAAAATCCGCCCGACCTCGCCGGTGCTGGCTGCCAGCCTGGCGCTCATCCGTTTGTCATCAATCAGAAAAACCTGCACATGATAAATTTGTGGGTAGCTGGCATTGATCTGGTCAACCGTGTTGTTCAGCACGTCCTTCAGCGAGGCGCGGCGCAGGATACGCTGCGTCACCTGGCTGGTGATCTCGGCCAGAAGCAGCCGTTCCTGCTGGATGGAGGTGGTGCCTTCCCACCGGCTCAGGCGTGCATAACGCAGGAACAGGTAAGTGAAGCCGCCCACCAGCACCGTGCCGATCAGGTAAGTGACAATATCGCCTGCGGTGTTAACCGTTTCCGGGCGCGGTACGGTTGCTCTGGCGCTCATGCCCAGCGCCACGCACACCAGCGTCAGAGCGATGCCGCCCGCCAGCCCGCGCACGCCCAGCAGCAAACCGCCAAGCAGAATGATGATGACGAAGACAAATGGCCCGGTCAGACTGTACATCCCGCCCTGCACGGTGGTGATGCCCAGTGTAAACAGCCAGGTCAGAATCAGCGCCATGCTGCCCAGGTTCAGGCGGCCAATCCGTGTCAGCATCAGGCTGGCGACGCAGAAAGCGGCGAACATAACGATGTACAGAATCGTCGTTCCGCCGTTCCCCAACTGCTGCCAGACCGTCAACCCTTGTGTGTTGCGGCTGATCGTCATGAAAATCAGCAGCACCACCAGCATCAGCGATGCCATGCTGTAAACCATTCGCGCCCGGTCTTTATCGACCAGGTTGCTGTATCGGTGTGTACTGTAAATGCGTTCCAGTATGCGGCGCATAGTGCTACCCCGCTTCCTTATTATTCTTCGTCAAGCTGGGTGGTTCCCAACTGGATGCGCGCTCGCCGTGCGCCCAGCGCCCGCCCTAATTCGTTAACCGTTACGTCCAGCATACTATGAAGATCAAGCTGGCGCTGAAGCTGTGTCGAAATATCGTTGACCAGCGACTCATTCTTCGCCACTCGCTGGCTCTGGGCGAAGGCTTCCGCGTTTTCAATGGCGACTGCAAGCTGGTTCACCATCTGCTGGAAAACCGCCACATCAGTATCGCTGTAGATATGTGGTTTGATCGAACCCACGCTCACCACCCCCAGAATGCGCCCGCGAGAGATCAGGGGCGCGACAATCCACGAACGTGTCAGGGCGCTGGGGTCAACCTTCTCACCGCTGGCGCGTACATCCGGGATATGAATCAACTCCCATTTGTCCCACACTTTGGCGATATAACCGCTGATCGGGATGATCTCATTGCTGTTGAGGTTGACATTGGTCAGCCCATCAGCGTGCTGCGCCACACTCCGCAGTTTGCCCTGCACCGCGTCAT
Source organism: uncultured Anaerolineaceae bacterium (assembly GCA_964447795.1). Taxonomy (GTDB): domain Bacteria; phylum Chloroflexota; class Anaerolineae; order Aggregatilineales; family Phototrophicaceae; genus CFX2. Next base: position 111,783 of record CAYUTY010000010.1, read on the forward strand.
AAACCGCGATGCTCATCTGATCCTGCGTCAGCATTTGTGCGCTTTCGGTCAGCATGATGTTGAAGATCGTTGCCATATCCAGCGTCGCCTGCACCGACTGGCTGAAGACGGTGATGCGCTGAAGCTGCTCGGCGCGGCGCTGTGAGTCTTTCAGCAGGCGGATATTTTCCAGGCTGACGGCCACCTGTCCAAGGATTGTCTGGGCCGTTTCCACCATTTGCGGCGTGATCGTCTTGCCCGGTGTGGTGATGTCCAGCCCGGCGGAACCATACAGGGTGTCATAAACGAAAATCGGGAAGAAGCCCAGCGCATGAAAACCCAGTTTTTTCAGCGAATCACGGGTGGACTGAATCAGGCGCGGCTCGGTAGCAATATCATTGACCACGAAAGGACGGCGGGTGCGGCGGACAATGTCAAAAGGGTCATTGTTGTTGA
>CAYUTY010000011.1:0-38557 GCA_964447795.1 uncultured Anaerolineaceae bacterium
GGTCTTTCTTTTTGCAAATACCGCCAAACTCCAGGGGGCATGATGCATCATGCCCCTACGGATGCTGGTGACAAGGGTGGTGGCGGTGGAAGTGAGACAGGTCTTATTTGTCTCATTTCCGCCACCATTTTATTTGCGACCATTGCGAACAAGGTGTTTTTGTCGGAATTTCCACAAGTTTGAGATGGCGGCGGCGGCGATGGCGGCGGTGGTTCTGCGAAAGCTGTTCTGCCGCCACTGCCACCGCATGACGACGATGGGCAGCAATGATGAGACAGAGACAGTTTAGCAGAAAAAGAGGGTGAGGGGTGAAACATTTGTCATGACATTTGTTTCGATTTTGAGGGGAAAGGGGGCAATTTCACATTAAAAATTTGTTCCATGCAAATGATAAAAGCTCAATCAGGGACGACCTGTGTGTCGTCCCTACGGAAACATGAGATGGGTCAGGCGCTGCTGGCGGCGATGCAGGCTTCAATGGCGGCGATGGCCTGGGCATTGTCGCTGAAGAGGATGGCGTGCATACCGACCTGTTGAGCGCCAGTTACGGCGGCGTCGCGGTCATCGAGAAATAATGCTTCGGCGGGCTGGACAGCGAGACGCTGGCAGGCGAGTTGATAGATGCGCGGATCGGGCTTGGCGAAACCGACTTCATGAGAGTAGATGATCGAGTCGCACATTTCGTCAAAGTGGTAACGGGCGGCTTCTTTTTCGCGAGCGCCGACAAAGCTGTTGCTGATGATGGCGGTTTTGTAGCGCGGGCGCAGGGCGCGGAAATAAGCGGCGAGTTCAACATTGAGCGTGCCGAGATATTCCTTCCAGATGTCAGCCATATATGCTTCCACCTGCTCGACACTCCAGCTCATGATTTCGCCAATGCCTTTCTGAACATCGGATTCGGTGATGGTGCCGAGGCTGCCGCCGCGCCATATGCTGTAGAGGCGTTCGTTGAGTTCACCCGCTTTTAGGCCGAGCTTTTGCTCCCACTGTTCATCCACATCCAGTTTTGGGGTGATTTCCAGCACACCGCCGATGTCAAAAATAATCGCCCTGATGGTCATGGTTTGCTGCCTTTCAACGCTGATTACGGATGGCGTCAAGGCTAGGGGTTATCGCCTTGCGGCGGGGTAACAAAGCGGCGGCGATTTTTGTCAGGAAGTTGTCGGGAATTGTCTGGAAAAGCTGGAAGCCTCACCCCTGTCCCTCTTTTTGGACAGGGGTGAGCAGCGATCAAAATCGTGATTGAATGGGTTTTAGAATTTGTCGGGATAGAGTTCCTGCGCCAGTTTTTCTTCCTGATCGACGAGGGAGCGGACAGCGGCGAGGCCGTTGTTCCAGAAGTTGAGGTCAGTCAGATCGACGCCAACTTTGTGAAGGATATTCTCCGGCCAGTCGGAGTCCCCGGCTGCCAGCACATCAACAAAGGCGGGAACGAAGGACGAGCCGCGCTCCTGATAAAGTTTAAAGAGCGCCAGCACCAGCAGTTCGCCAAAGGCATAGGCGTACACATAACCGGGGGTATGGAGGAAGTGGGGAATGTAGCTCCACCACAGGCCATAGTTTTCGGTCAGGCGGACGCTGTCACCAAACATGGCGGTTTGCGAAGCCGTCCACAACTGACTGAGGCGCTCGCTGGTGAGTTCGCCTTCGTTCCGGCGGGCAGTGTGGTAGCCCTCTTCAAAGCGGTTCATGGATACCTGGCGGAAAACAGTGGCGAAGGTGTCTTCGATTTTGTGAGCCAGCATGGACAGCCGGACTTCGGGGTCGGGTTCGGCGTTGGTGAGGTCGGTAAAGACGAGCATTTCGCCAAAAGTAGAGGCCATCTCCGCCGTCGTCAGCAGCCAGGGCATCCCAAAGACACCCTGCTCCTTAGCAGCGAGATAGCCATGCACACCGTGACCGAGTTCGTGCGCCAGCGTCATAACATCGCGGGCTTTACCTTCGTAGTTGACCAGCACAAAGGGATGGGCGGATGGTACGGTGTAATTGCAGAAAGCGCCGCCGCGTTTGCCCGGCAAAACAGGCGCGTGAATCCAGTTTTCATCGAAGAAACGTTTGGCGGCCTCGGCGATGCGCGGGCTAAAGGCATCGAAGGCTTTGAGGACAATATCCTGCGCCTCGCTCCAGGTGTAAAAAGCGTCGCGCTCCTTGGTTGGCAGCGGGGCATAACGGTCATAATCGGTGAGTTCGTCAAGACCGAGCAGGGCGCGTTTCAGCTTATTATGACGGGCCACGATGTCGTAATTGGCGGTCACGGCCTGAATCAGACTTTCGACGACCGCATCGGGGGCTTTATTGGACAGATTGCGGGATGAAATCCAGGTGGGATAACCCCGCCGCTTGTCTTCCGAGGCTTTATCCGCCGCCAGCACATTGAAAACATAGGTCAGTTCCATTGATTTCTCGCGCAGCCCGGCAGTGATGGACTCGGAGGCACGCTGGCGCACGGCACGATCCGAGTCGTGCAGCCGGGTCAGCACCGGGGTCATCGGCACTTTCTGTCCATCCCAATCGAGGCGAAGCGCCCCCATGACCTGCTGGAAAAAGCGCGTCCAGGCGCTGCGCCCGGTGACAGACTTTTCCATGAGAAGCTGTTCTTCAATTTCGCTCAACTGATAGGGTTTGTAGCGGCGATCCGCTTCCAGTTTGTGCCGGTATTTTGCCAGCGTGGGGTTATTGAGGGTAGCTTCCGCCGCCGCATCATCGGCGAGATTCCATTCCAGGCCGAAGAACACCAGCTTTTGTTCCAGCTCGGAGTCAAATTCGGTGATTTTTTGCAGCAGCGCACCGAACTGGGCATTGTTGGTGTCGCTGGAATAGAGCAAGCCAGCATAGGAACCAATTCTCCCGCCCAGGTCTTAAATGGCTTCCTACTCGACCAGCGCATCCATCATTTCTTCGGCGTCCAGCGAGGCAACGCGGCCTTTGTATTCAGCGGCGAATTTTTCGGCCTGCTGGTTCAGCGAGTCGATGTCGCGCTGGATGGCGGGGTCGTCCGCCCCGCTGTAAAACACGGACAAATCCCAGATGACATTTTCCGCGCCGGTAGCGCGTTCAACTACGGTGTCAACCATGTTGTTTCCTTTTCTGTTCGATCTTTATCTTTAGACTACCGAAGAAAGTGCTTGGTTTCAACGCCAGCGGCGCTATACTATTCTACGATGAGGTTAATAAATTTACCCCATCCCCCACCCCCTTCCCCGTAAACAAGGAAGGGGAGAAACCAGGCGATACACCCGTCTGTAAGTCCATCCCCGGATATAAGGAGGGAATGAAGGTGGGGTCTGCGCAACGCCAGTGAATAAAATAGTTCAGCGGAGTGACCATGACGAAGACTCCTCCCCCCTTGAGCGACGACGCGATCAGCAGCAGCCTGAGCCAGCTTCCCGGCTGGGAACGCGACGGCGGCAGCATCACCAAAACCTTCAAGCTGGACAAGTATCTGACGGCATTCGCCTTCGCCGCCGCTGTCGGCACGATTGCGGAAGGTTTAGACCATCACCCGGATATTCATATTGGCTGGAAAAAAGTGACGGTCACTTTCAGCACCCATTCGGCGGGGCATGTGGTCACGGAAAAGGATATTGAAGCGGCAGCAGCGATTGAAGGGCTGCCGTATAAGCCGCAGGGGTAGCGGTGGAGACGCTTTACCGCATTTTTGGGCCGCCGCATGAGGCGCTGCATGTGCTGGCGCTGTGGCTGATCGGACGGCGAGCCGTGAAATTCACAAGGCGGCATGTCGATATTCCCGATGATCTGACGCGGGCGCAGTATGTGTTTGTGGCTGGTTTACCGGCGCTGGTTTTCTGGGGCGCGGCGCTGGTCGGATTACTGCTGCTGGCAACCGCGCCCAATTTCCCCCGCGCGGCGCTGGGCATGAGCATGATGCTGGTGGGCGGGCTGGCGGGTTTTGGCACAATGGGAGACATCGCCCTGATTCTGAACCGGCTGGGGGAAGCAGAGGATGGCTGAAGCGCTGGTACTTCGCCTGTGCGCCCGAATGCTGCCGCTGCTCGTCCTGCTGACGCTGGCGGCATCACTGGCCGGACGTGGACTGCCACGTGAGGGATTCATCGCTTATGTCAGCCAGTATGAAAGCAGCAACCGAATCCATCTGATGGACATCACCCGCAGCCTGAACGCCCAGATGCTCCCCCACAATGTCGCGCCCTGCTGCCTGTCGTGGTCGCCGGATGGGGAGTGGCTGGCCTTCCGCAGGCCTGCCGATTCGCATATTTATCTGGCAGATGCGGCTGGCGGCAAGCTGCGGCAGCTTGAAGACACGATACAGGATGGACGGCTGGGCAGCAGCGCGGACTGGTCGCCGGATGGGGCGCGGGTGGCGTTCATGGCGGCGTACCGGCCAGATGAACGCCCCGCAGCAACGGCAATTTATGTGGCTGATGCCAGCAGCGGCCTGACCGAACGGCTGACAGAGGTTGAAGTTGATGCGCTCTATCCGCGCTGGTCGCCGGATGGGCTGCAACTGGTGTTCATCTGCCGCTTTTCGCTGACGACGGCGGGGGAAATCTGCCGTCTGAACGTGGCGACACGGCAGGTGCATCAGCTTACCGATAATCTCAACGCGGATGGCTCACCCGTGTGGTCGCCGGATGGACGACTGCTGGCGTTCGTTTCTGACCGTGAGCGCAATTATGAGATTTACATCATGGATGCGGAAAGCGGGGAGACGCGGCGGCTGACCTATGACAGGGAGGTGGATATCGCCCCGGCCTGGTCACCAGATGGAACCCAAATCGCCTTCACATCAGCGCGGGACGGCAACTTCGAGCTGTACCTTATCAACAGCGACGGAACCGGCACGCGCCGCCTGACCCATACGCCGCAGATGGAGCGCCCGCCATCATGGTCGGCAGATGGCCGCCACCTGCTCTATCTGTCCGGCAGCGATACGCAAACGGAGGTTTATGTATTTGACCTGCATGAGGATGAACCGCGCCGTTTGACGTTTAACAGGCGGGTCGAGGTGTCGCCGGTGTGGCGATAGGGACACTGATGATGCGCGGCAGCGAGGTGCAGATTTGATCGCCATCCTGACGCGGTTGGGCGCAGCACTGCTGGTGATTTACGCGGGCTGCATCGGGCTGGCGCTGGCGGCGGGCGCATCCATGCCGAAAGAAGTGGTGCTGTTCACATCCTCACGCGCGAACGGCACTTATAACCTGTATCTGCTGGACATCCGCGCTGGACTCACCCGCAAACTGAGCGACTACGTAATGGGTTTATGCTGCCCGGTCTGGTCACCAGATGGGGAGACATTACTGCTGCCAGCGAACGCTTTCGAAACTTATGTGATGGATTGGGATGGCAGCGATTTTCACCTCGTGCCAGAAATGGATGATGATCTCATCCAACCCTGGCCGTTAGATGATTCAACCATCCTTTCACCGGATTATGAACAATATGGTTATATCGCCCGTCCTGACGAGCAGCCTGATTTGTATATCAGGCGAACGGATGGGACAGACGAGCGGCGGTTGACGACCAGCGAAGCGCTGGAGATGTTCCCGTCGTGGTCGCCGGATGGGACGCGGATTCTGTTCGCTTCCGAGCAGGATGGTTCGATGGAACTGTATACGGTAGATGTAGCTGATGGCAGCCTCACGCGGCTGACCTACAACAGTGCGACGGATTGGAATCCCGCGTGGTCGCCAGATGGAACGCGGATTGTGTTCGCCTCTGACCGGGATGGCGACGCCGAAATTTATGTGATGAACGCCGATGGGACGAATCAGCGGCGGCTGACATTCAACCCGGCGGTAGATGCCTATCCGTCGTGGCAGCCATAAGGGAGTGATGAGTAACGAGTGATGAGTAAGAAGAAGTGATGAGTGACGAGTGATGAGTGATGAGTAAAAACAGGTGATGGGTAAGGCATGATGGGTAAAAAGCGGGCGGTCATGTGCTGAAATTGTGGGTGAGAGGCGGGCTGGCGGCGGCGGTGGTGCTGGCCGGGGCGGTGATGGTGGCACTGCTGGCCGGACGAGGACTGCCAAAGCGAACACTGGCCTTCATCTCTGATCGCGAAGGCGCGATTCACCCCTATCTGCTGGATGCGCGGCACGGTTTCAGCTTCCGGTTGGGGAAACAGGCTGTCGGTATGTGCTGCCTGTCGTGGTCACCGGATGGGGAGTGGCTGGCCTTCGCCGCGATCACGGCGGATGGGCCGGTGCTGCACCGCGTCAGCATGTTTGGCGAAGACAGGCCGCTGACTGAACCCGGTGATTTTCAGGCATTAGACTGGCCCGCCTGGGCGCCGGATGGAAAAACAGTGGCTTTTCTGGGTGTCAGAAACAATGTTTCTGGCCTTTATCTGGTTGACAGAGAAGGTGGCGCAGCAGGGCATATCAGCGCGAGCTATGTGCCGGGGGACAAAATTAGCTGGTCACCGGATGGAAGGCACGTGGTTTATCGCGCGATTACGGAAGGGCGCATCGCCCTGTTTATGACGGCTGTCCGCGAGCCACATCCGGCGGAGCTGAAGCAGGATTCGCTTTCGGATAGCTGGCCGAACTGGTCGCCAGATGGGACACGGCTGGCCTTCGCCTCAACGCTGGAGGCAACTTCGGAAATTGCCATCATGGATATGGCAACAGAGGCGGTGCGCCTGCTGACCCATAATGATGCCTATGACGCTAACCCGGACTGGTCGCCGGATGGGACAAAACTGATTTTTGCCTCGGATCGGGATGGCGACGACGAAATTTTTGTCATCGACGCTGATGGGACGAACGAGCGCCAGCTCACGCACAATGACTCGTCCGATTACCTGCCATTGTGGTCGCCGGATGGTACACTTATCCTGTTCGTCTCCAACCGGGCTGACAACGGCGATATTTATGTGATGGATGCGAATGGGGACAACGAACGCTCGCTGACGCGGCATACCGGGCTGGACAGCTTCCCGGTGTGGCAGCCGTAGGGTTGGTCGCCTTGATGGCTACAGGTGACGTATGAAATTCTGGTTTCGCTTCACGCAACTCCTGCTGCCGGTCTGCGGCGGGCTGATGCTGATGAGTGTGCTGATCGGGCGCGGCCTGCCGCTGAACGTCGTCGCTTACCTTTCCGAAACGCCCGACCTGAACCAGCGGATTCACCTGCTCGATTTTGACCGCCGACTGGACGGAATCCTCACCGAACAGCCCGCGCTCAACTGCTGCTTATCGTGGTCGCCCGATGGCACAAAACTGGCGTTCATTTCCACCGCCCGCAACGAGTACCAACTGTATACAGTCGATGCTGATGGCGGGAATCTTCACCAGTGGACGACTCGTTCGTCGCAGGGCATTTTGCAACTGGCATGGTCGCCGGACGGGACGCGCATCGCCTATATCGGCTTTTTGAGCGGCACGCCGAACGATGGCATGGTGGGCGTGGTGGACGTGACCAGCGGCGAAACGCAGACCCTCGACCAGATTCACTCGTCTAATTTTCCGCTGGCGTGGTCGCCAGATGGGGAGCAGGTTATTTATGCGGCGGAAAAAGACAACAATGACCGCTACGAAGTTTACGCCATCGCCAGCGACGGCGGCGAACCGCGCCAGATCGTGAGCAACGGCTACCTGGACAGCAGCGCCGCCGTGTCACCGGATGGGGTGCATCTGGCCTATGTGTGCAGCATCGAATTGTGTCTGGCGGATATGAGCAGCGGTTATTCGTGGATTATGACTGTCAATAACGCGCTGGAAGCCGCGCCCGCCTGGTCGCCCGATGGAGAGCGCATCCTTTACTGGTCGAACCGCAACGGCGATGCTGATCTGTATATCATCAACCGCGATGGCAGCGGCGAACAGCGGCTTACTTTCGCTTCCGGGAACGACTGGTCGCCGTCGTGGTCGCCCGATGGCCGTTTCATCCTGTTTTCGTCGGCGCGGACGGGCGACGATGATATTTACCTGATCGACGTCGCCTGCGCCGATATGCCGGAGGGCTGCCAGGGGAAGGAACGGCGTCTGGCAGCCAGCACCAGCCGCGATACCTTCCCTGTCTGGCAGCCGCCACGAAAGCCGTGAGGCAGTCAGCGCTTATTTGCGGGCCATATAAAAGGTGACTTCATGGCCTTCGGCAAAGTCGGCATCGGTGTAATCCCCCTTGACCTGCACTTCACGGAAGCCAGTTTTTTCCAGCATCATGAGCATCTCGTATTTGCCATACCAGCGTTCACTGCTGTTGAAAACCTCCTCCGCAACAAGCTGCTCACCGTCATAGAGGCGGTAGCGCCGCTCCGCCAGCAAAAGCTGCTCCACGCGATCCAGCTTCACCAGCCGCATGTGCTGTTCAATACGACGACCATCCGGCAGTGTGTGCTGGAACATAGGATTCCAGTTTTCATCCTTTGCCAGCCGATTGGGCGAGAGCGGCTCGCCATCGGCAAAAGGCCAGAACAGGTTGAAAACCAGCAGGCCACCCGATTCGAGATGATTATAGAGCCGACGCAGCGCCTCAAACGCCTGAGCGCGGTCAGTGACAAGGCAAAAAGTGCCGCAGGGAATGTAAATCGTCCGGTAACGGCGCGGCAGGTCAAGCTCCTGCATATAGCCGACGTACAGCGCCGGGTTGAGGCCGCGCCCCTGCGCCTTTTCCCGACACAGCGCGATCATATCGGCTGATGAGTCGATGCCGTCCACGTCCAGCCCGGCTTCCAGATAGCGCAGCAAAAGTCGGCCTGTGCCGCAGCCCACATCCAGCGCCGGGCCAGGGTTAGCCTCGATGATCGCCTTGATAAAATCGTGGTCGCGCTGAGGTTCATCGCCGCCGGATGCATCCCATACCAGCGCTGCCAATCCAGTCCAATCCATAGCATGATGCTCCTGGTTAAGTTGTCAGAAGAAAAGTCATGAGAAGCAGGAGCATGACGCAGCACGCCCCTGCAAGGTGCTGGCGGAAATTACTCCGCCGCTGACAGCGCCTCCGCCTCAAGCGCTTCGCCCCGGTTTTCCCGGCGCAGAATACGCGGGTAGAGGAACAAAACCGGCGAAAGGACAGCGGCGCTGGTGAGGAGCGCCGCCCGTACACCAAACCGCTCTCCGACGAGGCCGACAGGCGGGCCGCCGAACATCTGCCCGAAGGCGTCCACCTGACTCCGCATGGAGTTGACGGTGGCGCGGACATTGGAGTCGATGTGCTGGTTAATCCAGGTTTCTTCAATCGGCCCGAACAGTGAACGCGCGATGCCGAAGCTGTGCCACAGGACAACCGCCAGCCAGAAGTTCCCGGCCAGCGCAAAACCCATCAGCGTTCCTACCATCAGGCCGCTGAGGAGATAAGAGGCGCGCGCCATCGCACTGCCTTTGGCCGTGTCCAGCCGCTTCATGACAAGCTGCATCACACCCGCCGCCAGCAGGTCGCCAATGATGGAGAGGATGCCCATCCAGGCAATCGGCTGCAAACCGCCAAACGAAGGCAGGCTGAAACTTTCCAGCAGGTGTTTGGTATTGAGGCGGTCATAACCTTCGCTGAACAGACCCAGAAACAGGCCGATGCCCATGATCGCCAGCACGGTTGGGCGGCCACGCACCAGCTTTACGCCGTCCTTCAGCGCCCCCGTCATCTGCCCCCAGGTATTGCGCTCCTCACGCGGGGTGGGCCTGAAGCCGTTTTCCGGCATGACAAGGGCAAAAAACCCGGCCAGCACGACCAGCAGAAAACCGCCCAGCACAATCGGCAGACTGATATGGATGCTGCCGAGCAGGATTGCCAGCACCATGCCGATAATGCCGCCGATGCGCCCCACCTGCGAGCCGCGCATGAAAGCACGTCCGACATTTTCCTCACCGATTTCGTCGGTGATCCAGGCCTGTGATGCGCCGCTGGTGAAGGTATACACCACGCCCCAGAGGAACTGGCACAGCAGCACAGCCGCGAAGGTGTGGAAAAGGCCTTCAACCATAAAGCCCGCCCCCATCAGCACAAAGCCGATGATGATCGAAAGGCGGCGGCTGTAGACATCCGCCACCACGCCGGTTGGAATCTCAAACAGAAAAGCCGTGACTTCCAGCATCGTCCCCACCAGCACCAACTGGAGCGGGCTGAGGCCGACGGTTTGCACCTGATAAATGGCGCTGGCCGTGAAGATCAGGGCAAAGAGCAGACTGCTCGCGCCTGAACGGAACAGGTGCAGATTATAGGCGTCCATTTTCCATGAACGGAATCGAGACATGGTTAGTTGTTTCTCTCTCGTGTGTACAGGCGTGAGTCGTCACGCCGTTTTCAGCGTACAGGAATCAAAAGGTTGGTGGATTCCGAGACGATATGCCACGAGGGAGCGCTGTCCGCAGCCGACGAAAAAATTCGGGCTGTCAGACCGCGTTAGAGCGGGGTCAGCAGGGGAAGTCTACCGAACAGCCTGCGGGTTATGCTCCCATCCGGGCAATCAACAGGTTCATGGAAAAGGTGGCTGACATAAGGCATTACTCCTGCAATAGAAATTCTTAAACGAGAGCATAGCACGGCGGGCGCGAAGGTGTCAAGACGGACGCGCCAATATCCGCCGGAAGTCGGAGATGCCACAAGCAATGCTATACTGATACTGGCTGAAGACGAAAGGATACTCATGCCCAGGACGCTCATCATTGGCGATGTTCACGGCTGCTACGACGAATTGCAGGCCCTGCTGGATAAAGCGGCACTAGCCAGCGACGATCAGATTATTTCGATTGGGGATATGGTTGATCGTGGGCCAAAGTCGCCGGAAGCGCTTGACTTCTTCCGCGATACCACGAACGCAGGCAGCATCCTTGGCAATCACGAACGCAAGCATATCCGCGCCTATCGTGGGCAGATTGACCCGGCGGCCTCACAGGTCATCGCGCGGCGGCAGATTGGTGATGAGGCGTACCCGGCGGCCATCGCTTATATGGAAACGCTGCCGCAGTATCTTGATCTGGCGGAAGCGACGCTGGTTCACGCCTTCTGGGAGCCGGGAATTCCGCTGGCGCAGCAGAAGGAAATGGTGATCGTTGGCGTGACACGCGGCGAACAATATCTCCAGGAAAAAGGCTGGTGGCCCTGGTACGAGTACTACGATGGCGACAAACCGCTGGTCGTCGGCCACCGCGATTACAGCGATGTCATGCAGCCGTTCGTCTACCAGGATCGCGTGTTTGGCCTGGACAGCCGCTGTGTTTATGGCGGGTCGCTGACCGGCCTGCTGCTGCCGGACTTCAAACTCATCAGCGTGCCGAGCCGGGGCGACCACTGGAAAAATCTGCAACAGCATTACGCCGGGGTGCTGTTCAACTACGATGCCAGTTAACGGACTGGAACTTTTTGAAGCCCGTCAGCGTCTTATCCATAACACGTAGATTATGAAAAGGAGTCGCCGTGATTAGCCCGGAACCCCCAAATCCCTTTGACTGGGTACTGCGTATTCTGTTTTTTCTATTTCTGTTTTTTTTCGGCACTTCCACAACGGTCGAGGTACCAGGTCAGGGCGGCGGCGCACCCCCACCGGCGTCAGGCAACACGGCTGAAGTGCCAACCGTGATTGAAGTGGTCGATGCCCGGCTTATGGAATCATTCCCGGTGCAGATTTCGCTGCAAGTGCGCGGCTACCAGCCCGATGGCTGCACCTTCCCGGTGATCGTCGAGCAGCGGCGCGAGGGCAACACTATCTTTGTACGGATTTACCGCGAGATACCGATTGACATCATGTGTACGATGCAACTGGTGATCTACAACGAAACCATCATGCTGGATGGCGGATTTGAACCCGGCACCTACACCATTGACGTGAACGGTGTCATCACTGAAGTGACAATCTAAAAAGAGGAATGAGCCATGCGAAAAATGATAGCTGTGGGGAGCATCCTGATGGTGCTGCTGGCTGGTCTGCTGGCGCTGCCGGTGGGGGCGCAGGAAGACAGCGACGGCGTGAGCCTGACTATTTACAATCAGGGGACGGCACTGGTGCAGGATATACGCACTTTTGATCTGGAAGCCGGGACGACTACCCTCAATTTTACCGATGTGGCCGCCAGCATCGACGCGACTTCGGTCAATTTCAAATCAATGACTGACCCGCTGGGGACAGTGGTGCTGGAACAGAATTATGTCTATGATCTGGTGAACAGCGCAGCCCTGCTGGAACGCTACATCGACCAGCGCATTAAAGTCACGACGCTGTTTGACGGCGCGACCTATGAAGGCCGTTTGCTGAGCGGGCGCGATGGCAGCATCATCCTGCAAACTGACGCGGGTGAAGTCATCACCCTGAGCCAGTCCAACGCCCGCGACATCATTTTCCCCGCCCTGCCCGATGGCCTCATCACCCGCCCGACGCTGCGCTGGCTGCTGAATGTGGCGAGTGGCGGTGAACAGCAGGTGGAACTGACCTACCTGACCGGCGGCATCTCATGGACGGCGGATTACAACCTGCTGCTGAATACTGAAAATACGGCGCTCGACCTGAACGGCTGGGTGACACTTTCCAACACCAGCGGCGCAGCTTATAACGATGCCCTAGTCAAGCTGGTGGCGGGCGATGTCAACCGGATTCAGCCGGGGCGGGTGGATGATATGATTATGGAAGCGCAGGCAGCCATGCCGATGCCGACTTCAGCACCGGCGGTTGAGCAGCGCGAATTTTTTGAGTACCAACTGTACGAAATTGGCCGCCCGGTGACGGTGGGCGACAACGAAACCAAACAGGTCGAGTTCGTCAGCGGCACGGACGTACCCGCCAGCACCTTCTATGTCTATGACTCCAGCGCGCCCTTCTACGGCTATTACAGCCCGAACACCGACCCTTACTATGGGCAAAGCGGCGTCACTGATGTGCAGAACTGGATTGAATTTTCGACGGGCGAGGAAAACGGCCTGGGCGCAGACCTGCCCGCCGGACGCATCCGCGTTTATCAGGAAGATGTCGATGGCGCGGCGCTGCTGATTGGTGAAAACCGTATCGACCACACGCCAAAGGGCGAGGATGTGCGCTTCTACCTGGGTAATGCTTTTGATCTGGTGGGCGAACGGACGCAGACCGGCTTCCAGTTCATCGGCGATAATGTGCTGGAAGAAACCTGGCAGATCAAACTCCGGAATCGCAAGGACGACAAAGCCGTGCAAATCCGCGTGCCGGAACGCCTGGCCCGGTGGAGCAACTGGGAAATTCTGAATCCGTCGGCGGAATACACCAAACTGGACGCCTACACGGTGGAGTTCCGGGTTGAAGTACCACCGGGCGGCGAGGTCATCATCACCTACACCGTGCGCTACACCTGGCCGCGCTAAACTCACCATTTCGTAAAACGCTCATTTTGGCTGACTGGCGAAAATGAGCGTTTTTTCATTTAAAGAGGATTGCAGTGTGTCTTCGGCGGCGGTTGGGTGTTATAAAGTCAAGCGGCCTTCAGAAAGCTTTCCATTCGTGCAATTTGTCACTACCGGAATCGCAAAAGATGCGCCACAATCGTCAGGTAATATCGCGTTGCAGCGATTATCCCATGTCCGTTTGTTAATCCTTAAAGGGAGAATCAGTTTAATGGCATCCACTGCAACCCCGTCAATTCCTCAGGTCGATGATAAAGCCTGGAAAAAGGCTGTTAAGCCTTACATGGATTCTGATCTGCGTCTGAGCTTAATTCAATGTGTCAACAGCATCGCGCCGTATTTCATTCTGCTGTACCTGATGTACCGCAGCCTGGAAGTCTCGTACTGGCTGACGCTGGCACTGGCACCGCTGGCAGCGGGTTTCGCCATGCGGATGTTCATCATCTTCCATGACGCCGGGCATGGCTCGTTTTTTAAGTCGAAAAAAGCCAACACGTTTATCGGTAACTTCACCGGTATTCTGTTATTCACCCCCTACGGCGCCTGGCGGCACAGCCACGCTGTCCACCACGCCACTTCCGGCGATCTCGATCATCGCGGCACGGGCGACATCTGGACGCTGACGCTGGAGGAGTATAAAAAACTCCCGACGTGGAAGAAAATCGCCTACCGGATTTACCGCAATCCCTTTTTCATTTTCGTGGTCGGCCCGACCATTGATTTTGTGGTGTTGCAGCGTTTTGTCTCGATGAACGCAGCCACCAGCCCGCGCGAACGCCGCAGCGTGCATTTCACTAACCTGATGCTGCTGCTGATTATCGGCGTAGCAGCGCTCACCATTGGGCTGGATAAATATATCCTGGTGATGCTGCCGATCATTGTGCTGGCGTCGTCGATGGGTGTATGGCTGTTTTATGTGCAGCACCAGTATGAGAATGTTTACTGGGAACGGCACGAAAACTGGGACTTCGCCGCCGCCGCGCTGTATGGCAGCTCGTATTACAAACTGCCGCGCATTTTGCAGTGGTTCTCTGGCAATATCGGTTTTCACCATATCCACCACCTGAGTCCACGCATCCCGAATTACAAACTGGAAGAATGCCACAACGAAAACGAAATTTTCCAGGTTGAGCCGATGACCCTGCTCTCCAGCCTGAGGTCGCTGCGGGTGCGGGTGTGGGACGAAGACCGGCACAAGCTGGTCGGCTACCACGATCATGTTCCTCATCTCGACTTTGACGATGATGAAGACGAAAACGACGAGGGCGAAATCAACCTGTACCCTACACCGAAACAAAATCCGTCCGTATAATGCAGCGGTGTTCAGGCAGGCTGGATGGTCGCTCCCCGGTTCGTTCCGGGGGGAGGAAAGTCCGCTCTCCACAGGGCGCGGTGCTGGCTAACGGCCAGGCAGGGCAACCTGACGGCATAGTGCAACAGAGAGGTGTATTGCCCCGCAAGGGGTGAGGGTGAAACGGTGGTGTAAGAGACCACCGGCGCGGCCAGCGATGGTCGCGGCCAGGCAAACCCCACCGGGAGCAAGGCCAAGCAGGCGCATTGGGGCGGCCCGTCCCGCAAAAAGCGCCGGGTGTGCTGCTTGACCCCCGCTGGCAACGGCGGGGGCAGATAGATGACCATCCACGACAGAAAGCGGCTTACAGGCCAGCCTGAACACACCAAAACGACCCAGCTTATGTTGGGTCGTTTTGATTTCAGGCAGGAACAGGATATTCAGCCAGAATCAGGTGGGCGGCGGCAAAATCAGCAGCGATGATGGCCTCAAAAACTTCATCCAGCCGGGCATTAGCAGCAGCATCGCCAGCGTGAGCGCGGCGGGCCTGCAACAGACGCATAGGCAAAAGCAGGTCTTCGGCATCGGGCGCAAAGGCACTGTCCAGTTGTTGGCGCGCCTGCTGGATGATTTCGAGATAGCGATAGCCATATTCTGCTGTCGGTTCGATAGTGGTGCCTTCGCCGTAATCATTCCAGGTGACCAACTGCACGATGTCGGCATTCTGTGCCAGCGCCAGCGCCAGCGTATCACGCAGGATTTCGCCGTCGCGCGGGTCGATATACCCATAGCTGGAACGCACACCGGCCTCTGCGTAAATGTCGTGGAAGCCGGGGAAAGCGCTGCCTACGATGAAATCTCCTCGCTGAGCATTGCGATAAAACCGTTCCAGATAACTTTCCAGCGCGGCGGGCTGAAGTTCAATACCGCCGGACAGGTGCATCGGCGGCCAGGGATAACCGGCGAGCGCTGCAAATGACAACCGCTGATCGAGGGTAATCAGCGCGGGAGTCGGGTCTATGCCGCTGAAAATGGTCGTCCAGTCATTGGGCTGGCGAAAGTACAGCGGCCCAAAGACGAACAGGAGCGGCTGCCCCTGAGAAGTGACATAGGCATCACTGGCGAACCACTGCTCACTGGCATAGGCCATATCAGCCTGCCCCTGCTCCAGGGCGGTTTCGGTGTTCAAACACCCATCATTGACCATCGTCTGAAGGGTGCGATCTTCGTAGCAGAGGGCAAAACGCAGCCCGGCTCTGGTGATGTACTGGAACAGTTTGCCTGTGGCGGCGTTGAGTGCGGCGTAATCATTATAATTCGCCGTGCCGTACCAATCGACGATCACGCCGTCGATACCGCTCAGTTTCATGAGGAGTACCTGATATTCCAGGATGGCATCATCACGCGAATCGTAGACATCCGTTAACGGCGTGAATTGTGAGGCAATCTGGCGGCGGCCATCAGCATCACGCTCCCTGGGGTTGAAATGATTCATCGTCCAGTGCCAGCCCCAGTAGCCGCTGACAGATGGCGTCTGATACCAGGGCATGTAATGCGCCAGGAATAAAGGGCGCTCGTCCTGCGCCGACTGCTGCGCTTCAAGCACAAACTCAAGCGCTTCACTGACCGGAAGGAAATCCGATCTGAGGATGATCGAGCCGGACTCATCGCGCAGCCAGCCAGGAGCAGAATCAGCGGTGTTTATACGGGGCAGTTCCTCGCCGTTAAGCAGCACCCGTCCGACCAGGCGATCTGGACTAAACAGTCGAATTTCAAGGCGACGCTGGTCGGGTGCGCCCGCGTATGTGCCGCTGGCAGCGCTGACAGTGATAGTCAGGTTGTCGCCGTCGGCGCTGTGGCTGACTTCGGTTTCGCGCACCGCGCCGGACTGATAGGCGATGGATTCGCCGTCATCCTCGATCAGCGTAAAGACGCCATTTTCGGCGGCATGATAGATGTTAAAAATCACGGTGCTGTCAACTGATTCATCACGCCGCTGACCGAGCAGGTTGAGTGTGTGTTCATCCACATCCATCAGCGGAATCACCGCGCCATCCCGCGCGAACAGCGGTGGTTGCAGGATGTCAGCGACGGTGGACGGTACATCGATGGTTTCGCCCGTGCTTTCAAGATATGCGCCGGTATGGAAGTTGAACCAGCCACCGCGCGGCAGATAAACGGTGGTGGTGGCCGGGTCATAATCGGTAAGAGTCGCCATCATCATCTGCGAACCGATCATTTTCTGACTGCCGATGGTTCGCGCTGCCGGGTCGTCCTGAAAATGATAAACCAGCGGCGGCAGCACCGCCTCGCCGGTTCGATATGCCTGATGCGCCAGCGTGTAGAGATAGGGACTGAGCTGGTAGCGAAGGCGAACATTCGCCAGATTGCTCGGCACATCGCCAACCAGCGAGGGCGCGGTATGAAACTGGTTTTGCAGGTTGAAGGCATGGGGGCGCAGCGGCACATCCAGCAGGGCGGCGTTCGCCAGCCAGAGCGAATACAGCCTGTCCATGCCCAGAACGGGGTCAACCCGGTTTCGGAAAAAGCCGCCGACATCGGCCCCAAAGTAATCGACACCACTCAGGGACATGTGCATCTGAACATTCATCTGCTCGGCAAGGCTGACCAGATTGGCGGCAATATCGCCCGACCAGAGCGCCGCGCCGTAGCGCTGGCTGCCGGAAGTGCCGGAGCGCGACAGCATAAATGGCCGCCGCTGCACAGCGTTGCGCTGGTAGCCCTCCCAGATGCTTTGCGTCCAGAACAGGTTATACAGATTATGAATGCTGGCATGGTCATGCAGACCGAATTCAGGGAAACCAGCATACCAGGCGGACTCGCTGTAATCCTCTGGTTCGCCCAGGTCTGTCCAGTGGCCGATGACGCCCGCCTCAATCAAGTGCTGGCGGCGCTGGTCGTGCCACCAGGCGGCCGCTTCCGCGCTGCTCCAATCGACCATGCCGCCCGCGCCCCACCAATCCTTCATCGTGACCGGCGGACAGTCCACACACTGGCGCACCAGCACGCCCTGTGCGAGGGCTTCATCGTAACCGGCGGCGGTCTGGCTGACATAGGGTTCTTCAATCGTCATGATGCCGAGGCCGTGTTCAGCGCGAAGCCGGGCGATGAAAGCCGCCGGGTCGGGGAAATTTTCCGTGTCCCAGGACAGCGAACCCATCTGGCTGCTGTCAGCCTCAATGCCGCCGAACCAGTACAAATCCAGCACGAAACCGTCCAGTGGAAAATCCGCCGCGCGCAGCGAATCGAGGACTGTGTTCAGTTCATCCCAGTTTTCATAACCATATTCGGAAACCCACAGGCCAAACATCTGCCGGGGTGGCACGGGCGGTCTGCCGGTCAGTTCGAGGTAATCAGCACGCAGATCGGGCAGATCATGCCCGGTCATGACATACCAGCGCAGCGGCAGGTTGGGCGTTTGCAGCACAAATGGGTCACGGTTGAAGGCCCAGTACTGCTGGTAGAAGTGATCGACAAACACGGCGTAGTTTTCCATACCCGCACCCAGCGCATAGAGAACAGGAAACTGGGCGTTAGCGACATTGCCGCCATTGAAGGGGGAAAGGCTGTTGCCGTAGGCGTTGGTCATCAAACGGCGGTCACCCATCAGATTACCGTCGGGGCCGCCGCGCCGCCGGAACTGCTCGCCCAGTCCGTAGATGTCGGTTGTCCCTTCCTGGGTGAAGGACAGGCCTTTCACTTCGGCCTCGTCCAGCAGCGGGCAAACCGTCGTCAGGGTTAATTCGGGGTCGCGGGTGCGGTCAGTGATCGTGACGCACAGGGTAGCCGTATCAATCTTCAGCCGCATTTCCGGCGTCAGGATTTCACTATCGCTGGAGAATTCCAGCGAGGATGGCCCGCTGTAATCGGTTTTGGCGACCATTGGCGATGTCCAGATAGAGTCAGCAGCGAGAGGCACATCGCTCAGTTCAAAATGCGCCAGATCATCATCCAGAATTTCGATGGTCAGATAACGTCCAGCGGTATTCACAGTTGTGCGATAAATGCCCGGCTGTGCCAGAGTCGTCCCGCTGACGAGCGAGAGAAGCAGCACCAGCAGCAGTAAATGAAGCCGCGCCATCATCTTTTTCCTCAACTATTTATTCAAAAAATCCGCTCATGGCGTTTGTTCGCGGTAAGCCTCGCTCACACTTGCCAGTTGATGATAATCGATCTGAACCTGCCATTGGGTGCGCTGCACATGCTCACCTAATGCGCCATGTGTCCAGCTTTGCATATCGGGAATCAAGGCTGTGAAACGGGGGACGATCCCGCTCTGGTGATGCAGGGATTTCACCGAGCCAAAATGCAGGAAGGCATCGCCATAACGGTAGGTCACAGCGTCATCCTCACGGTTGTTCCACAAAATCAACAGGGTTGGGTGATGCGTGTCGGCGATGTGCTGTATCCCTGCTTCATATAATACTTCACAGAGGGCGCGAACGTGATTCGGCTGCATCGTCACCAGATAGGGCGCAATCTGATCGGGATCGGCGGCCAGCACATCCACCAGCTCCGCCAGCCGGTTACGAACGCCGGAGTGCAGCCGGAAAGCGCGCAGCATTCGCAGCAGTGTATCCCGTTTACGATCCCGACGCGACAGCAGCGAGGCTTCACCCGTATGTACTTGCAGGGTGAACGCGGCGGCTGGCGCAAGGTGAATGCCCTGAAGCAGCAGCGTTTCGGTGCTGGCGTCATAGCTGACAGCAGGCGAAACAGCATGTCCATCCACCGTTCCTGTCACGCGGACGGCTGCCCTGATGCCATGCAGGTGCAGCACCAGCGAACGCTCAGCGGGAAGCAAATCGGTATTGCCTTCGGCGCTGACCGTCACCTCAAGCTGATTCGCCGACCAGCGCTGGCTGATGGTCGTCAGGCAGTAATCACCGTTTAGATAATCGCGCGAGCTGCCGTCGTCTTCGTAGAGCGTAAAGCGGTTATCAGCACCGGCGAAGAGGTGCAGGTGGAGTTCATCCGGGTTATTAATGCCGCCCCAGCCGCTTTTCGCGCCCATTGGCACAATCGCCCCCGCCCTGGCGAACAGCGGAATATCCCGCAGTGAGCCATAAATGGCGTGCCAGCGATCACCCTGGTAATGTTCGCCCGTGAAAACATGATACCAGTCGCCTTCCGGCAGCCAGACCACCTGGCGTGATAAGCCGGTATCGGGGTCGCTGGGTTCGACAAAAGGCGCGGCAATCAGTTCTGTGCCGAATAAATACTGCTGCGGGCAGCGGTAGGCGGCTTCCGCTTCCGGGTAATCGTAATACATCGGCAGCATCAGCGGCAGCGATTCCTGATGCGCCCGCCAGGCCATCGTATACAGATAGGGAATCAGGGTGTGCCGCAGTTGCAGCGTATCGCGCAGCACATGCTGCACCTCGGCATCTTCAAAGGCCCAGGGGCGCTGATCGTAAAAATAGCCTTTGGTGCTGTGAATCCGCATGATGGGGCTGAATACACCGAACTGCACCCAGCGCGTGAATAACTCACCATCGCCCACGCCGCTGGTATGCCCGCCAATGTCATGGCTCCACCAGCCGTAAGCGACGTTAGAAGCGGCTGCGGTCATATATGGCTCAAAACGCAGGGTATCCCACGACATATAACTGTCGCCAGAGAACCCAATCGGGTAGCGCTGGTGGCCTTCGTTGCCCCAGCGCGAGAAGATGAAGGGGCGGCGGGAACGGCTGCGCCCAATATCCTGAAAATGCAGGTGATTAATCAGCCACAACGGGTCAAGGTTGGGGATTTTGCAGCTTAAGCCCTGCTGCCAATCGACCCACCAGAAATCAACCCCCATCGCCTCGTAAGGATGGTGCAGCAC
Source organism: uncultured Anaerolineaceae bacterium (assembly GCA_964447795.1). Classification (GTDB taxonomy): domain Bacteria; phylum Chloroflexota; class Anaerolineae; order Aggregatilineales; family Phototrophicaceae; genus CFX2. The sequence goes on from CAYUTY010000011.1 coordinate 20,430, forward strand.
TTCAAAATAGGCTTTGACGAAGGTCGGGTCTGTGATGTCGAATGCTATCGGCTGTTCAGAGGCCGGGTCGATGCCCATACGCCGCGCCATTTCGGGATACTGCGCCTCATGCGGGTGTATCCCTTCCGCCGGATGCAGATTAAGGGAGACGCGCAGCCCTTTCCGGTGCATGAAATCGATCAAACCCTGCGGATCAGGGAAAAGATTTTTATTCCAGGTGTAACCCGTCCAGCCGGTGCTGCCATTGCCCGTTTGCGTGAGATGCCAGTCCATATCGACGATGCAGACCGACAGCGGAATGTCATGCTGCTGAAAGTCGCTGATGAGCGTTTGCAGTTCATCCTGGGTATAGGCCCAGTAGCGGCTCCACCAGTTGCCGAGAATCCAGCGTGGAATGAGCGGGATTTTTCCGCTGACGGCGCAGTAATCGCGCAGGCCGGTTTTGTAATCATGCCCATAGGCGAAGAAATACCAGTCCACAGCACCAGCGGCGCGACCTTCCAGCCAGTAATCCTCGTTGAAAACGAATGAGCGAGAGTCATCCAGCAGCGCCCAACCGGAGCGCGAGATTAGACCGTCGTTGAGGGCGGTATAGCCATTGGCATAATCGAGGGTGCGGGTAGTGCCTTTGAGATTTTCGCTATCGACTGTGCCGGGATGCCAGATGGCGTTAGTCGCTTTCACATGAATGGAGAGGCTGTCCGCTGTAAAGGGATTTCCCTCCTCATAGCACAGGGAAAAAGCGTTCGTCTCGATGATGAGACGGCCTTCTTCCTGCTGCACTGTAAAATCCGGGAGGGGCTGCTGGCGATACCACATGGTCTGGCTGGCACGATTTTCAAAACCAGCCGCGCTGTATTCCAATCGAATCAGGCCTTCGGTTAAGACCGTGAAGCGGGCATGGCCGAGGCGCACGATAGCATCACCCGACGCCACAGGCCGCACGTCGAGCGTAAACTGCTCTGGAAGCATGATGTGATTCTCCTCACTAACCCTTGACGCCGCCGAGGGTTAGACCGATTTTCATATACCGTTGCAGCAGGATAGCGATCAGAAGCGGCGGCAGCAGCGCCAGAAACGAAGCTGCCATCTGTAAGTTCAGGCTGTAATCACCGGCCACATAAAACAGGCGCACCGTCACCGGTTGAGTCTTCGGGTCGGTCAGCACCAGGTATGGCAGCAGAAAATCGCGCCAGAGGGCGACAAACGCCAGCACCGATAAGACAATCAGAATCGAACGGGATAAGGGCAGGATGATATGGGTCAGCATTTGCAGCGCGTTGGCGCCATCCACCCGCGCACTGTCCAGTAAATCCGATGGAATACGATCAAAAAAGGTCTTCAGGACGAAGATGGAAAAGGCATCGACGCAGTAAGGCAGCCATAATCCCCAGTACGATCCAACCAGGCTGATGTGAAAAATGGGCAGATCGGAGATGGTGGTGTACAGCGGCACAAAGTAGGCGATGGATGGCACCATCAGCGTGAGCAGGAAGCCGAGGCTGATGAAACGCCCGCCAACCGGCTTGAGCTTCGACAGGCTGTAGGCCGCCGCCGCCGACACTAGCACCCGAAACAGGACGCCGCCCCCCACGATGATGAAGGAGTTGGTGAACATCCGGGGCATTTCAAACAGCGCCCAGGCGCGGCTGTAATTCTCCCACTGTGGATTGGCAGGCAGTAGATTCAGGGTGTTGACGACTTCCGTGCTGGATTTTAAGCCTGAGGTAAAAGCAAAAACGAAAGGAAAAATCGTTACAACGGCGACCAGCAGCAAAAATAGTATGGCAAGCGTGTACAAAAATCGTCCCGAAGGGGTACGCAGCTCAACATTTGAAAAAAAACCGCGATCCATAGGTAAACCTCAGTGATCTGCCGTGAGGCGATGGTTGATGACGCGGTAGCCGATGGAGAAAACACCCAGGATTAAAATCATGGTGACGCTCCAGGCAGAAGCATAGCCAAAATCGAAACGGATGAAGGCGCGATTATAGATATGCATGGCCGGTGTGAGGGTTTCGCGCCCAGGGCCACCGGTTGTGAGCAGAAATGGCTCGGTAAAGACCTGTACCACAGCGATCACCTGTAAAACGAACATCAGCGACATCACCGGGTAAAGATGAGGCAGCGCGATATGGCGAATACGCTGAAACGGTGTCGCGCCATCCAGTTCCGCCGCTTCATACAATTCCTGCGACACATCCTGCAAACTGGCGAGGTAAATCAGCGCCGTCGTGCCGAACGCGCCCCAGGTCATTACGACCACCAGTGCCGGTTTGGCGAGCGCGACATCCTGCAACCATAACAGCCGGGAAACGCCAAACTGCGCTAAAAAACTGTTTAAAACACCAATATCGGGATCATAAATAAAGCGCCAGATGATGACTGCAACCGCCGCCGGGACGACGGTGGGCAGAAAATAAACGATACGGAAAAAACTTTTACCGCGCCGCACTTCCCGAATCAGAATGGCAATCACGACCGGCACGAAAAAGCCCAGTCCGAGACTCCATAAGGCAAATTCGAGGCTGTTCTCCCAGGCAATGCTGAAAGCAGGATCACGAAACATGAGCGAAAAGTTATCCAGCCCGACCCACGTCCATTCACCGCCGAGCCGTACATCATGAAAACTCATCTGGATGGACTTGGCGATGGGAAGCCAGGCGAAAACTGCATACAGAATCAGCGCGGGCAGTAAAAAGAGATATGCCGAAATCTGCCCCGGCAGCGCCGCGCGAATTCGCGCCAGATCGACTGGCTTACGTCTTTTCGGCGGCCGGGCGATTTTGCTTTCAAGCGGATAGGGTGAATTCATGACACGTCCTTCAAGCGAAACCGAGTGGCGCGAACCACCCGGTTTCGACGGATGCAAGCGGGGTTTAGCGATCCAGCACGAATGATTGGAATTCCTGCGCGACTTCACCCAGTCGGGCGGCGACATCCACATCTTCCACGCTTAGCACCTCGCTGACGAGGACGCCCAGCTCGGTATAATAATCCTGAACATTGGGGCTGGGTTCGGCCTGGACGGTCACCTGGCCGCCGGTCACAGCGTCAACAAATGGCGCGTAATTTTCAACTGGCAGCTTGTTGTAGGGTTCGCGGAAGGCCGCATAGGCTTCCTGGTAATCGCCAACGAACATGGGCAGGGTTGGCATCCCGATGGCTTCGGTTGTCACTTCAATAGCGGTTTGCAATTCAACCGGGTCAAACTGCCGCCACAGTTGGAAGTAAGCGGCGGCTTCCTTCTGGTCATCGCTTGCCGCGTTGCTCACCATCCACAGGTTGCCCCCAGAGAGGGTAACATGTCCCGCCGGGCCGCCTGGAGCGGCGGCGTAGCCCAGCACGCTCAGATCAGCATCAGGAAACTGGGTGTAATCGTAATTAAACTGATCGCCCGCGTAAATCACCATCGCCACGCGCCCGGAAACCAGCGCTTCGGAAATGCTGCCCCAGTCAAGGGTCGCGCCGGGCAGAACATCATGCTCCCACCGCAAGGACTGGATGAATGCCAGCGCTTCCGCCGGTGCGCCTTCACCGAATGCTGCCGAGAAAGTGCCATCGCCATTATCCTTGATGATGTCCTGCGGTGTTGCGCCGAAGCCGTAGGCGATATTGGTGAAGTGCCAGCCCGTTGCGGCGCTGCCGTCGTTGATGAAGGCAAAGCCGGAAACGCCGCTGTCACGGTCAGTCAGCGCGACGGCCATTTCGGCCAGTTCCTGCCAGGTTTCCGGCGGGCCATCGAAACCAGCCGCTTCCAGCATGGGGATGTTATAAGCCAGTCCAAGCGCATAAGCATCACGCGGGATGGCGTAAATCGCGCCATCCTGGCTCATGACGTTCAGAATGGAGGGATTGAAAACATCCGACACGCCTGCTGCTTCAAAGTAAGGAGTCAGGTCTGCGACTGCGCCCTGCTCAATGAACTTCGGCGGTTCGGTAAAATAGGAACGGAACAGCGTGGGAAGCTGGTTGCTGGCGATCAGGGCTGCGAATGCAGCGGGATCGTATTCCATCTCCAGCCCCTCAATGGTTACATTGGGGTACAAATCCATGAAGCGCTGCGCCGTTGCTTCCCAGGTTGCCAGCGACTCTGGTTGGTCAGCGGTCGGTTTTTCCGATACGGTAATGGTAACAGGGCGTCCGCCAGCAATTTCTTCCGGCAGAGTCAGGATTTCGGGGACGGGGGCGGCTTCCTGTGCCAGTGTGGGAATAAAGGATACGCTCAACAGGACGATGAGCGACACGCTTAAAAGAAAAGACATCTTGCGAAACATCTGTTTTCTCCTAAAGTTGGACTATCAGGGAAACTGCATTTACATGGCCGACAACAATTTTTGAGACGTCTCAAAAATATTGTATAATGTCTGGGGAAAGCTGTCAAGCAATTTATTGAGACGTCTCTATACGACGCTGGTGTTTCCCATTCAAGCGGAAAGGCTCTTTGATGACATCGCTGAAAAAAGTGGCTGAAGTTGCAAATGTAACCCTGCTCGATGCTTTCCGAGCGCTCAAAAAAGATGATGCCGTTGACGCGGCGACTCAACAGCATGTGGCGCAGGTGGCAGAACAGCTCAACTACGAACTCAAGATCACCCAGATTGATGTTGCTGATCTGGCCGGTGTCGGCAAAGGAACGGTTTCCTATGCCCTCAACGGCAGCGACCTCATCAAGCCCGCCACTCGCCAGAAGGTGATCGAGGCGGCGGCAGCGCTTGGTTATCGTCCAAACATCATGGCCCGCAATCTCAAAACCAACCGCGCCGGTATCGTGGGCTATTCCTGGCACGTTCACGACGACCCCAGCCGCATGAATAACCTGCTCGATGAATTCATTTACCGGGTGACATTAGCGGCGGAGGGCAAAAACTATCACCTGCTGACCTTCATCCAGCCCCAGGAAGATGCGGAGCGAGTCTACGACGAACTCATTTCCACCAATCGCGTCGATGGATTCATTCTGTCTGATGTGCGTTACAACGACCCGCGCATCCAGCGGCTTTTTGCCCTTAACGCGCCCTTCGCCGCCTTTGGGGGGATGTATCTGGCTGATGCCAACTTTGCTTATGTCGATGTGGATGGCAAAAAAGGCATTGAAATTGTCGTCGATCACCTGCTGTCGCTGGGTCATGAACGAATCGGATTAATCAACTGGCATCCCGGCAGTCTGGTCGGTGACGCGCGCGAGGCCGGTTATCATACCGCCATGCAGCGGGCGGGAATCGACATCGATCCAGCCTGGATTTCCTATACGCCCAATATTCTGGCTTCGGCATCTGAAGCGACGGCGCGGCTCATGGCCGCCAAAAATCCACCCAGCGCCATCATCTGCACCAATGATGTGATGGCGTTTGGCGCGAAAGCGTATCTGGATGACAGGGGTCATCGAGAGGTCGCGCTCACCGGCTATGATGATGACCCAACGGCCCAATTCCTGGGGATTACCTCCGTGCGCCAGCCAATTGATGCCGTCGCCAAAACGTTGTTTGATATTCTGCTCGCTGAAATCAATCAGGAACCCCTGCCCCAACGGCAGATCGTCTTTGATCCTGAACTCGTCATTCGAAGAAGCACCGCCTTTTGAAAGCCGGATTGCATGACGCAAAAACCCCGTTCGCAGCGGGGTTTTGATTGGCGGCGGCCTACCCATCACCATTACGGATACAGGCGGCAGCAGGTTATAATCAGGCGCAGTTCGCCTTTTGTCTCCAGACCACACCTGAACTTATCGGTTGTGGGCATAGTAAAGAGGGCGTGACGACCATCCTCAAGGAGTTCTGTTTATGCTGCGCCGCATTTTATTTTTACTGCTCATGCTGATTGGGCCTGCCACCACCATTCTGGCACAGGAAGCCACGCCCGAAGCCAACACCACCCCTGAAGTAACCCTTGAAGCCACTACCGAAATCACCCCGGAAGCCACGATTGAGATTACGGTTGAAGCTACTACCGAATCAACTGCTGAAGCTGCTGTTGAAGCGACGCCCGAAGCAACGCCCGAAGCCACCCCTGCTGATGACAAATCCTTTGTGCCGGAATTCCCCGGCCCCGGCAGCTTCAGCGTGTCGCTGGTGCTGGATGGCGTGCGCCGCATCTACAACATTTACATCCCCGACAGCTATGACGCCGATGGCGACCCGGTGCCGCTCATCCTCGCCTATCACGGCGCAGGCGGGACAGGCGCAGGCATCGCCAGCTATTCCGGCTTCAACGATGTTGCCGACGAACACGGCCTGATCGTCGTCTATCCTGATGGCATCAACCGCGCCTGGAATGATGGCCGCACCGGCGACCCGCGCATCGGCAATGTCAACGACCTGGGTTTCACCGCCTACATGATCGACTCGCTGGTGGAGGCGCTCAATATTGACCCCGATCAGGTCTATGCTGCCGGCCATTCGATGGGCGGCATGTTCTCTTTCCGGCTGGCCTGCGAACTTTCTGACCGGGTAGCCGCTGTCGCCTCAGTCGCCTCGACCATGCCCCGCTATCTGCTCGCTTCCTGTGAAGACTCGCCCGCCGTCCCGGTTATGATCGTACAGGGGACGGATGACGGCGTCGTTCCCTGGATGGGTTATGAAAATGGCTATCTCTCCGCCCGCGACTCAGTGATTTACTGGGCGCGGCACAACGGCTGTGAAGAAAGCAGCGGCCTCATCATGGAAGCAGATGTCGATCCTGATGATGGCACGCTGGTCGTATCGGAAACACGCACCGCCTGCGACAATGGGGCTGATGTGACGCTTTATGGCATCATTTACGGTGGTCACACCTGGCCGGGACACGTCATCGACGCGCCCTTTGAACTCGGCCTGACCGGGATGGACATCGACGCCACCCAGGTGATTTACGATTTTTTCAGCACGCACCCGCGCCAGGCCGCTGAGGATAGAGAATGATGCAGCGCGTCCGGGTTTTTATGCGGGCCATCAAACAGGAAGTGCAGGTTTATCAACTGCTCCTGCGTGATGAGCGCACACCCCGCAGCGCCAAAATCACGCTGGGGCTGGCTGTTGGTTATCTGCTGCTGCCTATCGACCTGATCCCGGATGCTATCCCCGTCCTCGGCCAGCTTGATGATCTGCTGATTGTGCCGGGGCTGGTCTGGCTGTCGCTGCGCCTGATTCCGCCGGAACTCGTCGCTGAAGCCCGCGCCACCGTCGAAGCTGCATCGACCCCGGCTGATGAGGTTTCCCGCGCATGATCGCCCTCATCGCGACTGTTCTCAATGAAGGCGACAGCATCCACCGTCTGATGAGGTCGCTCGCCGCACAAACCCTCCCGCCCGATGAAGTGGTGATCTGCGACGGCGGCAGCGCCGACAACACCGTCAGCATCATCGAAAGCTACGCTGACCGCCTGCCCCTGCGCCTGATTGTCGAGCCGGGCGCGAACATCAGCGCCGGGCGCAACCGCGCTATCGCCGCTGCCCAGGCGGACATCATTGCCGTCACCGATGCCGGGGTCGAGCTGCACCCCGACTGGCTGGAAAACCTGACTCGCCCACTGCTGCATGACCCGGCCTGTCAGATGGTAGGCGGCTTTTTCCGCGCCCAGGCAGAAACCTCGTTTGAACTGGCGATGGGGGCGACTGTGCTGCCGCTGGCTGACGAAATTGACCCGGCCACATTTTTGCCCAGCAGCCGCAGTATTGCCTTCCGCAAAAGCGCCTGGGAAGCGGTCGGCGGCTACCCGGAATGGCTCGACTACTGCGAAGACCTGATCTTCGATCTGCGCCTCAAACAGTATCTCACTTCAAAATCTGCCGCCGCTAACACATCACTCGTATTTGCGCCGGACGCACTCGTCGATTTCCGCCCGCGTGGGTCATACCGCGCCTTCTGGAAGCAGTATTATCTGTACGCACGCGGCGATGGCAAAGCTGACCTGTGGCGCAAGCGGCACGCCGCCCGTTACCTGACCTATCTGGTCGCCGCGCCGCTGATTTTGCTGGCCGGGCTGCGGCTGCACCCACTGCTGTGGCTGTTGTATCTGCCTGGTATATTTTATTACTACCGCCAGCCCTATCGCCGCCTGGCTCTCCTCCGCCGCGAACCGGGCAACGCCGCCTTACTCGGCAGACAAAGCGGGCAATACGGCGCTGTTTTCCTCATCCGCATCGTCGGCGACCTCGCCAAGATGGCCGGTTACCCCGTCGGCTGGTTGTGGCGGCTGCGAAACCGCCCGCCCGACTGGCGCAGCCTGTAGCGCCTGGTCGATGTGAGAAGACGCCGCGCACGGCTGTCTGACTCTGATCCGACTTGTACAGAAAGTGGTTGTCAATCATGCAAATTCTCCCTGTGACAGCGGCACAAAATCACCTGTATTGAGGGCTTTGTGCTATGATAGATCATCATAGGGAGAATTGGCCTCATGGCGGCTGTTGAAATTACCTTTAACCTACCGGAAGACCTGGTGCGCGACGCCCGCGAATTCGATGTCCTCACCGAAGCAGCGGTAGTTGAGCTACTACAGGCAGAAGTTGACCGACGGGTAATGGATTTCGTCAATACCGAAATTCACGCTTATCGCGCTGAAAAAGCAGCTCAGCAAAAACGCGATCAGCCGACCTAGTATCAGGTAATGTTTACCGAACTGCCCCTGCTTTCGTCAGATCATCGTCAGTCTTCTCCGTCCGGCATACAATAGAATTAGAAGTTACGCAGTTGGTATCGGTGTAGGGGAGGGTTTGAAACCCTCCCCTACCAAACACACGCTCAACTACGTAAGTCCTAAGAATAAAATTTTGCGGGTGAAGACATCAATAGGATGAGATGATGGAAATCCTCCCCACCGCCATTTCCACCACCGACGAGCGCTTCCGCGCCAACGCCGCCCACAACCGCGCCCTCGCCGCTGACCTGCGCGAACGGCTCGCACAGGTGCGGCAGGGCGGCGGCCCGCAGTACCAGCAGCGACAGCGCGAACAGGACAAGCTGTTCGTCCGCGACCGGGTGGATAAGCTGCTCGACCCCGGCTCACCTTTCCTCGAACTGTCGCCGCTGGCCGGGTGGGAACTGTACGACGACGAAACCCCGTCGGCGGGTATTGTCACGGGAATCGGGCGCGTCGGCGGCGTCGAATGTCTGATCGTCGCCAACGACGCGACAGTCAAAGGCGGCACCTATTACCCGGCGACGGTCAAGAAGCACCTGCGGGCGCAGCAGGTGGCGCTGGAGAATAATCTGCCCTGCATTTATCTGGTGGACAGCGGCGGTGCGTTCCTGCCCATGCAGGATGAAGTGTTCCCCGACTCGGATGATTTCGGGCGCATTTTTTACAATCAGGCAGTGATGAGCGCGGCAGGCGTGCCACAGATTGCCTGCGTCATGGGAAGCTGCACAGCGGGCGGCGCCTATGTCCCCGCCATGAGCGATGAAACGGTGATCGTCAAAGGAACCGGGACGATTTTTCTCGGTGGGCCGCCGCTGGTCAAAGCCGCCACCGGTGAGGAAGTCAGTGCCGAGGATTTGGGCGGAGCCTATGTCCATACCCATATCTCCGGCGTGGCTGACCACTTCGCTGAAGACGACGATCATGCGCTGGAGATCGTGCGCGGAATCGCCGCTACCCTCAACCGGCGCAAACAGGTTGACATGGACATGGCCGCGCCGGAAGAACCGGCCTATGACCCGGCGGAACTTTACGGCATTATCCCTGCCAGCTTCCGCGAGGCCTACGACGCCCGCGAGATCATCGCCCGGCTGGTCGATGGCAGCCGCTTCCGCGAGTTCAAGGCCAATTACGGCACGACGCTCGTCACCGGATTCGCCCGCATCGAAGGCTTCCCGGTGGGCATCATCGCCAACAACGGCGTCCTGTTCAGCGAGAGTGCCCTCAAAGGGACACACTTTATCGAACTGTGTACGGCGCGCAATATCCCGCTGCTGTTCCTGCAAAATATCACCGGCTTCATGGTCGGGCGTGAATACGAGCAGCGCGGCATCGCCAAAGATGGCGCGAAGATGGTACACGCCGTCGCCAACGCCCGCGTCCCCAAGCTGACGGTGATCGTCGGCGGGAGTTTCGGCGCGGGGAATTACGGCATGTGCGGGCGGGCGTATAACCCACGCTTTCTATGGATGTGGCCGAACGCGCGCATCAGCGTCATGGGCGGGGAACAGGCGGCGAATGTGCTGCTGACGGTCAAGCGCGATCAACTGGCGCGGGCGGGCAAAGCCGATCTCTCGCCAGACGAACAGGCCGCTTTCAAACAGCCCATTCTCGACCAGTACGAGCGCGAGGGCAGCCCCTATTATTCCACCGCCCGCCTCTGGGACGACGGCGTGATCGACCCGGCGGAGACGCGGCGCGTCCTGGGGCTGGCTCTCAGCGCCTGCATGAATGCCCCCACTGCCGACACTCGCTTCGGCGTCTTTCGCATGTGAAGCCTGGTGTTATCTTCCCGGCCTTCCCAGAATCGAAACAGTGAAGGCCGGAACAGATGATGCTGCGGGGAAAATTCCGCTCTTTTGACCCGCGAAAGCAAATATTGCGGTATATTATAACGGCAGTAGTTATTCACATTTGCATATTTCCAGGAGTGTATTGAATGGCTGAAAAATTAATTATGGAAAATCCGTATGTATCGCTGGTCTATGACGATACGAACCATATTGTGTATCACACCGTACTGCAACCGGTGACGGGCGAACCGCTGCGGCAAATCCTGAACGCGGGCGTCGAGCTGCTGAAAAAGCACAAGAGCAGCAAGTGGCTGTCCGATGACCGGAAAAATGGGCCGCTCTCGGAAGATGATGTCCGCTACGGGTCGCAGGACTGGGGGCCGCGTGCGGCGGCGGCGGGCTGGAAGTACTGGGCGCTGGTCGTGCCAGAATCGCTGGCGGGCCGTGATGTGATGAGTGACTTGATTAATACCTATTTTGAGATGGGCGTGCGGGTGGCGATTTTCTCTAAGCTGGACGAAGCCAAAGCCTGGCTCAACAAACAGGTATAAACGAGCGCAAATCGGGGCGGGGTTCACCTCGCCCCCATCTATTATGATGTGGCAAAAGCGGCCATCCCCTCAACACTTAACAGAATTTTTACCCACCCCTGCTATGCTATGGGCAACCTGTTAAATAGAGCGTACAGGAGGCCAATCGATAATGACCACCGATGCCAATAAGAAGCTCATCACCCATTACCTGAAAACCTGGGGACTCGGCGATACCGAACGCCTGCTGGGTATGCTGGCTAAAGATTGTGTCACCCACAATCTGGCGACCGGTAAGGAACTCGGCATCGAATTTGAAAAGGAGGCCTGCGAAATCTGGCACGCCGCCTTCGACAACACCCGCCTGCGGATTGACAAGCTGGTGGCAGAAGACGATCTGGTATCCGCCTATTGGACGCTGACCGGGAAACACTGCGGCACTTTCATGGACATCGCCCCAACCCGCAAAATGGTGAGCGTGCCGGGCATGGAAATCAACCGCCTTGAAAACGGCAAAATTGTGGAAATCTGGCGCTTGTCGGACACCATGAGTCTGATGCAGCAGTTAGGCGCTGTCCCGGCGCGTGTATAAAAAGAGGTGTACCCGCTGGCACACCTCAACCTGATTTTTGAAAACTACAGCAAACCGGCTTCGTGTTCGGCCTGCGTCAGCGTCCGTTCGAAGCGTTCCAGCCCTTCGTGAACAGCGTCGCGCTCGATCATCAGCGGCGGGCAGAAGCGAATCCCGCTCTCGCCGCAGCCGAGGATGAGCAGGCCGTTATCAATGGCGATACGCTCGACCCGGTTGCGAAGTTCCTTCGCCGGAGTGCGTGCCTCGTCCAGCACCAGTTCCGCGCCAATCATCAGGCCGCGCCCATCGATGCGCCCATGTTGCAGCGAAGGATGATGCGTCCGCATCTCTTCCAGCGCATCCATGATATACGCGCCCTGCTCGCTGGCGTTCGCCATATAGCCGTTTTCGATCAGTTCCAGCGTCGCCAGCGCCGCCGCGCACGATACCGGGTTGCCGCCAAAGGTTGAGCCATGTGCGCCCGGCGGCCAGCTCATGACATGTTCGCGGGCGATCACCGCGCCCAGCGGCATCCCGCTCGCCAGCCCTTTAGCTGAAGTGACAACATCCGGCTCGACGCCGAAATGTTCCATCGCCCACCATTTGCCAGTCCGCCCGATGCCTGACTGTATTTCGTCGGCGATCAGCAGAATACCGTACTTGTCACAAATCTCTCGCAACTGCTGCACGAAGCGCACATCCGGCACGATATAGCCACCCTCCCCCTGAATCGGTTCCAGGATGATGGCCGCCACACTGTCCGGCGGGACGGTCTTTTTGAACAGCACATCGGTGATGTAATCGGCACAGGTGCAGTGAGCGCGGCAGGCCGCTTCCTCCCGCCCATGCAGGCAGCGGTAGGGGTTGTTATACGGCACATGATGCACGCCGGGAATCAACGGAAAAAAGCCGTCGCGCTGAATCACCTTGCTGGCCGTCAGCGACAGTGACCCCATCGTCCGGCCATGAAACGCGCCGAAAAAGGCGATAACCTGCTGCCGCCGGGTGTACCAGCGTGCCATCTTGATCGCGCCTTCTACCGCTTCTGTGCCGGAATTGGTGAGGAAAACGCGCGCCGGTTCGTCAAAAGGCGCGATTTCCGCCAGTTTTTCGGCCACTTTCACCTGCACATCGTAGTAATAATCCGTCCCGGCGATATGGATGAATTTTTCCGCCTGCTGTTTGATGGCTTCCACCACCTGCGGGTGCGAGTGACCGGTGGCGGTGACGGCGATACCCGCCGCGAAGTCGATATATTCATTACCATCCACATCCCACACCTGCGACCCTGCCCCCCGCTCGATGACGAATGGATAACGCGGTGTCAGTGCGCCGGTCATGATGGCATCATCACGGGCGATGATCGCCTGTGAATTCGGGCCGGGGCGGGTGGTGGTATTGATCGCCATAAAATCTCTCCAAAGCTGTTGAATTTGTTGAACTGCGGTTGTGTTATTCGTACAAATCGAATGACCTCAGTATAACCTTGCCCAACCGGGCGCGACAATGGGGCAATAGACCGCAGCGCCGTTGGACATGCCACTGTTCTAGACAGGCTGTGCTGTCAGCAGCATAGGTTTAGTCGATCCAAATGACACGTTGACCCGTGTTTCGAGCATCAGATCAGCGCCCACGACATGGTAAAGCATCGTGTGAAAAAAGGGCGTTTCCACCAGACGCACGACCATCGTAAAACGATCTTCGGCTGTCCATGCGCCGCTGGCGACAATCGGACTGGAAGCAGATACCCCCGGCTCGTTAAACAGAGCGGTCTGCCCCTCCTCCCACCTGCTGTACCCACAGACTACCCTCTCCTCACGGGCTGCCGTTTTGAACCTGACTGTACAGCCTGAATCCGTAAAATCGAGGCTCATGGTTTCGATCATCAGCTCGTTGGCATCGACAGCATAAGTTCGCCCGGAAACCTGTGACGCGGCGGGTGATGCTGCCTCTCCCTGTACCGGCAGCACATGCAGATGCGCCAGCTTCTCGGTCAGACGGTTGTGCGGTGCGCTGTTTTCGGGAAGCGGGCCAGGGTGCATCGCCGGAAGCAGTATCTCCCAGACCAGGTTCAGGGGCTGCTGCATCTCCAACAGATCAATGCCGCTCGTAATAGCCAGGACAGCATCCTGTTCCGGCATAACGACACCATACTGACCAAAGGCCCCGTCGCCTCGATAAGCACCATGACGGCAGCGCCAGAACTGATAGCCATAACCCTGCGTCCAATCGCTGTCGGGCATATCGCCGTTCACAATCTGTAACGCTGTCGCTTCCTCCACCCACCCCTCTGGCAGGATACGCTGGCCGTTACACAGTCCTTTTTGCAGATACAGTTGGCTGAAACGGGCGATATCCTCCGTTTTGATACGCAGCCCAATGCCGCCCAGGCTGATGCCCTGCGGCGATTCTTCCCAGGTCGCATTCTCGATACCCAGCGGCGCAAAAAGCCGTGATTGCAGATAATCGACCAGCTTCATACCCGTCGTTTTCTGGATGACAGCGGACAGAACGTAAGTTGCGCCGGTGTTATAGAGAAAGTGAGTTCCCGGCGCGTGCAGGACAGGGACTTCAAAAAAACCTCTGATCCAGTTCCTGTCGGCTCGCTCAACCATGTACGACCAGGTATCTTCAGCATGACCGCTGGACATCGACAGCAGATGCCGCACGGACATCGCCGCCAGAAAGTCGTTCACCTCGGCGGGCATTTCATCCGGGAAGAAGGACTGCACCCGATCGTCGATGGAGAAGCGTCCTTCGCTCAGTGCCAGCCCGACAGCAGTTGCGGTAAAACTCTTGCTGAGCGAAAACAACATATGGGGATGTTCGGGCCCATACGGTGACCACCACCCCTCGGCGACTACACTGCCATGACGCAGCAGCATAAAGCTGTGGATGTCGTGAATCTGGCTTTCCAGCGCCTCGACAAACTGAAGGATGGCAGCGGAATCGATGCCCTGACGTTCGGGGGAGCTGCGCGGTAAATCATTGGCGGCGGTTGCAGGCATTGTGATAACCCCATATTCACTGAGTTAAAAGACCAGGATGATTATAACGACATGAGCGCCAGCCTGGCCGTACTTCAGCCGGTGGGGAAACGTGGTTTGACGCAGCTTTCAGCTTGTCTGACAATGACTAAAAACAATGAGGATAATTGACACATGAAGCGAGTCTCCTTATGGGTCGGTCTGCTCTTCCTGCTCTGTCTGTCCGTCATTGGCGTGGCCGCTCAGGAGGGTGAGACATTCACGCTGAAAGAGGTGATCGGACGTGGCAGCATTTTCGGTATATTATGGCTGGGCGATGGCGAGACAATCGCCGTCAGCAACGGGCTGGGCGTGTGGCTGTACCCGGCGGATGACCTGAACGCCGAACCCCGCCTGATCGAGGTCAGCGGGCCGCGTGCCTTTGACCCGAACGGCACACGCATGGCAGTGGTCGAGGATGGCGGATTCGGTTTGTATGATCTGGAGACGGGCGAACAGACGCAGTTCTTCAAAAGCGGCCATTCGATTTATAATCTGCTGGTCTTCAGCGCCGATGGCGAAAAACTGGCAGCAGTCGTCGATCCTTATCAGACACCGACCCGCGACACCGAAAATGGATATGGCGAAACCCTCATCCATGTCTGGTCGCTGCTGTCAGAGGCAGAACTCGCTCAGCTCGAAGGTGGCCCGCTCAGAATTTACCGCTATTCAGATCGTTTGCCCCCTATCGCCGTCGCCTTCAGCCCCGATGCGACGAAGCTGGCGGTCATGGGCAATTTCACCGGCGGCGATATGTCGATCAGCGAACTTTATATGATTGACCTCGGCAGCAGTGAGATACTAACGGTTGGCGATTACGACGGCGAACTGACGAACGATTTTGTGCTGGAGGACGCGCGGCTGGTGGCTTCTGTGCCGGGCGCTCCCTACATTGCGCTGGTCTTTGATCCGCAGCCGCAGCGCTTCGGCATAGAATTTCTGGGGCTGAATCAGTCGCGCCTGCAAGTGAGATCAATCAGCCCGGATGCACGGCTGGCGCTCACAATCTATCAGGATGAAATCCGCATCGAGGACACGCTCACCCGTGAAGTGCTGACTCTGCTGCCGCCATTCAAGGGACTCGTCCGCTTTTCGCCGGACAATGAACGACTGGCGGTGGTCACAGGCGACCGGCTGGCGATCTACGCCATAGCTGAACTGAACGCCGACACGGCGCTGTGCGGCGCGGCAGAGTCAACCGCCTGCCTCACCTACACCGACGCCCACCAGCCCCATCAGCTTGCGATGGAGCCGGACATCGTGCTGTCAGCCGATAATCGCGCCCTCAGCCCATCGGGCAAATGGGAAGTGATTTACGGTTGGGAAGACGAACAAGCGCATTTTCTGGTCAATCACGAGGATGGCACAACTATCAGGCTGGAATTCCAATCGGAAACACCGGGCATCACCCCAAACACGCAGTACATTCGCTTCAATCCTGATGAAACGATCATGGCGATTTCCTTCACCGCCTATCTGCATGGCGGCACGGCGGATAATGTGACTCGTGTCTGGGATTTGAGCGGCGACGCGCCCAATCCAGAGCCGGTCGCGTCCATGTCCTATTACACCGCGCTGGGAAACCTGATCTTCAGCCCCGATGGCTCGCTTCTGGTGACAACCAGCACCAACGGCGCGGTTTTCGTCTGGGATACGGCGACCTGGGAGCAGGTGGCCGAACTACTGCACCCGCTTCGGGTCTACCAGTTGCAGTTCAGTCACGACAGCCGGACGCTGAAAACGCTGGCATATGATGGGCTTATCCGTGTCTGGGAGCGCGAATGACGAATATTCAACAATTTCTCATCGCTTCCTGTTTCCGCAGCCGCCAACTACCGCTATACTCAACATAAATAAATCTCTCTTAAGGAGCGACTCATGGCCGACTCTCCGATTGTCCCGGTACAGGCGAACAGCGGTGTGCAGGCGGTGGACAGCCTTTCCGCAAACGAGTTCAACGTTGAGCTGGAAGGCGAAAAGATGGCGGGTATCTTCCGCGTTACCGGCCTGGTATCCTTCAAGCTGGATGTAAAAACCACCAGCACACTCAAGGAAATCAAGGAACCGATCAGACTGGTCAAAATGGTGCAGCGTGACCCGGAAAACAGCTTTAATATCTGGGTGCGGGAAACCGTCTCGGCGCGGACAGACATCCTCCGCCCCAAGCGCACGCTGGCGGTCGTCGCCGTTGACGACGGTGTCGAAATCCGCCGCTGGACGCTCACCGGCGCCTGGATCAGCGAGATCAACTATTCGGAATTTAATACCGGTTCTGGCGAGTTGATTGAGGAAACACTCGTCATCCAGTGGGACGAAATCGAGGAGTCATGGCTGCTCGGATAAAGGGCAGACCTGAACCAATGGAGCGATAGCAGCAGGCACAGGGGCATTTCCGCCCCTGTGTAATGGTGGAACGAGGTTTAAAGGTATTCATGGCGGTGGTACGATTTGACACTTATCGGGCGAGCATGTATCTGGTCTACCGCTTGACCCATGCAGGCGCACATATTCTGGATGACGGCGGAGATATTATTCTGGTCAGGCTGCCTACCGGAGAACAGGTCAGCATCCATTTGATTGAAACGCCAATTCCCCCCTACGAGATTAAAAGTACCCTGCTTTACAATCAGGCCAACGACGCCCATACCCTTTTTATCCTCTGGGCCGATATGCTGCTCCCGCCGGAGGGGCATCTGGTTGACTTATGGGACTGGGAAGAAGCGCTGCTGCCGCTCTATGGCAATCGGATTTACGCCTGGGACAAATACGGCCCGGAAGTCTTCATCTTCCCCGTGCATTATGACCGCGAAGGCAATTATCGCAACATCCGTTATGGCGATAACCTCAACATCCACAATCTGCGTGCTGGCGAGGTCAAGGTCGATCATGGCTTTATGAGCGGGACATGGCGCACCGCCGGCTTTGTGGATGGCGAAGGTGCCTATCACACCTACGGCCACCGCCGGGCAACCGCACCCCCGCTTCACGCCCTGGCCGCGCTCTATGAACGGCTGCAACTGACACCTGACGCCGATATTGACACCATCAAAACGGCCTACCGCCGCATGGCGCGTAAATATCACCCTGACCTGAACCGCGCCCCCAACTCAACCGCCATGATGCAGGCCATCAATGAGGCCTATCAGAAAATCATGGAACAGTTTGACGACATTGAATGATTACGTGCTGAACTGTTCTCAGCCTAGCGCCTTGTATGCCTGTATTGACCAGCTCTTCCCCTCGATTATCGTAAGAGCGGATGCATTGTTCCGCTCTTTAATCTCCCCTTTTAACTTTCTACTTTTATCTTTTATCTTTTAACTTTTATCTCCCCCTTTCCCCTCAAAATCGAAACAAATGTCATGACAAATGTTTCACTTTGGGCCTCATGTCCATGTTAAACTTTGTTCTCAGGTAGTTGACTATCGACTATCAACTATCAGGTAGCAACTCAAATGATAAAAATGGCCGATTCTCATTTTCACCATTCTCACCAATTGTCGCAAATAAAATGGCGGTGGCAGTGAGACAAATCAAATATGTCTCACTGCCGCCGACGCCGCCACAAAATGGCAATATGCATCACCGGCGCTAA
>CAYUTY010000011.1:38567-108829 GCA_964447795.1 uncultured Anaerolineaceae bacterium
ACATCATTTTTTCATAAAAAAAATTGGGGGCTTTTTTTTTAAAAAAAATCCTCTCCCCCGCCCCCCCCCCCGCCGCCACAAAATGGCCTTATGCATCACCGGCGCTAATGCCCCGGCGAAGTCTCGACGTAAGGACGTCTGCGCCGCACAAAACGCTGCAAGGACAGATAGGTGTTATAGGTGGCGCTGCTGGGCGGCTCGTCCGCATCCGGCTCGAAGGCCCGCAGCTTAACCGTAAAAGTAGTGCCTGCGCCCGGCACGCTCTCTACTTCAATGCTGCCACCGTGTGCCTCGGCAATCCACTTGGCAATCGACAGTCCCAGGCCTGCGCCGCCGTCTTCGTCGCTGCGGGCGCGGGCTGGGGCGGCCTGGTAGAAACGGTCAAAGACACGCTTCAGGTCTTCTGGCGCGATGCCCATGCCGGTGTCCCGCACCTGAATGACCGCCATATTTTCCGCCTGACGCAGCGAAAGGGTAATCTGGCCGCCGTCGGGCGTGAATTTGATGGCGTTATCCACCAGATTGAGCAATAACTGTTTGAGGCGGTCGCTGTTACCCATCAGGCGCACCGGCTCAACTGTCGCCAGCTTAACCTGTAGATCGCGGTCTTTGACCAGAATTTGCGCTTCTTTGTAGACATCGGCAATCACGGTGTCGAGATCAACCTGCGACAGGTCAATCTGCATACTGCCGTAGTCAGCCCGCGCCAGCAGCAGCAGGTCGTTGACAAGGCGCGACATCCGCTCGGTTTCGCTGGCAATGGCATCAAGCGATTCCTGATCGACACCGTAGCGCCGGATAATATCGAGGTTGCCCCGGATGGCTGTCAGCGGCGTTCGCAGCTCGTGCGAGACATCCGCCACCAGCCGACGCTGTGCGCCGAAAAGATGCTCCAGTCTGTCCATCATGCGGTTGAAGACGCTGACCATCCGGCCCAGTTCATCATCTTCAGGGCCATCCCAGGGCAGGCGTGTATTCAGGTCGCGGGCGGTAGCGATGCTGTCCGCCGCGCAGGTGATGGCATTGATCGGCCTGACCGCCTGATGCGAAAGCCACATACCGATCAGCAGCGAACCCAGCATGGCACCACCACCGCCCAGCACCATCGCCAGCGATAGTTTACGAGTCGCCTCGTTAATGGTCTGAAGCGAGGCAGCTACCTGAATATTGCCAAACAGCCTGTCCTGCCCAACGACAATGATGGGGCGCGTCAGTACCCGCAGTTCCGTCCCGTTGACGAAGGCGTTAGTGACAGTAGGCTCGCGCACGCCCAGCGTGGCTGGGTCGAGTGGGTCTTTGTAATCTCCCAGATTGTCGGAGGCAGCGGCGAAGGTTGAAGTGCCGTCCGGCTGGAGCGACCAGGCCTGCACCAGCACACCGGAGGCGCGGAAAATATCGAGCTGTGGCAGCACAATCCGCGTCGTGCTGGGGCTGCCAAATTCACGCACGGGGAAAGAGCGGCTGTTGCTGATAACCTGCTTCGCCGTCTCATGAAGCGTATCGTCCAGTGCCTCGATCCAGGTGGAACGGATAACGCCAAAAACCAGCAGGCCAAACAACAGAATGATGAGGGCCAGCAGGGCGGAATACAGGGCAATCAGCTTCTTACGGAAAGTCATGGTACGATGCGTTTACTCTTCTTCGCGCAGGACATAGCCGACGCCGCGTACCGTATGAATCAAACGAGGCGCACTGTCGGACTCAGTCTTTTGCCGCAGATAGCGCACATACACCTCGATGATATTGCTCTCGCCGCCGAAGTCGTACCCCCACACGCGATCAAAAATGACATCGCGGGTGAGAACCTGGCGCGGATTCCGCATGAACAGTTCCAGCAGTTCATATTCCTTGGCTGTCAGGTCAATCGGCTTTTCGCCCCGGTAGGCGCGATGCGTGCCGGTATCGAGCATCAGATCAGCGAAGCGCAGAATCTCCGGTCTTGAGGCCGGAACCGAGCGGCGGAACAGCGCCCGCACCCGCGCCATCAGCTCATCGACGGAGAATGGCTTGACGAGATAATCATCTGCCCCGGCGTCGAGGCCGGTCACGCGGTCTTTGATGTCATCTTTGGCGGTCAGCATCAGGATTGGCACATCGCTGGCAGCCCGGAGTCGTTTGCAGACTTCCAGCCCGTCCAGCCCCGGCAGCATCCAGTCGAGGATCACCAGATCAGGCGGATTGTCGCGGGCGATCATCAATCCCGTCTGACCATCACGCGCCACACTGACGCGGTAGCCTTCGTAAATCAACCCCCGCTCAATGAACTGCGCGATACGCGCCTCGTCTTCAATGACCAGCACTCGTTCTGAGGGCATCTTGCCCCTCCTTCAGTTACCACAGGACAAGGTTCACACCTTGAAAAAATCGCATAGAAACCCTGACGATATACAATAATGATACACATAATTCGTTAACGGGGCATGAGTGTAGACATTTGATTCATCAATTTTTGATATTTTGTCTATTTTTTAATTGTATCGTTATTATTCTCTCAGGTCGAAGCATGAATTTTCTGTCGGAAAGCACAAACCTTGTCGCGCCAGGGGCAATACCTCGCATATACTCATATAAAATCTGACGCACAAAGGTGACGCCAAGTGGCTACATCGGAAAAACCTTTCGCCCTGGTGGTGGAAGATACAGAAGATATTGCCGGGATTATCCAGATGACGCTGGGCCGCATAGGGGTAGAAAGCCAGCACGCACCCAATGGCTACTCCGCGCTGGAAACGCTGGTGCAGCGCCAGCCTGACCTGCTCATGCTGGACATTGGGATGCCGGGCATGAACGGCTGGGAGGTGCTGGAAGCCATCAAGGAGCAGCACCCGGATGCGGATTTCCCCATTATTATCCTGACGGCTTTTGACGACCCCACCAATAAGCTGATTGGCAAGCTGCAAAACCGGGTTTTCCGTTATTTGACCAAGCCCTTCGACCCTGAACTGCTGGAACAGACCGTGCGGGAAGCGCTCAAGCTGTAATCAGTACCACACAAAACCGGGCGATACCGAGTCGGCATAATACCAGAACAGACCGCTGAGGCCATGCAGCGCCAGCACGCCCGCCAGCAGCATCCCGCGCCGGGTGAAGCCGGTTTGCCGCGTCTGGCGAATGACAAAGACCAGCGAAACAGCAAACAGCACCGTCACTCCGATCTGCCCGCTCCAGGTGAAATTAGCATCCAACATGCGTTCTGGCTCAATCAGGGTGTAGGCATAAAATGCACCGATGAGAAAGATCAGCCAGGCGAGGTTCAGGGCAGCATCACGCCGGGCAGCAGGAAAATAGAGGCTGTAGGCCGCCAGCGGGAACAGAATCGACAGGATGAATTTGAGCGGCAAACGGTTAATGCCGCGCTCGTTGAGTATCTGCAAGGGGCTGAAGGCAATCCCGCCGCCAGAAGCCGAACCCCCGGACAGCGCAAGATATTGTAAAGCCAGCAAAATCCCCGCCGGAAGCACGATCCCCAGCAGGAGCAGCCGCCACTGAATCGGTTTTTTCTGATAGAGCCAGACCGCCGCGAAAACCACCAGCGCAGGCAGAAAAGCGATGGCGAAATTCGGCTTAGCAAGCCCGGACAGCACCGTCAGAACGGCTGCGGCCAGCACATGCGTCCAGCTATTGAGACGTGATTCATCACTGAAAACGGCGGCGATGTAGACGAACAGGAGCAGCGCCAGCGGCTTGAGAATGGTCAGCGTCGGGTTCATATGGATGTTGGGCAAAAAGTAGCCCCAGAACAGTTTACCCTCCCGCCACGAGATGATATTGACAGGGGCGACCAGCATCAACAGCAGCACAATCGTCACAGCCAGCGCTGCGCCATGCCACGAACGCCCACCTCGCACAGCCAGACGAACATAAGCCATATAAAGGACAATGCCAGTGAGCAGGTAAAGCGCGACGCCGACGATCAAACCCGCCTGTTTGTAAGTTTCGAGGAAAGGCAGCGACGGCAGCAGCGGCACGACACCCAGCACTACCAGATGAAAGAGTGGATGGGGCAGCAGTTCCAGAGTGCCTTCGCGGATGTCACGGGCGAATTCCAGGTGGAGTGGGTAGTCGAAGCCGCGTCCCCAGAGCATGTGAACGAGCATGGGTTCAAACAGGATAAAAATCAGCACGAGCAGGACAATCAGCGCCAGCCAGTCGTGCCAGTTACGACGCAGGGTTTGCAGAACACACCTCGGCGGAGTAGTTGAGAATCAACATAGAGACGCAGAAAACGGGCGAAATGTGAATTTCACTGTGTGTTTTCTGTGTCTCTGTGGCGAAATCTGTCTGTTAACTGCGGAAGAGTATACCTTATCCGTGACGGTGCATGAAGCGGGTGAGGCGCTCCAGCGCGACTTCGATATTTTCACGGCTGGTGGCATAGCTGGCGCGCACATGCCCCGCCCCACTGCGCCCGAAAGCGCTGCCCGGCACAAGGGCGACTCGCTCCTCGTGCAGCAGCTTTTCGCAGAATTCTTCGTCTGTCATGCCGGTGGCGGCGATGCTTGGGAAGGCATAAAATGCGCCACGCGGCTCGAAGCAGGTCATGCCGAGGCTGTTGAAACCCTCAACGACCAGACGGCGGCGGATGTCATATTCCCCGCGCATGATCTGGACATCATCCTCGCCGTGTGTCAATGCTTCCAGTGCGGCCACCTGCCCAACGGTGGGGGCAGACATAATCAAATACTGGTGCAGCTTGCGGATGGCGTCCATGATTTCCGGCGCGGCGCTGACATAGCCGATGCGCCAGCCGGTCATGGCGAACGATTTGCTCATGCCGCTCATGAGGATGGTGCGGTCATACATGCCAGGGAGCGAGGCGAAATTGACGTGTTCGACACCGTACACCAGCCGCTCATAAATTTCGTCCGACAGCACCAGCAGGTCATACTTTTCGGCGACATCAGCGATTTCCTGCATCCGCTGGCGGCTAAGATAGGCACCGGTGGGGTTATTTGGGTAATTGATAAGGATGGCTTTGGTGCGCGGGGTGATGGCCGCTTCCAGCATCGCGCCCGTCACCTGAAATTCGTCCTCAAGGAAGGTATCTACCGGAACAGGAACACCGCCAGCCATCGTGACCGCCGCCGCGTTGGCGACGAAACAGGGTTCCGGCACCAGCACTTCGTCGCCAGGGTCGATAATGGCCTTGAGCGCAACCCACATGGCCTCGCTGACGCCGATGGTGACGAGAATCTGATCTTCAGGCGCGTAGTGCACGCCATACAACCGCTCAATATAAGCCGAAATCGCCCGGCGCAGTTCAATCATGCCCGCGTTGGAGGTATAGGCGGTGTTGCCCAGCCGCAGCGATTCGATACCTTTTTCGACAATGTGATGGGGGGTGACGAAATCCGGTTCGCCAATGCCCAGCGTCACCACATCATCCATCGTAGCGGCGATGTCAAAAAACCGGCGGATGCCGGAGGGTTTCAAGTTTTGAACGCTCTGTGAAATGTAGCTGCGCGTTTGAAGCTGTACCATGCTATCACCTGAATGTGCCGATATTTCGCATCATTATAATGGGGAGATGACATTGAGCCGTAGACCAGACCTCATCAATTTGCCGAAAAAAGTTGGACAGTGTGTACAAAGGATAGCGGCTGTTATTTATTCAAATTAACGATGAGGGTGACACGATCAGCAGATGAAACATGCTATACCAATGAAGGCAGACGAAATTTCTGCAAATGAAAAGTCATTCACTGTAACAGCCGCGCCGCCCGGCAGACTATAGCTGTAGTGATACCGTTAACCTTACAGGAGTCTGCTATGTCCTTACCTGCACTCATCAACTGGGACAACACCCGCCTCGCGCTGCATCAGGCGGCACAGGTCGTCGGCGCGATCCGCAAAATCGGCGTCCCGCCCCAGCCGAATTACGCCCACCTCGGTCTGTTTGTCACGCCCACCGGCCTCAGCAGCAGGCCGCTGCATGATGGCGGGGGGATAGACCTGAATTTCGCTGAAGGCGCAGTCATTTACACCTGCCCGGCTAACAGTGTTTCAGCCATTCCCATCATCGGTCAGACACAGACCACGCTGACAGATGCAGTGCTGAAAGCAATGCATGATGCCGGACACCCCGCAAACCCGGATCGTTCATCGATCAGTGCAACAGATGAACTAAAATCTGATCAGGTGCTTGGGGCGGAATACGCGATAGCACTCTATCGCATCTACACGGCGCTGGCTCGTTTCGGGGCGCGGCTTTCCGGCGGGATGACGCCGCTGATCGTCTGGCCGCACGGCTTTGATCTGTCGATGCTGTGGTTCAAACGTGGTTTCGATGAAAAGACTGACCCGCATACTAATATTGGTTTTTCGCCGGGGAGCGCCGGTTTTCCGCGCCCTTATGTCTATTTGTACCTGCATCCGATGCCGTCAGGACTAACAGCGATGAAACTGCCAGCACCTTTTCGCTGGCACACACAGGGCTGGACAGGCGCGGTCATCGACTATGATGCGCTGCTGGGTGAATCTGATGTAGAATCGATGCTGGAAGCATTACTATTCGATGTATACAAGCGGGTTGAGCCGCTGCTTGAATAAAATGCAGGGAAATCTGTCCCTGCAAAGGATGGGATGTGATGAATCTACCGCCGGAAGTATCGACGCTGTGTGTGATTGTGGGCGTGGTTGCCATCCTGATTATCCTGGCTGGCCTGCTGGTTTATCAGGTGGTGCGCGGCAGCGTGTTCGGCCTGGGTATGATGGTGATGCGGACGCTGACAACCCCGCGCGAAGAGCCAACCAATGTAAATGTTCAGGCACTTCCACGGAACACAGCGGATGTGATTCGCGCTAAAGTGGAGGAAGTGGATTTTGATGCGGCGGTTGCCAAATACCGGCAGGAGCAGGGTATTCAGGCAGAGCCGCAGGCCCTTGAGCCGAATCCACCCCCGCCAGAGACACCGATTGTCACCCCGCCGCCGCTGGATACCCGTTCGCCCATCAAAAATCGCGGTCTGCGTAATCATGGTTTTCGCGGTGATGGTGATGGTCAAATCAGACCAAATTAAAGTCAGCATAAAATGATACAAGTTAAAATCTGCTGTGGGAGCTGATGATGCAAGATTCCAGTCTGGTACTGATCGCGGTCTGTGGTTTATCGGTGGTGTGTGTCGGCACGATTGCCGTCGTGGCGCTGCTGGTGGTGCGTTTCACCGGACGAACCCTGGGCGAGATGATCGGCGGTTTAGGCGGATTCGGCGGGGTGGCCGGGGCGCTGGTGGCAGCGGCGGCAGATGCAGGTGATGATGATGTCGAGTCCGGCATTCGGCGTGAACGGCGGCGGACGACCAGTGCCTCGCGCGATTTGCGGGCGCGGGCGCAATCCCTGGATTTTAACGAAGCTGTTAACCGCTATCGCAGCGGCGACCAACCAGCTTCGTCTCAGTCCGCTCGACCTGTACGCCCAACGTCACCCACCAACCAGCCTACCACCCCCTTCCCTAATGTGCCGGAACCGCGCGAGTCAGGGGCATCGCTGCGAGCGCGGCGGCGTGGGAACCCGGAACAGGAAGTTGATGATATGCTGGGCGGCCTGATGGACGAAGATGGCGATTTATTTTGAGTTTATGCGGTGCGGGTGAGCGGCTGCCCTTCGAGATGGTCAACCAGCCGCAGCGCCTCGGCCTGAGTATCGACAACCTTATAATGTTTACCGCTCAACTGAGCAAAAGTGGTAGCGAGGAAGTTGACGAAACGATTGGGGATGCCGTAGATGATAATCCAGCCCAGTTTTTCATCAGACGGCTGCCTGAAAACACTACTCAGTTCGCTCAGTTTGACAGGGAAACCGGTCAATTCAGTCATATCGACCAGGCTGTAAACCGGATCGATCCCAGCAGCGATCATGGCCGTGCCGCGTTCAGCACTGATCGTCATATCCTCAACTGTAATGCTGCCAATCAAGCGCGTCAGCAAAACACGATTTTCTATCAACCAGCTATTCTCCACAGGCATTCCACTAATCCTCGTAAGATTTACAATAGGAACGTTAGAAAGTATAGGATTTTTCGCGGTGACTGTAAAGCACCATCGGGTAGAATAGTGGTCATCGGTTGACTTTTATATAGACCAATTGGTATAATTCACTCATCAGGATGTTCTCATGACCAATGCCCGCGACCAGATCATCGAAACGACCTGTACCCTGCTTGAATTACAGG
The DNA here is from genome assembly GCA_964447795.1 of uncultured Anaerolineaceae bacterium. Lineage (GTDB taxonomy): Bacteria > Chloroflexota > Anaerolineae > Aggregatilineales > Phototrophicaceae > CFX2. The sequence goes on from CAYUTY010000011.1 coordinate 46,739, forward strand.
GGTATCATGCCACCGGGCTGAATCAGATACTCAAAGAGAGTGGCAGTCCGAAAGGCTCCCTCTACTATTACTTTCCGGGAGGAAAGGAAGAACTTACTGCTGAGGCACTTCAGCGAGTTGGCAATATCGTGCTGAGGCGACTTCGGGAACATCTGGCGGAAGAAAGAGACCCCGTGGCAGCGGTGCGGAATTTCATTATGAATGTCGGGCGGGCTGTCGAAGCAACCCAGTACCGCACTGGTGGGCCGATCACCACCGTCGCCCTGGAAACCGCCGCCACCAGTGAACGACTGCGGGTGGGGTGGGGATAGTTTTATACTGCCTGGGGGGCTGCGTTTGCCGATCGGCTGCGGGCGGGCGGGCTGTCTGATGAACGCGCCGAGCGCCTGAGCATCCTCATCATTGCCGGGCTGGAAGGCGGAATCATCCTGGCCAGAACGCGCCGTAGTCCGCAGCCGCTGCAACAGGTCGCGGAGGAGATTGGCCTGCTGCTGGAGACAGTCTTTTAAGACTGCTCCCTTTTTTTAGCCTTATTATACAGACTGGTCTATTTATTGGAGATGATATGAAACTGACGATCTTCGGGGCGTCCGGGAAAACCGGACACCATCTTGTCCAGCAGGCATTGGATGCGGGGCATGAAGTCAGCGCGCTTGTCCGCACACCTGCTAAACTCACCCTCAAACACGACTGCCTGCATGTGCTGCCGGGTGATATTCAAAACCCGGAACAGGTGGAAAAAGCTATTGCTGGTTCAGAGGCGGTAATCAGCGTCCTCGGCCCAAGCAGCAATACACCTGATTACATCGTCAGCAAAGGCATGGGGCATATTTTAGCGGCCATGCAAAAACGGGATGTGCGACGGCTGGTGATCTCAGCAGGAGCGGGTGTGCCTGACCCACACGACAAGCCTAACCTGATGAATCACGCTATCGGCCTGCTGCTCAAACTGGTCTCGCGCCATGTAGTTGAAGATATGACCCGTGTCGTTAAACAGGTGCGCGATTCTGACCGGGACTGGACAATCGTGCGTGTGCCGATGCTGACCGATGACGCGCCAAGCGGCAATTTCCGTGTTGGCTATGTCGGCAATGGCACAGGCGTGCGGCTCTCTCGTGCTGATATGGCGACCTTCATCCTAAGACAGGTGACGGACACAAACTATCTCCACAAAGCCCCCGTAGTCAGCAATTAAAACCACCTGCTTGAAGCACATTTCAGGGGATACAGGCAGTTGTATCCCACTGGCACATCCTTTCATAAACCTCGCCTCGCTAAAACAAAAGTTCTACACCATACTGCAAACAGGAGAGAGGATGTTCTGATGTACCGCCTGGCCGCGCCCATGTACGAATTGTCGGATTTGACTCTGGATGTTGATACCGCGCTGGAACAGGCCGCATGTGAGATCAAACGCAAAGGGCGTTAACCGCTCACGGGGTGTGTCGGGGTTACTCAAGAGCCGCTGTCCACAGCTCCCTATTGGCTTCAATATAGCGCAGGTCTTGCTCATAAATCGGAAGATGTTCCACGTTGGATGCTGTCCTGGTCATATACTCAATCAACCCTTCCAGCCGAGCCTTCACAGTGAGTATCAGGTCAGCGCGTTTCGCAAGGCCATAACTATCACAAAACAACCTGAGCCGCCTTGCCCGATCCGGTATGGGCTGCCAGCCGCAGTCCAGACAATGCTGGTCATTGGCTAATGGGGCAAAACGATAAACGGCATAGGCTATATCCCACAGCCGTGTCCCCGGCGCTGCGGTGTCAAAATCAATGATGCCAGCCAGATGACCTTCTTTAAAAACGCAGTTATAGGGCGCGAAATCGTTGTGACAGATGACTTCATGAACACCGCTGACCGGCAGTTGAAATTCAGCCTCGGCAGACAGCGAAAAGTTTTGTGTCAGGTCATGAAAGCGGCGCAGCAGTTTCGCCGCTTCAATCAGCACAGCATCAGACTGCATATAGGGTTTGAGGGGATAATTGCCAACCTCACCCTCGATAAATGACAGCCGTTCCCTGCCCTCGCTCTGCCCTAAAAAGACAGGCGATTCGGTGAACTGATTGGCTGTCAGATAGGCGAGCAGTTGGTGAACGAAGGGCGACCATGTCCCCATATGGCGGAGAACCGTGTTTCCCTGCCTTATCACCTGATTGCTGTTGCCATCCACCAGATTTTCGCCTGATTCCATCATGACCTGCGCTCAATATTCAATCGACTTGAAGCCTTTACCATAGGCGATGTGTCCCTGCCCGATGACGACAAAGGCCTCCGGGTCAGCACGACGAACCAGGGTATGCAGGTCGCTCACCTGGGCGCGGGAGATGGTCACAAACAGGACGGTATGGCCTTCTCTGGTGAACATACCTTCGCCCTGCCAGGCTGTCACGCCGCGCTGTAATTCCTGTAAAATAATCGCCGCCAGTTCCGCCGGTTTGTCAGTAATGATGGTCGCGGTGCGGATAACCGATGGCCCTTCCAGCACATAATCACTGGTCACGCCGCCGACAAACAGAGCGACAATGGCATACAACGCGCCTTCCCAGCCAAAAACCAGCCCGGCCAGCGCCACCACACCGGTATCGGTATAGAGTACAGATGTGCTGAGGGGAACGCCAAAGCGCTGCTGCAAAATCCGCCCCAGGGTTGATGTGCCGCCCTGTGTCCCACCGGCGCGGTAGACCAGACCGCCGCCGATACCCTGCAAAATGCCGCCGAACAGCGAATTGAGCAGCACATCACTACCAACATTCACACCTTGCAGAAAAGGGGTAACAGTGTCGATCACAATGGAGTAGATGGCGACATAAAATACAGTTCGTACCACCACCCGCCAGCCGCCCAGATAGCGGAAACCGAGCGCCTGTATTGGGATGTTACCCAGCAGCACCATCAGGCCGATGGGCAGGCGTGGATCGAGATCATTGAGGATGACCGCCACGCCGGAAACGCCGCCCGGCGCGATATTGAACGGAGCCATGAAAATCACCACACCTACCGCCGAGATGACCGCGCCTATAAGGAGCAGAGCATAACGCCATAGATAGGCCAGCCAGTTGATGCGTGTCAGTTGATTCATAACATCGCTCCAGGGAGTGTGAACTGCTGGGTATTTTAGCGCAGATGCACCCTATCGCCCTCATCTAAATTTTCGTAATTTTTAAGCGTCCTGTTAGGAAAAAAGCTTTATATTTAAGGCAGCACTGCAATATTGGGGACTTTCTGCAATTTTACCTGGGGACAATGATGCCTTTCAGCAACACTTACGATGATGAAAACAATCTGATTATCTGCCGCTACGAAGGCAAATTGACCGCCGATGAGGTCGTTTCATCCTTCACGGATACGCGCCAGTTTTTCGTTGATCGCGGGGGGATGGTTGCCCTGATCGTGAATGCATCCGCCGTGATAAGCCTGCCGCCCAGCATTCTGACTTATGCCCGTAATGCTCCTTTTGCGCGTTACAAACCACTCATCATCGGGCTGGTGGGCGCAAATGCACTAGTACGCTCTATCGCCAGCGTTTTCAGCGTCATCACGGGAATTTCGGTTCGCACATTCGACAGCGAAGATGAAGCACTGGCCGAAATGCTTCACGAGCTTCAGGAACATAATTCCAGCCGACGGGTCTAGCGGGGTTGATGAGAAAGAGATTGACATTTGTACACAAAATGGGTGACGCCATTAGCGGTAAATGTCAAAAGAACCCAGTAAAATAGAGATAAAATCGTGAATTCAACTACGCGACTGGATAAGCAGTATGGGCATCAACATCACCTGGGATAATCCGCAGCAAACCGTCATCCTGGTTCAGTATCAACGTCCCTGGGATTGGTCGCAATTCAGCGCCGCTCTGGGTGAGCTGAAAAATTTACTCGATAGTGTTCATCATACTGTCGATATTATTTTCGACATCCGTGATGCCGGTTTCCCACCTCAGGGTGCTGTACAGCGCTTCAAACAGGCTTCTGAGCTTAATCACCCTAACGGCGGTCTGCTGATTTATGTCGCGCCCAATCTGCTGGCCCAGTTTGTAAAAAGCATCGTCCGTATCATTGAGGCTGCTTTTGGCCGTTTTGAAGCGGACTTTCTGTTTGTGTCCACGCCGGAGCAGGCGCGAGATATGATCGCTCAGCGGCGGGGAACCCAGCCCAAAGCTGGTTGATGTCTCAGGCGCACCTGTTTTCCAAAACTTTTGCCACTCAGCGAAGGCCGCTGACGCTGTAGTTATGCGGCGGGCAGCGTCAGGGTGAAGGTAGCGCCCCGTCCCGGCGTGCTGCTGACGCGAATGCTGCCACTGTGTGCCTCGGCAATCATGCGGACGATACTCAGGCCGAGGCCAACGCCGCCCGAATCGGTCGAACGCGCCGGGTCTGCGCGATAGAAAAAGTCAAATACACGCGGCACATCGCCCGCCTCAATCCCAATGCCAGTATCCTGCACCACAATGGATACCTGCTGGCCGCTAATTCTGGTCTCGATGGTGATAACGCCGCCAGCAGGCGTATAAGCCAGCGCATTGATGAGCAGATGGCGCAGCGCCCGCTCAATTTCGTTGACATCCATCAGCACCGGCGGCAGGTCTGGCTGAGGGCGAACGGTCAGCGTGACTCCTCGCGCTTCGGCGGTCAACTGGTAGCGCGCTACCACCCCTTCGACCAGGGTATTGACTGAATACGGATGAGCCTTGAGGGCGATCAGCGAGGACAGCGATTTCAGATTTTCGAGCTGTTCGGTCAGGTGAGCAACTGCCTGATGAATGTGATCAAGGCGACGGCCCGTTTTGCTGTCGCCGCTGATGGTTTCCTGAAGCAGATAGCGGTTGGTTTCAATAGTCGCCAGTGAGGTGCGGAAGTCGTGAGAGACTGCCTCGACGAAATCCCCCACCAGTTTCAGCCGCTCGCGCTGCAACACCATGTTCATACGTTCGGTTTCTGTCTGCTTGCGCTCCGTAATGTCCTGCACCACCCCGTAGATACGTTCGGCTCGCCCGGTTTTTGCGTTCATCACTGGACGCCGCGTGATATAAAGCCAGCGTGGCTCACCTTCTTTTGAAGGAACACGGTATTCGCTTGCGCCCTGCTGCCCCCTCAAAACGGATAACAGATCAAGCTGAAAGCGCCCCGACTCTTCCGGGTCTTGCAGCGCAATCGACGCGCCCGACTCCAGCGCATCAGCGATGGGGCTGCTGCCGAAGTCTCCTGTACTCCACTCGCGGATGAAAGTGCCATTCGGCTCGACACGCAGGCAGTAGGCATAGTCCGACATCAATTCGGAGATCATACGGTAGCGTGTTTCGCTCTCAGCAAGCTGCGCCTGGCGTTCCTTTTCAATACTGCGTCGTGAGCGAGCAAAAATCAGCGCGATGAAGGTCAGCATCAGGCTGAAGGCGGCTGGCCCTTCTATGATCTGTTGAAAGGCGATATCGGGCGTGAAAAAGGGAAACAGCAGCATTCCCAGAATATGACCTGCCGCCACCACAAAGGTGAACCGCACTGACAGAAACAGGCTGGCGAACAGAGTCAGCACCATGGTGTAATAGAGCATCCCTAGCTGGATTTCTGCCGGGGTGAGAGCAGCGGAAACGAAGATAATCACCGAAGCCAGCACCACAACCAGCTTTCCAGCCAGGTCATAATGTCCGCGCCGCGCCAACCGGTAAGCGAACATCACCGCGACCATCCCGAATGCCGCCCCCAGCAGCCGCCATCCGCTGTAAGGGGTAGGATTGACCAGATACCGCGGCGGCAGCACCAGCACAACCAGGATAGTGATCGCCAGCAGGATGCCCGCCAACAGCCGGGAGCGATAGCGCGCCTCAAGATCAGTGACGCCTGCATCCGGCTCAATCAGGCGATTCCACAGGCGCAGGACAGGGTGCAAAAGTGTCGGGGTGTTCAATCGAAAGCCTCAAATTAATCTGCTGTTTTTATTGTAGTGGCTTTACCGCAGTTGTTGAATAGAGTTATCAAGGATGGTTTTCTTTTCATGCGAGCTTCCGGTAAAATCGCCCTATCACTCGTCCACACACAATATCTGAACGGCAGTGGGCAAATCACTCCCCCGATCAGCGTGTTATATCAACTGACGCTGTTGTTTTACTGGAACCAGATTTATGGCTGAATCGCTGAAAAGCCGCCTGCGCCGCTGGGGCTATAACTGCCTGCCGTCGTACCGGGGCAGCGGTGGCTGGATTACCTATCTGGCTGATGATTGGCGCGAGGTTCGCGTCAAACTGCCGCTCAATCTGTGGACACGCAATTATTATGGCACGCTCTACTGCGGCAGCATGTACAGCGCCGTTGCGCCATTCTTTGTCGCCATGTATTATTTCAATCTGGATAAACAGTGCATGGTATGGGATAAAAGCACGCAGATTACCTTCAGGAAACCCGGCGAAAGTACACTCTACGCCCACATGCAGCTCGCAGAAGCTGAAATCGCAGCCGTGAAAGCCGACCTCGAAACCAAACGTGCCACCGAACGCCAGTATGCAATTGACCTGATCGACGCAGGCGGAACAATCTGCGTCTCTTTCGAAACAGTGGTTTATATCCGGCGGAAGCGCACATGAATCATCATCACTGGCCCGTATATGGGCATGACTGGGCAGTCGAACACCTGCGGAAGGGACTCGCCAACGGGCGCATCCGCCACGCCTACCTCATCACTGGCCCGGAATCAGTTGGAAAGGAAACGCTGGCACGGGCATTCGCCCAGGCTTTGAACTGCACTCACCCGGACGAGAGCCTGCGCCCCTGCGGAGAATGCCGCTCATGCAAGCTGATCGCCAGCGGCAACCACCCGGACATCGTGTACAGCGAACTTGATCCCAATACCGGGGCGCTCAAAATTGAGGAAATCCGTTCGGTTGCGGGTCGTCTCGCCCTCAAGCCTTATGAAGCCCGCTACCGCATCGCCATTTTCCGCGATTTTGACCATGCACGCGGCCCGGCGCAGGATGCGTTGCTCAAAACGCTGGAAGAACCGCCGCCTCATGCCCTGCTGATTTTGCTCGCGCCGACTCCTGACACCCTGCTGCCCACTATCCCCAGCCGCAGCCAGACTATCGCTCTGCGTCCGCTTGGGGCTGAAGCGGCGCGTGATATTCTGATTGAACAGCGGGGCGCACCGCCGGAACAGGCTGATCTGCTGGGACGGCTGTGCGGCGGGCGCATCGGGTGGGCGCTGCGGGCGCTGGCCGATCCCGGTATCCTCGAACAGCGGGAGCAGGCCCTCAATATTTTAGAAGACGTATTAAGCAAAAGCCGCGCCGGGCGCTTCGATCTTGCCGAAGATTTAAGCAAGGACAAGCTGGCGCTCTACCCCCTGCTCGAACTGTGGCAAACCTACTGGCGCGATGTGGTACTGCTGTGCCAGAATGCGCCTGTCCTCCCGGCCAATAATGACCGCCGCCAGCAACTGGCGCGACTGGCTGGCGACATGTCAGCCGAAGAAGCCGTCACCGCGCTGGAAGCCACCCGCAAACTGCATCAGACACTTTCCGTCAACCTGAACCTGCGTCTGGCGCTGGAAGTGCTGTTCCTCGACTACCCCGGTCTGCGGCGGGCTTAATGACCGGGCAACTGGTAGTTAACAAGCGTTAGCGTATAATTGAAGCTGTTACGTACTACTCGGATTAGAAAAATGGATTTATATAAATTGGATATAGCAACATGCCTTCACATGACCAGAAATTGACGCGTATCGCTGTCTTTTACGACGGTAATTTCTTCCTCCATGTCAGCAATTATTACCATTACAACCATCCCCGCCGCGCCCGCATCAGCATTTCCGGTTTACACCATTTTATCCGTCTCAAAGTCGCTGAAAGCGAAAATTCGGATGTGCGCTACTGCCAGATTGTCGATGCCCATTATTTTCGGGGACGCATCCGGGCGCAGGATGCTCAACAGCGTGACATCCTGCTCAAGGAACGTATTTTTGATGATGTGCTGGTGCGCGAAGGTGTGACGACCCATTACCTTCCGCTTGGGCCAGATGGTGAAAAAGGCATTGATGTCTGGCTGGCGCTGGAAGCCTATGAACTCGCCATCTACAAGCAGTATGATGTCACCGTGCTGATCGCCTCCGACGGGGATTTTTTGCCGCTGGTGCGGAAGCTGAATACCATCGGCACACGCATTATGCTGCTCGGCTGGGACTTCCGCTTCACTGACCACAACGGTTTCGAGCGCGAAACGCGCACGGCGCAATCCCTGCTGGACGAAGCCACCTATCCCCTCATGATGCACCAGATTATTGATGACCGTTCTCTCAAAAATGATTCCATGATTAACGGTATTTTTGTCGTCCCGCGTGAGATCCGCACACCCATCGAGGGGCCATCATTATCCCCGCTTGCTCCCGGCATCTTCGACGGCATCATTCAGAATATCAAGCAAGGTTATGGTTTTATTTCCCCCATCGGGGGTGGGCAAAATCTGTTCTTTTATCATGCAGATGTGGTAAACACCGATTTCAACGAACTGACGATTGGCGAGCGTGTTCGTTATGAACTGGGCGAAAATGAAAAAGGAGCCTGTGCCGTCCGTATCCGCGTTGGTGACGGAGAAACAGAGACCTGATTGGAGGCTTGAGGCTACAGGGGCGCAGCGTTTCGCGCCCCATTCTGCTCACGAATTCAGCGCATGTTTCACCAGATCGTACCTGGCATCGCGCATCTGTTCAACTGATAATGCAGGCCCATCGCGCAGGATGAATTCCAGCGCATCCATTTCGCGGTCACGGCCAGAACCCGCCGCCGCTGACAGTTTCCCGCCAGCCACATAAAAAGCGATGAAATCCTTATCGTCCAGATTGCCCCGAATGATGATCTCATCCCATTGAGTCGCGTGGCCGACATAAACCACATTCAGCTTCCACTGTTCTGTCCAGAAAAATGGGACATGTGCGCCGACTTCATCATCTCCGCCAAGCATGACATTCGCGGCGACAATGCCGTGCTGCTGCGCCACACGCCAGTGTTCAATGCGTTCGCTGTCCGCGCCTGTCTCGTAACGGGCGATGTCCCCGGAGGCGAAAATATCGACATCGGAGGTTTGCAGATGGTGGTTTACACGTACTGAGCTATCTTTTGCTTCCAGTTTCAGACCAGCATTTTGAAGATAAGCTGTGTTCGGCTGCACGCCGACGCCGATCACAACCAGGTCTGCCGGAAGGCGTTCGCCGGATTTCAATAGCACAGACTCCACCTGTCCATCCTGTCCCGTAATCTGTTCAACTTCGCTGCTCAGGTGGAAGTGGACGCCGTTGGCTTCATGTTCCTTCTGAAATAATTTGCCGATTTCCGCGCCAAATACTCGTTCAAACGGCACAGCTTCAATGCCAATGACCGTCACGCTGAGATCACGCCCCTTTGCCAGTGAGGCTGCCACTTCCAGAGCAATGAAACTGGCACCGATGATGACCGCATTTTTCGCCCCCTCTGCCGCCTGGATGATGGCGTCCGCATCGCCCTGTTCGCGCAGCAGGAACACCTTATTCAAGTCCGTGCCGGGGGTATTTTTTAACTGGCGGGGAGTCGCGCCGGTCGCCAGCAGCAGTTTGTCGTAATTGAGGCTTTCGCCAGTCTCCAGTAGCAGACTGTGTTTATCTGGATGTACAGCGGACACGCGCGTATCCAACCGTAGTTCAATATCCCGTTTGGCATACCAATCGGCGTCGCGCAGCGGCATCCACTCTGGTTTGGCTTTACCGGACAAATAATCTTTGGAAAGATTAGGGCGGTCAAGCGGCACATCAGACACCGCGCTGAGAATAATAATTTTTCCCCGGTAGCCTGCCCGCCGTAATTGTTCTGCTGCCGAATTGCCCGCCGCGCCGCCACCAACGATTACAAAGGTTCGTTCGTCAGAACCGTCAACACCGCCCTGGGGCTGGCGTTCATTATCGTTTGGCAGCGAAACGATGACCTGACCATCTTTGATGTGGGTAGGAAAGCGGGCAAGATCGTTCAAAGCCGGGGGTTCGAGGCGGACAGCCGTTCGGACATCGAAACAGGCGTGATGCCAGGGACACATCAGCGTATGCCCCTTGAGAAGTCCTTCATTGAGCGGCGCACCATAGTGCGGACAGTTCCCGCCAAAAGCATAATACGTACCATCCACACGGGTGATGACTACTGGCTTACCTTCCAGTTCCAGCCGTTTCATGTCGCCATCATTGAGCAGGGAATCCGCTGAACCGATTGTATGTTCCGCCATTTCCACACCTCACTTATTTTTAACGCCAGAGCATAACCCTAGTTATTGCTTTCCAAACTGTACAATCGTACAAGTTAGAACAACATCAGCTATCGTATTGTGAGTGATAGTTAAAATAAAGAGAGGGAATACAGGGGCGCGTAGTTCTGCACCCCTGACTATCAATCGCGGTTTACAGCTTCTCGTTGCGTCCGCCCCACTTGATCTCGAAAGGCGTGCCGGGGTACTGATCCGGTTTGGTGTTCGCAACCTGCCGCACCACAAACTGGTCACCCGCTGGTGTATAGCGCGATACCAGCCCCCAGATGAATCCATAAATGGCATCGTCGGGGTTGGGCGTGTTCTGATAAACCATGTAGTGTCGTTCGCCCAGCTTCTCCACGAAATAGCCTTCTTCTTCCGGAATATTCCGAAGGTTAAGATGGTGAATGGCGTGCAGCGCATCCAGCACCTTTGGCACCGAGTCGATTTCGGGCGGCATCACGGCTGTCTCGACTACTTTCCGGCCAAAGGCGACCAGCGCCGAGCTGCCTTCTGGCAAATCGCTGATTTCTTTCAGGACATTCATCCAGTTCTGATGGGGATACCAGGCTTCCGGGTCGATATTCCCAAAACCGTGTCTGGGCAGAATGGGTTTAATCACGCTCGATTCGAGATTGCTGGTGAAAGCCTGCACAGCCTGACCAATCACCACTGCATCCGGCGAACCGGCAACAAACGATTTTGCGGCATAACGTGCCATGTAGCTATCCTTCTTGCACAACTACCGCCTTTTGGCGGGTAAACATACAAATATTGTAAGTTATAGAAACAGGCACGAAGGCTTAAGGAAGTGTAAAGACGAGGACAGCAAGAGTCGATTCAATGGCATGAATGCCAACCGATATTACATACGCCAGCGCTCTGCCCGCCGCCGCAGCTCACCCGCACTCGATTCAGGTGGGGACTCGCTGCCGATGGGATCATAGGGGCGATGAAAATCGGAACCGCCGCTGATAACGAGGTTATATTTCTGTGCCAGCGCCCGCAGGTTGGCACGGATGTCTGCCGTATTTTTGGGGTGCATCACTTCCAGGCCGTCCAGCCCAGCGGGGACAAGCCGTTCCACGATCGCTCCATAATTGTTCACAAGGGCCGGATGCGCCAGCACGGCCACACCGCCCGCGCTGTGAATGAGTGCGATAGCTTCTTCAGGTGTAAAACGGTCACGAGTAATATAGGCCGGGCCGCCTGTATAGAGATAATGCCGGAAGGCTTCATCTGTCGATTCCAGGTATCCCGCTGCCACCAGCGCCCGCGCCACATGCGGCCTGCCGACAGTGCCGCCTTTCGCCTGCTGCAACACCGCAGCCCACTCCAGCGGCATCCCCAATTCGGCCAACCGCGCCACCATACGCTCCGCCCGCGTCAACCGATTGTGCTGGAAAGTTGTCAGTCTTGACTGAAACTCAGCATCTTCAACGCGAACATAATAACCGAGCATGTGAACATCCGCGCCATCATCATCTGCCGCGCTCAGTTCAATGCCGGGAATCAAAACCGGCGACCCATTGGCCGCCGCCTGTGCTTCGCCAATCCCGGCGGTTGTATCATGATCGGTGATGGCGATGATATGCAGTTGATGCCGACGAGCCAGCATCACCAATTCAGTTGGCGCAAGCTGCCCATCGGATGCTGTCGTATGCAAATGTAAATCTGCGCGCAGGATGCCCTACCTCGGCTCAACCGCGAATCGCACGGCAGTGCGCTCCTGCCCATCAATGTTCACCTCAGTAAAAAATGGAATGAACACGATGTCGATTTCATCCCGGTTGAGGTAGCCCCGCGCAATCGCCAGCGCCTTGACCGCCTGGTTGACCGCGCCTGCGCCGATGGCCTGAACTTCCGCGTAACGGTGTTCGCGGATGACGCCTGCGATAGCGCCCGCGACCGCCGTCGAGCGCGATTTAGCGGAGACTTTGATAACATCAGGACTCGATGAATGACCATCTTCAGGGTTCATTGATAGCCTCCTCGCGTTCGGTAGACCCTGTTTCCAGCGCCGAGAGGGAGACACAACCACGACTGTGCGGTCAGCCGCGCTCCTAAAATGTTTAATAAAGAAAGCTCTGCGCCGGACTTATATATTTCCAAACAAGTTTCTTTACAACATTAATGATACATGAAAATCGTGCATGAGTCCACTGAGGCAGGTTTCAGCCTGCAAACTCTGATAGGATATTGACAATTGAGCGCAAATTGGCTCTAAAAAATGAACACAGCGTCCATTTTCGGATTCATCGTTCAGGTTACTTGCCGATGAGGGGTGTCAGGGCTGGTCTGCGGCATCGGCTGGCGGCGCTTCCCCGGCGTAGGCGAGGATGATCTGCTCACGCGGAATCCCGGCCCGTACCAGTTCTTCCCACAGCGGGCGGTCTGTAATATCCTCGTCGATGACAACCTTATCGCCGACAATGCGGGCCATAACGACTACTGCTGAGTTGTATTTTCGGGGATAGTCAGAAACGACAATGACCGTATAAGTTTGTCTGGCGCGGTCTGAAACCGGATACGTCACCGCTTTGGCTGTTCCGCCCCGCGCATAATCCTCAACTTCACGCTGAACCAGGTCAGTCAATTCCGCGATCATATCCATTGAACAATCCTTTCAGCGGCTAAATCGACAATGACCATCCGAATTTGACTCTGTTTAATGACCTGCATCACCGGCTGGTCAAAAATGACGGCAAAGATGGTTTCCGGCACAGCCAGAAAAAGGGCTTCCGACAAGTCCAGTGTTTCCATCATAGCACGATAAACGAGATATTGGCCGATGGCCGTATACAGATCCCTCGTCGTACTATCTTCATTGGGAAAGCACTTGATTTCCACCAGCATAATATTTTCACGCTGGCCGTTTGCGCCTCTTGAAAGCCGCAAATCCACATAACCAAAACGTGGAGGCAGAGCGAGGCGATAGGGTGTGTGGGTTACACGCCAGCCGTCTTTTTCCAGTGATCGTGTCACCTGATCGTGGCAGGCATCAAAGGCTGGCATCGGCGGCCTCGCTGTTCGGGGCTTCGTTTGCTGGCGGAACATCCGGGGGCTTTATCGCTGGCGATAACTGAGAAAGCGCCGTCTGAAGCTGCGTTTGCAGCGCGTCGATTTTTGCGCTCTGCTGCCTGACTTCCTCCATCAAACTTTCAAGCTGAGGGTCAGGTCTGGCGTAAATGCGTTCCAGCCCCAGCACGCCGAGCGCGGTGATAATCGCGCCAAGAATTTCGACGCCTAACCCATCCATCATCGCATTAAAACGTCCTGTCGCCGCGCTTAAAATCCAGAACAACAGGCCGGTAAAGGCTAACAACACAAACGCCACTTCGGGACCCTGTTTCCGTAACACGCTGGGAAGTTTTGGGAATTTAATAGGCATCATATTATTCCTTGCTTCAACCCCGGTACGGTGGCGAATCTGGGTTATCCGAGCGCCAGAACTGTGGTGGACTAAATGAGTTTATGGAGTGTTCATCGCAGCCAAAGATTTAGTTGCTTCGTCCTTAACCACTTTGGAGGTATCTTTCATAGCTTTTTCTAGCGCACTTTTGATGTGCCCTTTTTGATTACCTCTACCCATTTTTTTCAAAAATGTGGCAGCAGCCTTTCGTACATATGCCTCAGGATCCTCATGTAATACCGAAATCACCGCTGTTTTTGCTGCTGGAGTATTAATTTTTGACAACGATTTGACCGCTGCTTTGCGAACTTCGTCGCTTCGATCTTGTTTGACAATTTGTGTCAAAAATTTGACAGAATAATCATCTTTATGTTTACCTAAAGCATCTACCGCTTTTTTGCGGCCATCAGCATCAGGAGCATTTAAATCTCGGATAAGCCTTATAATTTCATCACTTGGATTATCTGGAAGTTGTATATCTTCTGTTTCAGCATCATATTTCAGTCTGTGTAATTCGTTGGCTAGTCCCTTCCAAATGCGAAGACCCTGCTTTTTTTGGCGAAAATCTTTGATTTGCAACTTACTTAAGCGACTATGAATTTCAATATCTTCCAAGAGAAGTGGAATAACATTTTTACCTTGACCAAGAGCATAAGCCCATTCATATGTTACATAATGTGATTCAGCTGAGTCTTTAGACAAAATTACAAGAACTACAAATGAATTTTTTATACCCTTATCAATTGCATCATTCCAATCTGCACCAGCTTCTATACTTTCTCTGTCAAGCCATATGTCCTTATACCCTGCATCTTGCAAACGTTTTTTGAGCGTATCCGCGAATTTAAAATCTTTATGCGAATAAGATATGAATATGCCAGTCATAAAAATCCCCTTTAACCAGCTAATATTCTTCAATACTACACTAATTTTTTATATCGTGTGCAAAAACGACCAAGTTTACAGTCAAAATTCAGCTATTTTGAGTAATTTTTCAGAGTAAAAAACGAGCGCCCCCAGTTGGGAGCGCTCGTCTTTTCTGTAATCGGTACTGGCAACTGCCTAGTATTCCGGCATTCCACCGGGCATACCGCCGCCCATAGCACCGCCCTTATTTTCTTCAGGCACGTCGGTGATGAGGGCTTCAGTCGTCAGGATCATCGCCGCGATGCTGGCCGCGTTCTCAACTGCGCCACGTGTCACCTTCGCAGGATCGGGGAAGCCTGCCTCGATGGTGTCCACATAATCGCCGGTCAGAACGTTGTAGCCAATACGGTTATTTTTCTTGGCTTTCTGGGCCCGGCGAACTTCCTGGATAACCACTGCGCCGTCCATACCGGCGTTCTGAGCGATCTTCCGCATCGGTGCTTCCAGCGCACGGCGCATAATGGCAATACCCGTGTTGATGTCCTCCACGCCGTTCTTGACACCTTCCAGCGCCGCAATGGCGTTGATGAGGGTCACACCACCGCCGGGGACGATACCTTCTTCAACCGCTGCGCGGGTAGCGCTCAGGGCGTCTTCCACGCGGTGTTTCTTTTCCTTCAGCTCGGTTTCAGTCGCCGCGCCAACACGAATGACGGCCACGCCGCCAGCCAGTTTCGCCAGGCGTTCCTGGAGCTTTTCGCGGTCGTAGTCGCTGGTGCTGGCTTCGGTTTCCTTACGGATTTCTTCAATACGACCCTTGATGTTGCGTTCTTCGCCTGATCCATCGACGATGACGGTGTTTTCTTTGGTCGAAACAACCTTGCCTGCGCGGCCCAGGTCCTGAATGGTGACGGTTTCCAGCTTGCGGCCTGTTTCTTCGCTGATGACCGTGCCGCCAGTGAGGACAGCGATGTCGCCCAGCATGGCCTTACGGCGATCACCAAAGCCGGGGGCTTTGATCGCCAGCACGTTCAGCATACCACGCAGCTTGTTCAGCACCAGCGTCGCCAGCGCTTCGCCGTCCACATCTTCGGCGATGATGACCAGCTCGCGCTTGCCAACCTGGAGCAGTTTTTCCAGGATGGGGACAATGTCCTGGGCGGCGCTGATTTTCTTGTCGTGAATCAGGATATAAGGTTCCTGAATGACAGCTTCCATCGTCTCCGGGCTGCTGATGAAGTAAGGGCTGATGTAACCCCGGTCAAACTGCATACCCTCAACATATTCGGTCTCAAATTCGAGACCCTTGCTCTCTTCAACCGTCACCACGCCATCGCGGCCAACTTTGTCCATCACATCGGCGATCAGATTCCCGATTTCCGAGTCCTGAGCGCTGGTGCTGGCAACTTTGGCGATTTCTTCGCGGGTGTCAATGGGCGTCGCCATGCTGCGAATGGATTTAGCGATGTGTTCGGTGGCGATTTCGATACCGCGCTTGAGCAGCATTGGGTTAGCGCCAGCGGCCACGTTCTTCAGACCTTCATTGACGATGGCCTGCGCCAGCACGGTCGCGGTGGTGGTGCCGTCGCCAGCGATGTCGTTGGTCTTGGTCGCGGCTTCCTTGAGGAGCTGCGCGCCCATATTTTCATACGGGTCTTCCAGTTCAATTTCCTTCGCAACCGTCACACCATCATGGGTAACGGTCGGCGCGCCGAATTTTTTGTCCAGCGCCACGTTGCGGCCTTTCGGGCCAAGGGTGGTGCTAACGGCATCTGCCAGTTTGTCCACGCCGATTTTCAGGCTGCGCCGGGCAGATTCGCTGAAAACGAGTTGCTTTGCCATGTGTCTCTATTCTCCAGATTTCTCGTAACTGTCTAATCAGTGATGCGTGACCAGGGAAACTAAAAAGCTAACTGCCATTAAGCAATAGCAATTAGCCTACAATCCCCAGAACATCGCTTTCTTTCATGATGAGCAGCTTCTTGCCGCCAATCTTGATTTCGGTGCCTGCATACTTGGCGAACAGTACCTTATCGCCAACCTTCACATCCATCGGGACGCGCTTGCCATCATCATCGCGGCGGCCTTCGCCAGCGGCGAGGATGGTACCCTGCTGGGGTTTTTCCTTGGCGGTTTCCGGCAGAACGAGCTGACCACCGGCAAAAGTTTCTTCCTGCTCGGCTGGCTCAATCAGCACGCGGTCGCCCAGCGGGCGCAGATTCACGTCGGACATGCGAAATCCTCCCTACAGCTTGTATTGACTTGGGTCTTTCCAGTGAAAATTGAATTGCAATAATGCAAGGATTTTCTGGTTAGCACTCTCAAGTCAGAGTGCTAAAACTGACCTAAATATAGCAAATGTCAATCAGCCCGTCAAGAGGTTTTTAGCAATCAGCTTGTGTGAGTGCTAAAAAGTTAAACTGCGGTTTGTGTCCCAATCCTTAACCGGCTGACTGGCGAACAAAAGTTCCAGTTGCTATAATCAGCAGACTTTTTACCGGTTATTATCAACAAAGTGCTGCCAATGAAAACCCTCTCGCTGGATGCCGTGCGCGGGCTGATGATCGCCGCGCAGGGGCTGCATGACGAAGCACGGCCACCAGCTACCAAACAAGCCGTTCGCTCGATCATTCGCCAGATGCATATTCTGCAAATCGACACCATCCATGTTATCGCCCGCAGTCCTTATCTGGTGCTGTGGAGCCGCCTGGGTGACTATCAGCCGCGCTGGCTGGAAGAATTACTGGCCGAAGGGGCTCTGTTTGAATACTGGTCACACGCGGCCTGCTTTCTGCCGATTGAGGATTATCCGCTCTATCGCCCCGGTACCTGGATGGGCGAAGGGGTTCGCCAATGGCTGGCTGAACATCCCGCCGTCACTGAAGCCGTGTTGAATCACATCCGCAGCAAGGGGGAAACACGCTCATCTGATTTTGAGCGCAGCGACGGCCAGAAAAGCGGCTGGTTTAACTGGAAAGAGGAGAAAATTGCGCTGGAATACCTCTTTTATGCTGGCGAACTAATGATCCGCAAACGCCACAATTTCCAGCGGATTTATGACCTGCGCGAGCGGGTTCTGGCCGATTTCGACAAGCTGCCGGTCATATCGCTGGCTGATGTTCACGACCAGTTCGTCCTCAACACGGTACAGGCGCTCGGCGTGACCAAGGGCGAATGGATCGCCGATTATTTCCGCCTCAAAAAAGCCGATGCCAACGCCGCTCTGAAACGGCTGGAAAAGCAGGATCGCCTGATAAGCATCGACGTCGAGGGCTGGAAAACACCCGGCTATATCCATCCTGATAATCTCAACCGGGTCGAAGCCGCTGCCGAGGACAAAATTCCACGCTCGAAAACGACCTTTCTGTCGCCGTTCGACCCGCTGGTGTGGGATCGCGCGCGGGCGCTTGACCTGTTCAACTTCGACTACAAAATCGAGGTTTATACGCCTGCGCCCAAACGCAGATACGGCTACTTCACGCTGCCGATTCTGTATAACAATGCGCTGATTGGCCGCCTTGATCCCAAAGCCCACCGCAAGGAAGGCATTTTTGAGGTGAAGGCGCTGCACCTTGAGCCGGGTGTTGTCGTTGATGATGCGCTGGTGGCTGCGCTTAAAGATGCGCTGCAAGCCTGCGCGGCCTGGCACAAAACGCCGCAGGTTGTCGTCCGCGAGGCCAGCGAACCCGGCCTTGCCGAACGTCTGTCAGACTGATATGCGGCAGCGATCATGTGAATTTTGCCTGCCAACCTTCGCTATTATGTTTCCTGCACGCAGCCGGTGAAGGAAAAGGCATAGAGCGCCAGGCCGCGCGTTTTCACCCGCAGCGTCAGTTCATGCCGCTCAAAGCCAGGGTTGCGAACGAGGTTATACATGCGCGGGCGGTCTGCCAGCAGGCGGCCATCGGCGGTCAGGTCATCGCCACGAATCGCCTCATCCAGCGGCGCATCATCCTGCCAGACTTCAATGGCTGCCGGTTCGGGATGCAGCATCCGCTCAATCGCGTCGGCGTGCGGGCTGAGGACGACATTCACCGCAACCGCTTCATACGGCACCTGAATGATGCCTTCGGTTTGACCATCATAGGCCAGATACTGCTCCCCCGCCTTCCACGCCCCGGCCACGTAAAATGCGCCGGGAAGGCGATCCTTAGCTGGCATCTGATAAAACATCGGCAGGCCGCGCCCATAACCTTCCGGGTTGCCCAGCGCCCCCCGGTCAAGCCCGCCATGCAGTTCCGGGGTCGGACGGTAGCACACCGCGCCGGGCCGATCTTCTTCGCGCAGCGGCTGCATCAGCGGCGGGAGATTTACATCGCTGTCAATTTCGCGCAAAACCGCCTGAATGGCTCGCTCGAAATCGCCGTAACCACCTTCGCCGTGACTCTGATAACGAATATAGCCATCGCGGTCAATCAGATATTTCGACGGCCAGAAGCGGTTGGCATAAGCATCCCACGTCTCAAAATCGTTATCCATCAATACCGGATAGGGAATGTCCAGTTCACGGACAGCCATCTCAAGCTGTGTTCGTTCATGACCAAAGCGAAACTCCGGCGAATGCACGCCGATAATCGTCAGCCCTTTGGCTGCATAGCGTTCGTGCCACTGGCGCAGATAGGGCAGCGTCCGCAGGCAGTTGATGCAGCTATATTCCCAGAAATCGACCAGCACCGCCCGCCCGCGCAGCGCGGATAACTGGAGTGGATTAGGGGTATTCAGCCAGTGACCGGGCGCGAATGCCGGGGCGCGTACCATGCGCTGATTCAGTGAAAATTCCTGCATGGTCAGCGCTCCAGCGGCAAGCCTTTAAGCATCCAGGTCTTGGTGCCGCCTTCCAGGTTATAAACTTCCGGGTAGCCATTTTCAACCAGAAATTGCCCGCCGTAGAGACTGCGGACGCCGGAGGCACAGACCACGACCACCGGCTGATCGGCTGAAATTTCGGCCAGACGGACAGGCAGGTCGTTGAGCGGGATGTGAATCGCGCCGGGCAGATGGCCGCCGACCCATTCTTCGATCTCGCGCACATCCACCAGCACGTGATCGCCCGGTTTGAAATGTTCGCGGTAGCTGTCAATGTCAATGTTGCGGAAATGACCCTGTGTGGATTGGTCAGTCATCTTAAAATCCTCAGTTGCAATTTAGACCAGACGATCGATTAGACGCCGCAAGCATTATAAAACATTCCGAAACAGACAGCGTAAAAGCAGAAATCGAAAAAGGGCGAGGCCGAAGCCCCGCCCTGAGCAATAACCGCATCGAGTATACGGTTTAGCAGGACACGTGATAGGGTATCCTGCTGAAATTATTCCGTTGGGCTGCTGGTTTCGTCCACCAGGCCGTTGAGGACTTCGCGGATGAGTTCACGCACATCCTGCGGCGGCTGAGCAGCGCTGTCGCGGGCGACTTTGGCCGCGTCTTCGACGGTGTATCCAGCGATGACAGCCAGCGCCAGCGAAATAACCAGCGTCAGCAGTTCACCGCGAACCACAACCAATTCCGGCACAGCCAGCGTGAGCAGGCCGACCAGCAAGGCGCACAGCGCGACCACCACACGGCGCGATTTCAGCGCCAGCAGCAGCGGGTCGATGACGGGACGGCGAAGCGATTTGTTTTCAGACATGAGATTTCCTTTCTTCAAGCGGTTTACGTGATGAGTAGCAAGGGATGTCGTATGCTGTTTTCTGGAATCCGTGCAGGGGGAGAACGGCACTTTACCCGCCCGAAAATCAGCGCAGCATTCATGCTGTGAGGCGGCGCAGGAGGGTGATTTCGCGTTCGAGCCAGGCAATCTTGCGGGCGAGGGCCAGCAGCAGCGGGTCTTTATCAAATGCAGTCAGGTCAAGTTCCGCGCCCTGGTAGTCACGGCGGGCGGCTTCCAGTTTGTCGCGGCGTTCCAGTTCGGCACGCTGAGCAGCCGTGAGCGCAGCCGGATCATGATTGATGAGGGCGGCGCGGACACGGGTTTGCAGGCTGAGGGGCGCATCATCCGGCAGGACAACCACCACCTGCCCACGTCCAGCGCGGAGCGGCACATCGTAACCGGTGATAGCGATAATCTGTTCCTTGAGCGCGTCGGCGTTAATTTCGTCGCGTTCGATGCTGATCTCCATATCAGATAACCTCCCCGACCCAGAAGATGGGCGTTGTGCGCTGATTGGCGGTGGATAAACTGGCATAAACGGTGGTGGTGCCGCTGGCGGCTTTAGTCATGACCCGGATGAGATGAGAGCCGGGGGCGAGCAGCAGCGGTAGAGCGAAGGTGATTTGTCCGGCATTGGAACCGCCGACAAACGCGCCGATACCATCGGCCCCACCCTGTACCACGCCGTCTACCTCAAAGGTAAATCCGGCCAGTGCTGAAGTGCTGTGGTTGATGTAGGCGCTGAAATAGGCCAGGACGCGCCCACCCGCCGTGATGATGGTTTTCTCGAAGTCAGCGTGAATCAGGGTGAAGGTGGTCGAAGTGACGGTGTAATTGCCGACGCCAATACTGACCTGCTGGACAAAGGGCGGCGTCTTAAGGAAGTCGAGATTGTCGCGCAGATGCGCGTTGAGCATGGCAGCAGTCACCAGCTCACCGACGCTCCACGAGCGCGGCGCACTCCAGATCGGTGTCATTTGCATTCCTTTCAATTATGAGTGACGAGTGATGAGGGTTAAGGGAGTCAGTAAGCCAGGATGGTGGACTGGTCGAGATCACTGACGCCGACAATCCAGAAAGCGCTGGCCGCCGCGCTTTCCAGCAGCCATTCGGCGCGGTGGCGTGTCCCGCCCAGATCGACAGTGTGTTCTTCGGCGATGATGAAGTAATCGGCGCTGTGTCCGGTCTGGTTTTCGCTGATGGTGATGCGATCAAACAGCGTTCGCGCCAGCATCTCCGGCAGCAAATTCACACCACTCAACGTCATGGTTCGGACGACACCACGCGGGTCTTTTCGCCGCGCCAGCTCAAAACCAGCCAGATCATTAGCCTCCTCAACCGAGGTGAGAAAGGGCGGCTCAAAAGTCAGCGCACGCGATCCGTAGAACGTCACGCTCGTCCAGTCGATCCGTTCCAGCGTGATCGGGTCGCCCTGTACCAGCGGCGTGCCGCGCACCTGCGCCCCCGCCAGCAGATAGAGCGGGATGGCCGTTGTGTTACGAATGGTGATGGCGGCGGCGGCGGCGGCGGCAGTCATCTGGACGAATAATGAAGCAGTGAAGTCAAAGCCGAGTCCATCAGGGCGAGTATTGGCGTGATAGTCAACTCCCGCCAGCAGCGGCAGCACGGTCAGCGCACCCTGGGGGCGGCCTTCGGCATCGCGGTAGCGGGCGATGATCTGGCGCACACCTTCTTCGCCCGGCTGGATAACCTGCGGCGCTTCCAGCGACCAGAGAACGGTATTGGCTGCGCCGATGCTGCGCGGCGTGACGGTCACGCCAACGCGGTTGGACACTTCAGCGCCATAACCATAATCGAGGCCAGCCATATCGTCGGCGAAGGCTGCCAGCGGCGTGATAGCCGTCAGGGTGTGATGGCGGTCATAAAACACCAGTTGGCCGCCCCGATCAGCGAAAAATCGCCCGCGTTCGCTGGCTGCTGCCTGCCCTACCGCCGCATCCGCCGGGATGCCTTCTGCCCAGGTGTCAGCAGCATAGGCGAAGGTCGAACGCCCGTCTGCCAGCGAACGGGGATAACTGCCGATGAGCGCTGTGCTGCTGCCGAGTTCAGAATTGCCGGCCACGCCAAGAATCCAGTAACCATCCAGGACGGAACGGCGCAGCGGCACTGCTTCCAGCACAGCGTCGATAATCTGACCGGCGCGGCGGTTTATCTGCGGTGGCAGGCGGACGAAGGTCGTTCGTAAAGCGGCATCGGCACTTTCCGCTTCGATGACCGCTGTCTTTGCGCCCTGATCGCCGGGCAGCGGTTCGATACGGCTGATGAAGCCGGTGAAATGGGTGCGAACAGTAGTGCCATCGTCGCTCTGAATGCGAATCGGTCTGCCGGGAATGAGCGCGGCGGTCACTTCCGGCGAATAAAGGCCGGTTGGACTGCGGAGGGTGACGCGGGCATGGGCGGGCGGAGCAAGACTCTGGTAGGCCGCATCGAAGCCGATTCGCCAGTTGATCTCCAGCACATCGGCGCTGATGTCCTCGCCGGGATCACTGAAATTGCCATCATCGTTGAAATTAATGGCGACACGGTAGGTTGTGGGCATGGGTTCTCCTTCAGTTAAAAGTAGAAAGTTAAAAGTGCAGATTGGCACGCTGACTTTTAACTTTCCCCTTTTACCTTTTAACTAGACCTGAATGAGCCAGCTATGGCGAAAGGCGCAGCCGTGATAAGCGATAGCGCCGTAGGTGAAAACGCCGGGGTCAACCCGCACACGAGCCGGTTGCAGCAGCGCGCCGGAGAGGATCAGATTTGCGCCAAGCGTTGTGAAATACGAATCAATCAGGTCGATGACTTGTGGCAGGTGCGAACGCGCCCCCGCGCCTGACTCGACTGGCGCGACCAGCAGCAGATGGGTGACGGCATATTCCACCGAACGCGCTCCCCCGCTGAAAGCAATGGCGACAAAGCCACGCCCGCGCTCTCGGAAGAGGCCTTCGCTCTGGGTTTCGCCGGGCAGGACGAGCAGCGACGGAAGCTGGGCGCGGGCCATCTGCTCCGGCGCCGCAGCGACATCATAGTTATGAGCGACTCCGGCCACACTGAGAGCGGCCAAAGCACTGAGAGCGGTACGGAATGAAGGCATGGAAACTCCTTTCAATCAGTCATAGGGTGTGCAGCGTACAAAATGCAGTTGACAATCAACCTCACGAGATGGCTTTGACCGATTCGCGGCGGAAAGGGGAAAGCGCTTGCCGCAGGTTATCAGGCGCGGCGGCGAAAGTGGCGCTGTCCGGCTCACGGTAGAGCCACGCCGCCCAGCGCAGCGCCAGCGCGGCCACATCTTCCGGCGGCTGGTACCGATCAATCGGGGTGAACTGCGCGTGAGCAGCGGCAGTGGTTCCGTTGACGCCGCGCTGAACGGTGAGGATGTTGGCCGTCGTATTGACCGCCAGCACGCGCAGAAATTCATCCGCAATCCGCAGCAGATGACCAACCTGAAAACGCGGTGATTCGCCCGCCGTGTCCGCGCCGTCGGCATCGGTCACTGTGAGCGATGTGGCACTGCTGCTAAGGGGGTTATTCTGCACGGTGTCGCCACTGGGCAACCAGGCGCGTTCCCAGCGGTCATGCCAGCCCCACAACCCGCTGACGGTGATGGCGGCGACAGGCGTGTCGTCATAGAAAAAGGCGCTGCCGCCAATCAGTCGCAGCGTCCCCGCCGGGGAATACTGCGGCAGGCGCAGCACCTCGGCAGGGTTCAGGCTGCTGCCATCGCCATTGGTGAGCGCCATCAATTCCAGCAGGTCATCATCCAGCAGCAGCATACGCGGGGTGTTGAAATGATGGCGGACAGCGGCAAAGCGCGGGATGAAATGGCGGCCTGCGGCGCGTTCGATGGCGGCGGCGGCAGCGCACAGCGCCTTCAGCAGACGTGTATCGTCAGCGGTATCCGTTGGCGCGAGGCCGAGGCGGGCGCGCAGGGCGTAGAGAGTGGCAATTGTGTACATAGGTTTCCTTTCAGTAACGAGTGATGAGTAATGCGTAATGCGGCAGATACAAGCGATTGAGCAAAGGCGCGATGCATCATTGCCTCGCGGACACTCAAGCGCTGACATGTTAAAATCGCGGATTGGGACAGCGAAGGGAGCAAACGATATGGACAAAGCACGGCTGCTGGATGTAATCGGCGGGCCAGATGGCGGAATGTTCTGGGTGCGCGATATGCGGCTGGATGGTTGGGGCAGCGCTGTCACGCTGGAATGCGGCTATGTGCTGTCAGCCGACGAGATGATTCGCTTTGACCTGCTGCTGACCGACTGCCGCGAAATTCAGTGGCGGATTTATGCTCATCTGCAACCGCCAGCCACAGCCAGCCGCATCCTGACATCCCTGGTCAATATCCGACTGGGGACGGACAATCACCGCAAGCCGCTGCAAATCCTGGCCGATGCTTTTGGGCTGACCATCAGTTACGGAAAACTGGAAATCGTCAGGCCGCAATCCTGATAGAGCATACCCCTTGAAATCCCCATCAGCAGGCGGAGATCGAGTCCTGTATTTCCCCATCAATTCACCTCCTGAAAAATTCATCGAACCAGTTTTGAACAAGCCGCGCACCAGCACCGTTATAGGGGGTAGAACACGAAGGAGCGAGGCGTGCAGCAAACCAGCGAAGCCGACCTGCTGCGGCAGGCAAAATGTGGCGACCACGAAGCATTTGCGGAATTGCAAACGCGCCTCGACTCGCCAATGCGGCGGTTTGTGTGGCGGCTGATCGGCACGCATGATGCCGAAGACGACATCGTGCAGGACTCGCTGATCGCGTTTTATCTCAATCTCGACCGGATTGATCCACCGGAAAATCTGCGCCCGTATCTGTTCCGCATCGTTCGCAACCGCTGTTACGATGTGCTGCGGAAACAGGGACGCTACGAGCAGGTGTCGCTGGACGAAGAACCGGTTGAAGCGTGGGTTTCGCTGCATGAGCCGCCTGCCGAGGGTTCACCGGAAGATATGACCCACTGGCTGATGCTGCACCTGGAAGTACAGGAAGCCATTGACCGCCTGCCGGAATCGCAGCGCCAAACCCTGATTTTGTACTCGGAAGAAGGGCTGGCCTATCACGAAATCGCTGAGGCTATGAATTGCAGTATCGGCACCGTCAAATCGCGGCTGTTTTATGCCAAAAAAGGCCTGCGCGGTTTGCTCAGACCAGAAACGTTATACCTGCTTGATGGTGAGTTCAGTTCAGGAGAAGGATGATGATGCAGCATTATGACGAGCATGTGCAGTTGGCAGCAGCGCGGCAGCGCGCTTTGATGCACGAAGCAGCAGCAGCGCGGATGGCAAGAGCAGGACAGGTTTATCAGCCTGGCATAGGCGGGCGGATACTGGCGCGAGTAGGCGGCTGGATGATCGCTGAAGGCACACGCCTGAAGATACGTTATGAAGATACAAGCGTTCACAATTTGCCATTTTCAGTCAATCCGATTGAAAAACTGGCAACTGAATAAAGGGTGCGCCCTACATAAGGGATACTGAGGAGGAATACCATGAACGATGAAACACGGCGCAGTCTGCGCCAACTGATCCCATCATTGAAATCGCTGGGCGAGTCGGTGGAACGGGCGATTGAAAATGGCCTGTACGCCGGGGTAGGAGAGATGTCCGCCCGCAGCTACCGTGCGCTCCACAGCAAGGTGACAGCGCTGCTGCCGGAGGACACCTATGTGACGGAAGCGCTGGCGCTGCTCCTGCCGGACGACGCCAGCGACGAGGCTAAGGTTGCCTCGGTCAATATGGCGGTCAGCCAGCTTAAACCCTATCTGGAAGAACAGATAAAAAGCGCCGCCCGTGAAAATGCCGGGCGCACCGAGGAATTTTCCGGTGAATTCAACCTGGAAATTGATGATCTGAAAGAACTGGGGCTTGAGCTGCGTGACCGGATCATGCGGACGACGCGCGATGCACTGCGGCGGGCGATGACCAATATCGACATCGACTTTGATACGGGTGATTTCCCGCGCCCGCCCGGCGCACCGCCACCGCCACCACCGCACCCCGGCAAACGCAAGCGGCGGATTGTCATCACAACCGGCGATGGCAGCCTGAAGGATGCCGATCTGGAAGGTGTGAATCTGAGCGGACAGGAAATGTCCGGTAAGGATTTTCGTTCGGCTAATCTGCATGAGGCCAAGTTCAACCAGACCAATCTCCAGGGGGCGCGTTTTCAGGATGCGAATCTGGCAGGAGCAGAAATGGTGGGCGCGAATCTGCGCGGGGCCAACCTCCGCAGCGCCAATTTACATGAGGCTATTCTGAACCAGGCCAACCTCGATGGATCAACCATAACGGACGCTAATTTTCAGGAAGCCGAACTGGTCAACGCGAGTCTGCAAGGTGTCAACGCACAATCAGTCAACTTCCACGAGGCCATGCTCAACCAGGCCGATTTTCGGGGCGCGAACCTGTCTGACGCTAATTTTGAGGATGCCCAACTGGAAGGCGTTAACTTCGAAGGCTGCAACCTGAACAGCGCCAACTTCAACGATGCCTCACTGACAGGCGCCAACCTGCGCGGGGCCAATCTGAATGATTGCAACTTTGAGGATGCGAGAATGGAAGAGGCCAATCTGGAAGGTGCCAACCTGAACAGCGCCAACCTGCGCGATGTATCAATGCC
This sequence comes from uncultured Anaerolineaceae bacterium, assembly GCA_964447795.1. Taxonomy (GTDB): domain Bacteria; phylum Chloroflexota; class Anaerolineae; order Aggregatilineales; family Phototrophicaceae; genus CFX2. The sequence goes on from CAYUTY010000011.1 coordinate 73,556, forward strand.
GAACGCCAACCTGCGCGGGGCCAATCTGAGGGATGCCAATTTCCGTGATGCTGATCTGAGCGGCGCTGATCTGACCGGCGCTGATCTGTCGATGGCGAACTTCCGCGATGCAATCCTGGCGAATGTCAACCTGCGTGACGCACGCCTGAATGAAACCAACTTCCGCGATGCCGATCTGACCGGGGCAACCATGCCTGATGGCAGCACGTTCTCCGGCTACTATGAGGACAAGCCAAAGCGGGAATAGCATCCCTCCCGCCCTTTCACAACAACACCCTCGATAGCGACACTATCGAGGGCTTTTTATTTAGCCCGCCGGAATCCCTTTGAAATAGTACAAGGCAAGCTGACGGTCAGCGGGAACCCGGTAAGGGCTGAAAAATGGCCCTTCGACATCATAAAAGGTTTTCACCAGCGCCAGGGTGGAGGCATCGCCCGGCTCAAGATAGAAGGCGTGATCGATGCCGCGCGGCAGGCTGGACAAATAAGTCAGTGTCAGATCGTCGGGATGAATGGGGAAAACGGTCAGCCCATCTGACAGATAACCCGCGACGCCAGACAGATAAGCGCCGCCGGGCGTCTCGGTTGTGAAAATATGAACCTGTGTATTTGGCGGAAAACGAGCGGAACGAAAAATTGCGTCTTCCGCGTCATACACCAGCCGGATTTGCTGGTTATAACGCTCCAGGTGTGGGCCAAAATAATAGGCCACTTGCGCGACAGCCAGCCCCAACCCGATAATCGTCATTAACTCCGCCACGTGATCGGCAGGAAAATGCGGCGGCCACAGCAGGCGCAGCGCTTCACGAATGCCAGCCGCCACCAGCAGCATCAGCGCCGGAAAAGCAACCACATAACGTGCATAGACCCCGGCTTCCGTCAGCAGCATATTTCCCGCCGAAGTCAGCAGTATCCACAGCAAAATCAGGATGATGGGCGAGCGCAAACGGGGCGCAAGCGCGAAGGCTCCAAACAGAAAAAACGGCACAACCAGCGGTAGCAGCATGGCCTGTTCGCCACCATAATACAGCGCCAGTTCCGGCAGATGCACATACACCAGAAATGGCAGAACGAGGTGCTGTTCCAGCGTTTGCGGCTGACCAAATTCATTGACCTTGAGCCAGTATGAGCCGCCGATGCCAACGGTCTGAAAACGTGCGTCAAGCGGTTGGTCGAGCGCAACCAGCGTGATATAAACAGGCAGCGCGATGAGCAGCGCAGTCAGGAAAAATATAATCAGTTCTGTGTGAGAAGTCCTGCCGCTGATTAACCCTGCGCCCTGAACCTTTGAAGCCGGAATTCGCCTGCGTGTGAGGAGCAGCCAGGCGAGGCCGATACAAATCAGCGCCGGATACAAAAAGCGCCCGCCCTCGTAAAAATACTGTGTCAAACCGAGCGCTGCGCCGCCCAGCGCGAAATCAAGGCGGCGGCCATTTTTCAGACCGCGCAGCAGAAAAGCCAGCGCCAGCGTCCCGAACAATGGATCGGCGATATTATTCAGCCCAATACGACTGAAATGGATGTGCGGCGGAAAAACTGCCAGCAGCAGCGCCGCCAGCAGTGCCGTCGGGCGGTCAAACAATGTCCGCGCCAGCAGATACAAAGCCGGAATTCCCAGTGTTCCCAGAATGACGCTGACTGCCCGCAGGCCTTCCAGCTCGCGCCCCAGCAGATGAACCGTTTGTGTCTGCCAGTAGGGATAAATCCAGGGAAAGGCGGTAATCGTGCTGAAGGGCGCAAGCAGCTTGAGGTCGATGCCGTTGTACGCGCCAATGACCGCCGTCGAGAAATGCACCTCATCGACAAATTTGTGCACCAGTCCACCGGCCTGCCACGCCCGCAATCCAAAGGCAAGCAGGGTAATCAGTGCCAGCAGGATTAAAACGACAGGCGGCGCAGACTGATGATTAAGGACTGCCTTTTTTGGTTTTTTGCGGCGAGCTTTTCGCCGCGCTCCTACCCCACCGAGGCCGAGGACAACGCAGACGATAGCAGCGACCAGCATTAAGAACTGCAAATGAGCAGAGACGGGCGGCAGGATATTCAGGGTATTGGCGTTGATTTCGGTCAGCAGGACGATGATGAATATGCCGAGGCAAAACAGCAACCAGTTGCTTTTTTCGCCTTTGCCCGGCTGCCGTTCTACAGGAGGAAAAGGCAGGGTTTCTTCATCTGTCAGGCGCGGCACACGGGCATCAAAATACAGGGCGGCCCACAATGTCAGGCCGCCCGCCAGCATCAGCAGTCCCGCTTCCTCCAGATCGTCTGGTTTGGGCTGATAGCGGAAATAATAGGCGCTGAGTGCGAACAGCAGCAGCGCGATAATTGTCAGGGTGCGGGCGACCGGTTTCGACAGCTTGAGCAAGAGCCTCAACCTCGCAGGTAGGGCAGGTTCAGCGCGGCATTATAGCAGAGGGCAAAAGTTTTGAGTTACCGGTTCACAGGCATCAGTTTTTCCGGCGTTTCAGCCTTAAATCCATCCGCAGCAGATAGCAGGTGCAGACGACGCCTGTCAGCAGCGTGATGACCGCGCCCAACAAAAACAGCGGCGGGCGAAAACTGAAGTAGATACGGTGGGGCGCACCATCCGCCGGGAGGATGACGCCGATTTGACCGCCAACCGATTCAAGCTGTGCGGGTTGGCCGTCGATCTCCGCGTACCAGCCGGGGAATGCACGTTCCTGTATCGTGAGGACGGTATCTGCCCCGCCCTCCACCAACAGGGTGATATTATCCGGCTGGCGCTGAAAATTCGTCACTGGGGTGACGGTTTCCGGCGGCAGTGTCGTCCAGCCCGGCTTGTCGAATTCATCCAGACCAGACTCAGGCGGCTCAATATCGTTCAGTACAGACAGCGCGACTGTGTAGGCATAAGGCAGCGCATCCGGCTTGTGATAGACACAGGGGCGAACAGGTGCTTCGCCATTCGGCGTTTCCGGCAGCAGCGGCGCGGATGGGCTGCCAGCCATCGGTTCATACCCCTGCCGGTACAGATAGCGAGGATGACCCGCACTAAGCGCAGTGGCAAATTCCGGTAAAGAGCGCGTCAGATCAATTCGGCCCAGCGTATTGGGCAGCGGCGACATCTCAAAATCCGAGAGGACATCGTAAATACGGACGCGATTGTTGAGAAAAGTCGTCGTCCCATGATAGCCATACTGCCAGACGGCCAGTTGGTCATCGGGACGCTGTTCCCGCAGCCAGGACACACAGCGATCATTAGGATGAATCGGATTGATGATGTCCTGCTCTGGCATCACCCACCAGCGGTTAACATCCCAGGCGGCAGTCAGGCAGGCGGCGACCAGCCCACCAGCCAGCAGATAGCGTAAGCCACCGAGAACCGAGGCTGGAGGACGGAGCCAGGATTTCAGCGGCGGAAAACGATCCGCCGCAAACTCACGCGAAACCAGGATTTTCCACAACCCATCGGCCCGCATCGCCAGCAGCAGCGCAATCCAAAACGAACCAACCGCCAGCGCCCGCCCCACGAAACGCCATCCGCGCAGGAAGGGCACGGTGTCATACAACCACAGAAAAAGCGGCTGTCCGCCAGCGCCCCACAACGTAAAAATGATGAGCAGTACCCACGCCGCCCACCACAGGCGGGTAAAGCGCGGACGATAGAGCGGGATGGCAAACAGCAGCACCGCAAACCAGGGCGGAATGATGTAGCTGTAGTAAGTTTCCGTCAGCCTGTCCATGCCAACCGGCGTCCACTCGCGTTTTTCCGGGCTGTATACCTGTAACGTCAGATAAGGATCGGCAGTGTAATAAAAACGCGCCGCTCCATCCCACAGCGGCACAATCCATCCCGCCTCCACCAGATCAGGATGATTGCCAATCCGGTTTTGATTGGCAAATACGGGAATAAAATAGGCCGCGCTCACGCCGAGGGCGACGAGAATGGCGAGCAGGTATGAGGGTAAAGGAAAAAAAGAAGTGTAACGGGTAATGAGTGAGGTGTTGTCAACGGACGGTTTTCTCCAGTGTGTCAGCGCCACCACTCCGCCGCAGATCGCCACTGGCAGCGTGTACCAGATATTCCCCGCCAGCAGCAGCAGCGCGGCGGCCAGACCGGTTAATACCGGCGGCCAGCGCTTGCCCGGAAACCGCGCTATCGCCAGCACACCGCCGATAATCCAGGGAAAATAGGCCTGACTCGCCGCCAGTTGAAAATACCCGGCGTTGAACATGGCGTGCATGTTGCCTTTGCCCAACAGCAGCAGCGCCAGCAAAACCCGCCCCAGCGGCCCGAATCCGGCGATGCGGCCCATGAACCAGCCGCCCAGACCAGCCAGCGCCGCTGCCAGCACCACGCTGACGCGCAGGCCGATCTCGCCGCCCAACAGCAGACTCGGCACACTGCTGAAGGGATTCAGGATAAACGACACCGGATTATCCACCAGCGGTTCGCCAAATTCGAGATACGGCTGCCACAGCGGAATACGCCCATAATCGCGCAAACCGAAATGGGCGGCATAAACCGAACTGGTAATCCATTCTGCCTCGCCGCCAGAAAGCTGTTCCCCCGCCCCAGCGCTGATAAATGCCCGTGTATCGATGAGTATCATGGCGGCGATCAGCAGCAGTTCCAGCGCCAGCAGCCAGCGTGGAAGCGGGCTATAGATCACATCATCCCACTTGAACAGGGAACGAAGGCGCTGGAGAGCAGGTGTGAACACATCCAGACCGGCGCGACGAGCCGCCAGCAGGGCTGCAATAAGGATAATGCCCACGATGAGGCTGAAAAGCGGCTGTACCGGCAGCGCCAGTACCAGCAGCACAAACCCGCTCACCAGCGCAATCCACAAGGGAATCAGCAGAAATTGTGGCGTGGATTTATCGGACATCCTCACCCTTCATTTATGTCTATTTCGCCGCCGCAAAAGCCGCTCGGCACGCAGCAGGTAGAGGGTGCAGAACAACGCCGACAGTATGGTAATCACTCCGCCGGCGTAGAGCAGCGGCGGGCGATATTCAAAATAGATGATATGCTGGCGGTCATCCAGCGGCAGAAAAACGCCAATCTGCTTGCCGACAGACTGCAACTTAGCAGGCTGACCATCAATGAAAACCCGCCATCCGGGATAGGCTCTTTCCTGTACGGTAATCAGTGTCAGGTCGTTGGGAATGCCGCTGACCAACAGAGTGATGTTATCGGGCTGGCGCTGAAAAGTGGTCACTTCTGACACCGCCTCCAGCGGCAGCGTCATGAACTCCCCCTCGCCCGGAATATGCGGGATAGGTCTGGTTGTATCCAGCGTCACCAGCGGAACGGTGAAGGCGTAAGGCAGCGTGTTGGCTTTGCGGTAGGCGCAGGGAAAATCTGTCCGCAGCAGATTGGGGCTTTCCACGATGGGGGTGTAAAGCTGCTCTCGCATGAAGCGCCGGTCACTGTCCGTCCAGGGCAAGCCATACTCTGGCAGCGATGTTGTCAGGTCAACCGCGCCTGCCGTTGAATCCAGCGGCACCATCTCAAAATCCGCCTGCACATCGAAGGTGCGAACCCGATTGTTCAGGTAAGTGGTGATGCCATCATAGCCCAGCTTCCAGACGGCAATTTGTTCGCTCGGATTTTGCGCCCGCAGCCAGGTGACGCAGCGATCATCCTGATGGATGCGCCGGACGCCGCCTTTACCTGTGTTCAGCCAGTTACGGTTGACCTGCCACGCCGCCAGGGCACTCCCGCCTACCAATACAGCGAGCAGCGCCAGCGGGACGATACGCCGCAGCAGGCGGTTCAACCCGGCGCGTGACCAGTCAGCCTGCCTCAGAATATTCCACAGAGCATCAGCACGCATGGCAACCAGCACCGCCAGCCAGAAAGCACTGACGGCCAGCGCCCGCCCGACGCAACGCCAGCCAGCCAGCGCCGGGACATTCTCATACAGCCATAGAAACGGCTGCTGCCCGCCCATACCCCACAGCGTGAACAGGATGAACAGCAGCAGCGCCGCCAGCCAGATACGAGTGAGTCGCAGGCTGTAGAGCGGGAACAATAACAGCAGCAGGGCGAAAGCGGGAGGCAGGACAAAACTGTAATAAAACGGCTCCAGACCATTCATTTTGAAGTCGCGCACGGCATCCGATGTCGGCACATAAAACCGCACCCGCGCTTCCAGGTCGGTGCTGGTATAAAACTGCACGGCGTAATGCAGCGGCACTTCCCAGCCCGCCCGCGTCTCTGGCGGGTGTTTGCCAATGCGGTCATATTGCAGGCCAACGGGCAGCAGGGTCACTGCCGACAGCCCTATGGTGAGCGCGGCAGCCAACGCCAGCGGGACGAGCTGATAACGCCGAATTTCAACTTCCGGTAGCGATGTATTCAGATTTGAGGTTGGCGTTTTTGGCGCTGAAAACCACGAGATAAGCACTGAAAGCGGTCTGCTCCACTGCGCCAGCACGATCACCAGACAGGAGATGACCATCGGCAGGGTATACCAGATATTCCCGGCGAACCACAGCAGCGTGAACGACAGAGCAGCCAGCACCGGCGGCCAGCGTTTGCCCGGAAAACGAAAAATTGCCAGCAGTGCGCCGATAATCCAGGGGAAATAGGCCTGCGCGGCAGCCAGTTGGTAGTAACCGGTGTTAAACATGCCGGTCATGTTGCCTTTGCCGATCAGCAGCAGCGCCAGCAAAACCCGCCCCAGCGTCCCAAACCCCATTACCCAGCCAAGAAACCAGCCGCCCAGCCCGGCTAATACGGCGCTGATGACCACCCCATAGAGGATGCCTGCTTCGCCACCCAGCAGCAGACTCGGCCCGCCGCTGAAGGGATTGAGAATGAAGGAAAAGGCGTTATCGACCAGCGGCTCGCCGAATTCAAGATACGGCTGCCAGCGGGGGATGCGCCCATATTCACGCAGGCCGAGGTGCGCGGCAAAGACCGAACTGGTCAGCCATTCCGCTTCATCGCCGGAATACATCAGGCCATCCCGCGCTCCCCGGTGATAAACGGTGGTGGCGGCGGTTGCCATCGCCAGCACCAGCACCCATTCGACAGCGGCACGGCGAATGGTCAGATTTTGGGTGCTGACGATGATCTGTTCCCGCCGCCAGAGCTGCCCGTTCAGGCGCGGAAAAGCGAGGATGATTGACCAGATGCCGCCCAGGATCGTTTTCAGAATGCCGAGGACATCACGAAACAGGTGGCGGTTGCGAACGCCCCATGCCCCAATACCCACCAGCAGCAGCGCCAGCATCGCCGCACTGGCGACTTCCGGCGGAAGCAGCAGCAGAGCGCCAGCGCTGATGACAAGGGCCAGCAGCAGAAACAGCCCGCTCCGCCACGACAGGCGGTTAGCACTCGCGTCCATAAATCACTTCACTACCGCGCATATAAGGCGCGTAAAACAGGACAAGCTGCTGGATTGGCGGCAGATCAGTGAAGGGTGTGAATTCCGGCGGACGCAGGTAAAAACGCGCCCGAAGATTGTTGATCGTCTCGAAATCGTTGCGCTCCACAAAAAAAGCATGGTCAACGCGGCAGCGCAGGCGATCAATATAAAAAGGAGTGAACTGGCGCGTCGTCAGAGTTTCCAGATACAGATCATTGCGGTGCAAGCCCAACAGTCCATTCGCCTCGATCTGGTTCACCAGATGCAGGCTGACGATATGGATGTGTGTCCCCGCCGGGAAACTGAGCGAACGCAGGGCTGCATCATAACCATCCGGGCTGGCATTTTCGGCGCGGAACTGTTCGTTATACAGCGGCAGATGGTCGTTGAAATAATAGCTGACCTGCGCGACTGCCAGCAGCAAACCGACTATGACCAGCAGCAGGCCGTTCCGCCGTTCATCCCGCCACAGCATCGCCCCACCATAGCGTACCCCTACCGCGATAGCCAGCGCCAAAGCCGGAAATACCATCGCGTAGCGCGGCGAACCGGCGCTGTCCACCATAAAGCTGTTGCCAAACGAGGTTGTGAAAATCCAGCCGAGCAGAAGCATCAGCCCCGGCGCACGCCAGCGCCACAGCGCATAAAACACACCCAGCAGAAAGAACGGAATCACAGCGGGGATAATGAGGCCAAGATTACCGGCATAAAAGAGTGTATTGTCCACCTGCTGCACGTAGACCATAAACCCGGCCAGCACATGATTTTCAAGATGAGCGCGAAAATTATTGCCGTCAAAGAGGGTGCGCCAGTAGTCCCCGCTCAGACCGGAATTGTTATCGACCATCCGGGCGAAAAGCGGCCTGTCGATGCCAATCAGGGTGTAGTAGATGGGCGCGGCGACGATCACCAGCACAACAACGGCAATCAGCGCACGCCGCAGGTGCAGTCTGAATTCCGGGTTCCAAATGCGCTGTGCAAAGCGCTGACGACTGACGTCTGATGACTGAGTTTCGGCTTCTAAGCCGTGAGCGTCAGATAATACAGGCGACTCATGAGGAAAGCTGCTTTCCCGCCGCCCCGCCAGCAGACAGCCGATCACCCAGGCAGCAGCCAGCGGCGTGAATAACAGCCGCCCGCCCTCATGAAAATAATGCGTCATGCCCAGCAGCGCCCCGCCGACAGCATAATCCATCCGCCCGCCGCGCAGCATCCCCCGCCCCAGAAAAGCGAATGACAGCACCCCGAACAACGGCGCGGCAATCTCGGAGATACCGATACGACTGAACTGAATATGCGGCGGGAAAACGGCGATGCAGAGCGCCGCCAGCAGTGCCGTTTTGCGGTCAAACAGCGTCCGCGCCAGGAAGTACAGCGCTGGCACATACAACACGCCCAGCGCCGCGCCAAATGCCCGCAAGCCGACCAGATTCTGCCCAAATAACTCAATCGTTTTCAACTGTCCATAGGGGAACAGGTAGGGAAAGGCGGCAATACTGCTGAAGGGCTGAAGCAGCGCCATACTGGGCGTATTGCGGAGGAATTGAGTCGCGCCGACGAATGATTCTTCGTCCACCAGAAAGCGCATGGCATTATCCAACTGCCAGAAACGGCAGAAAGCAGCCAGCAGCATCAATGCCAGCAGAGCCAGCGCGACCGCAAACCGGGGACGACGAGCGATAAAATTCCGAGAAGAGCGCGGCGGAATATCCCGCACCATAAAACCTGTACGCCGCACTTCCAGGTTGCGCGGCATGAACAAACCACCTACACCCAGGGCCACCAGTGCCACACCGAGGACAAGCAGGATGAACTGCACATTCGTCGAGACAAAACGCAGCGCGGTGATATGCAGCATATCGCCGTTGATCTCCGCCAGCAGCAGCAGCACCAGCAGGCCTGCGCCAGCCAAAGGACGGTTAGCGCGTGCCGGATTGGCGCGGAGTACCAGCGCAGGCAGCAGCGGCAGCGGCAGATTAGGACGGTTGAGCGCCACCGCTAATCCCAACGCCAGCGCACCCGACAGCGTAAAAAACAACGGTTCATCCAGTGGCAGCAGAAAATCGCGTGTCGTCTGGAACGACCAGGCCGCAAATGTCAGCATCGCCACCGCGCCTGACAGTGACAACACATAGACCTGTCGCTGATAGTGAACCAACAGCTTTTGTATCCGATGAAACAGCCAGCGCGTTAACCCCACTGGAACCTGCGCCGTCCACCGCAGCAGACGCTGTGTTGGGGGCCAGCTACAGGCAACCGCGACTATTCCCATCCCGATCACAACTGCGAACACTATTCCGCCCGCGCCGGGGACAACCCCCTCGCTGATGACGAGCAAAACCGCGAGCATGATACTCACGGCCAAAAAACGCAGCAAACGGGGTATCCGGTTCAAGGTGGTTTGTGAAGGTGCTGCCTGCTGCCTAATGTCGGGATCGGTCTGAATGTTCAGCACCGACTCGGTTGATGCTATGGCTGTTTTCCCGCGCCGCATACGCGCCAGAAAAGCAGCGGCTAACCCGGCAGCGGCGACCAGTGCCAGCCAGTGAGTTGATGGGTTGGAAAAGCGGTTACGAGTCGTATCGGTCATGATGATATGTTTCCACCCTCTAGCCTAGCACAATTTTTCGGCGCTTAACAAGAAAGGTCAGGTTGATTTGTCTGTGTTCTGTCATGACGCCCGTAAGGGAGGGCTGGTTTCGGTTTGCCGGAAATACGGGTACAATCGAATCAAAAACTTCATGGAGAGCAATTTTATGTCGAGCGTAGAAAGTCAGCTTTTAACCGAGCCGGTTCACCAGCTTGACCTGTCGGATTACTGTATCGTCACGGCAGATACCAGTGTGCGCGAAACAGTTGAGCGGATGCGGCTGCTGCGCCAGAACTGCGCCATCATTATTGGCAAAGGCACGCAGCTTGTCGGCATTCTGACTGACCGTGATGTCCTGCGGCGCGTCGTTACCCATCCCGAAACCTGGGATCAGCCGGTGGAAACCGTCATGACCGCCGCGCCCGATACTATTCTGGATACCGCCGCCACCGGCGATGCCCTCCGCATGATGGAAGCCGGAAAATACCGTAATGTGCCGGTCGTCGGCACTAAAGGTGTCATCCGGGGCAACATCACCTATTTCTCAGTTCTCAAATTCCTCACCGACCACTTTCCCGGCGCGGTCTATAATCTGCCGCCCGACCCGACCAACTTCGCTCAGGAACGGGATGGTGGCTAATATGCTGCTGAAAACCGTTTCATCATGGGTCTCGCTGGGTGAGGCCGTTCAGGAGTAATCATGCGCCGTTTCAGCCTCATTCTACTGTTCATGCTGATGACCGTTTCTGGCGCAGCGGCGCAGGGCGTTGATGGCACGCAGGTCGTCTTTGGTGTAACCCTGCCGGTTGGTGAATTTGAGGCTGAAGATGTGCGGGCGACGGCGGCCATCATCGCTCAACGGCTGGCGGCACTGGAGGTCGAGGCCTATCAGGTGCAGATCGTTGATGGCCGAAGCATTCAGGTGCAGTTCACCGATGACGATTCGCAGGCCATCATTGACGCCCTGACTCAGACCGCCCTTTTGGAACTGGTCGATTTAAGCGATGAGCCTGCCACTGCACCCGGCACATTCCTGACCACCTCCGCCGCGCCGGAACGGGATGGCCTTCTCAATTCATTGACTGATGAACCGTTCGCAACCATCATCACCGGCGCAGATTTTCAGGCAGTTGAAGCCTATCTCGACCCTGATTTCGATAACTGGAACATCAGCTTTGAACTGACCGACGAAGCGGGTGAAATTTTCGGCGCATTCACGGAAGCCCATATTGGTAAAGCCATCGGTATCGCGCTGGACGGGGTGCTGATTTCTGCGCCCATTGTGCAAGCTCGGCTCGACAGTGCAGGGGTCATCAGCGGCAATTTCACCCAGGAAGAAGCTGAACGGCTGGCGGCGCAGCTTCGTGCCGGGGCGCTGCCGCTGCCGCTGGTCGTCAAAAGTATGTCCACAATTGAAACAATAGATCAGGAAATTTCTTAGGAGAATTACATGGTTGACTTAAATCCCCCCATGACATTTGAAGAACTGGAAAGTGTCGTCATTCGCTTCGCGGGAGACTCCGGTGACGGGATGCAGCTTACCGGCACACAGTTCACTGATGCTTCCGCCGCCTATGGCAACGATGTCAGCACTTTTCCCGATTTTCCAGCCGAAATTCGCGCCCCGGCAGGCACGCTGGCGGGCGTTTCTGGCTTTCAGGTTAATCTCAGCAGCCATGACATTCTGACTCCTGGTGACGCCCCCCAGGTGCTGGTGGCGATGAATCCGGCAGCGCTGGCCGCTAATCTGCAAGACCTGGAAGTGGGCGGCACGCTGATCGTCAACACCGACAACTTCACCAAAGCCAATCTGAAAAAAGCTCATTACGAAACCAACCCACTCGAAGATGATTCGCTCAAGGGTTATGTGCTGCACAAAATCCCGATTACAGCGCTCAACCGCCGCGCACTGGAAGACATCGAAGGACTCTCGCAAAAGGAAATTGATCGCTGCCAGAACTTCTTTGCGCTGGGATTAGCCTCATGGATGTATGACCGCTCCCTGGAAACCACCTTCAACTGGATTCAGCAGAAGTTTGGCAAAAAACCCAGCATCGCCGCAGCCAACTCGAGGGCGCTTCAGGCTGGTTATAATTATGGCGACACCATTGAAGCTTTCCAGACGCGCTACCGCATCCGTCCGGCGCGGCTGAAACCCGGCACTTATCGCAAGATTACCGGTAACGAGGCAATGGCGCTGGGGCTGGTGACGGCAGCGCAAAAAGCGGGCAAACCGCTCTTTTACGGCGGCTATCCCATCACCCCGGCCAGCGATATTCTGCACAATCTCGCCGTCTTTAAGCAGTTTGATGTGCGAACCTTCCAGGCGGAAGATGAAATCGCCGCGATGGGTTCGATCATTGGCGCAGCTTTTGGCGGGGCTTTCGCCGTCACGGCCACCAGTGGGCCGGGCATCGCCCTCAAGAGCGAGGCCATGAATCTGGCGCTGGTGCTGGAACTGCCGATGGTCATCATCAATGTGCAGCGCGGCGGCCCCAGCACCGGAATGCCCACCAAAGTTGAGCAGAGCGACCTGCTGCAAGTGCTGTTCGGGCGCAATGGCGAGTCGCCGCTGCCGGTCATCGCCCCCGCTACCCCGGCGGACTGCTTTGATGTGGCTATCGAGGCCTTCCGCTTCGCTGTGCGTGCCATGTCGCCCGTCGTCATCCTTTCCGATGGCTATCTGGGCAACAGCGCCGAACCCTGGAATATCCCTGACCCGGACAGCATCGCGCCCATTCCGGTTGAACATCCGGTGGCGAAGGCGGATGAAACTTTCCTGCCCTATCTGCGTGACATCGTGACGCTGGGGCGGCCCTGGGCGCTGCCAGGCACACCCGGACTGGAACACCGCATCGGCGGTCTTTCCAAAGCGCCGGAAACCGGCAATGTTTCTTACGATCCTGAACATCATTGGGCGATGGTCACTGCCCGGGCTGAGAAGGTTGAACGACTGGCGGAGATTATCCCGCCGCAGGAAATTTTTGGCCCCAAATACGGTACTGTACTGGTCGTGACCTGGGGCAGCACTTTCGGCGCGGCCCGGTCAGCAGTGGCACGGGCGCAGTCCGCTGGTTTGCGCGTCGCCCATACCCACCTGCGCTACCTCAACCCGCTCCCGCGTGACTTAGAAGACATCCTCGGTCGCTACCAGACGGTGCTGGTACCGGAACTCAACATGGGGCAGCTTGCCCACCACCTGCGCGGCAAATTCGGCATGGATAACATCGTTTCTTTCCCGAAAGTCAAAGGGCGTCCTTTCACGATTCAGGAAATTTATCGCCGCGCTTATGACGAGGTCGTGGCGGCAGGCGGCGGCCTGCGCGAAAAGCGCTAGAAGATTGAATCAGCGTCTTTTCCCGGTTTGACTATAATGATTGCTGATCTGTTCATCGTCGATGGGCAGTGAAACTATCGGTTAACAAAAGTGAGTAAGTAACGCCATGAAGTTTCTCAGATATGGATGGATAACCGCACTGCTGTTGCTGGCACTGATTTTCCCGGTGGCGGCGCAGGACGCCATCAGTCCCGGTGATACCGTTGAAAGCCAGCTTGAATCGGAAGCTGCGGAATACAGCCTTACAGCCAGCGCTGGAGATGTTATTGAGTTTGCACTCAGTTCAGATGATTTTGATGCCCTGCTCACGGTGACCAATGCAAGGGGCAATGAGCTGGCACGCAATGACGATAGCGATGGTTCAAATTCCAGGCTGCTGTTCATCGCGCCAGAAGATGGCAATTACACCGTCATCGCAGGCAGCTATGACGGCTCAGGCAGCGGGGCTTATACCCTGACAGCGCGTGCTATCGAAGCGCTGCCTGCCAGATTTAGCGAGCCGCTTGAACTGACCAGTGATGGTACAAACACCATGTATGTCAGTTTCGAGGGTGAGGCAGGCGATGTAGTGAATATTTTTGCCAACAGCGCCAACGAACAGGATATTCGGATCGAGCTAAATGATCTCGCCGGAGATGAACTCACCTACGATGATGACAATGGCCCCGGCGTCGATCCCTACATCCGCCGCTTCATCCTGCCCAGCAGCGGCACATTTCTGGTCGAAGTTAAGCCGTCTTACGGCAATGAGCTGAGCGGCACCATCAGCTTCACCGTTGAAAAAACCGAACTCATCACGCTGGGGGAAGCGCCGGAAATGCTGACGCTGGGTGAAGAATTTGATCAGGAAATTTATCGCTTTGAAGCTGAAGCCGGACAAACATACCGCCTCTCCGTCAAATCAATAGATGGCGAAGACCAACTGAGCCTCAGCGTCGATATTTCACAGGCCGGGAGTTTCACCCAAAGCACCATGTCCTCCAGCAGTGTCTCTGGCATGTCAATGGATTTTACTCCTGATGAATCGGGTACTGTGGAGGTAAAAGTGCGCGCATTTCTGTTTTTGACTGACGAGATCAGCCTCACAATAACCGTAGAAGAAGTGGCATAACACCACAACCACATTCGTTGTTGGCAGAGGTAAACCATTAAAGTTTGCCTCTGCATTGTACCCTTTAGCCTCCTGAGGAAAATTCATGATCCGCACTGTGTTTGCCCTTCTGCTGTTGATCGTCATACCAGTCGCGCTGGCACAACCGGCTGACTGCCCGGCGCTGGTGACACAGGCTTATGAGAGTGTCAAAAATGCCTGCACCAACACGGGACGCAACCAATCCTGCTATGGCAATTTTCGTCTGACAGCAGCAGCACGCGAAGGTGCAAACCTGACTTTTGAAAAAGTCGGCGACATTGCTGATGTTGCCACCATTCAGTCTTTGCAGCTCAGCCCTATGAATACAGCCGAGTCATACTGGGGCGTCGTCCTGATGAAATTGCAGGCTAACGTGCCGGACAGCCTGCCCGGACAGAATGTTGAGGTGCTGCTGTTTGGCGATGTTGAAATCACGAGTGCAGTTGATGCTTCTGATACCAGTGCTGCCCCGATGCACGCCTTTTACTTCAAATCCGGCTTCCGTGATCGTCCCTGTGCCGAAGCGCCGGACAGCGGTCTGGTGGTACAGGGGCCTAAGGGACTGACGGTTCAACTAACCATCAATGGCGTTGATATTGCCATGAATTCAACCCTCTTTTTGCAAACGACCACCACTGACGGGCAAAACCGCCTCAAAGTGAATGTGGCCGAGGGCAGCGCCCGCCTGACTTCCGGCGGCGTTTCGCAGATCGTCCCGGCAGGCACATTCAGCAGCGTCGAAATCGAGGATTATGACGACCTGCTGGACGAAGAAGAGGATGTCGCGGGTGTGCCAACCTTTCCCGAAGCCTACGAAGATGATGATTTATCAGCACTACCGCTGGATGATGGCCTGTTTGACGAGGATGTTGAAATCGCCGCCCCGCTCGATGACGATGATATTCAGGCGATGATAGATGATCTCGCTGACGATTTTGATGATCTCGACGCCGAACCCATTGTAGAAGATGAGACCGAAGACGAATTTCGTGCTGAGGATATCGACACAGGTGATGACGGCGGCGCAATCAGCGAACCGGCTGAAATGGGCGAGGATGGTTGATGCATTACGCGAAAAATATCATAAAATCTACAGTTTAAAGAGGCGGCTGATATATGACAAAATCAATTCCTCCCAACCGGGATTGGCAACTGCCGTTTATCAAATTGCTAAGTGACGAAAAGCCCCATACACGCGGTGAGATCATCACCGCTATCGCTGACCAGATGGATCTAAATGAAGCGCAGCGCCAGCAGAAATTTTCCCCAAAAGGACAGCGCATTGTTGTCAATCGTGTTGCCTGGTGTGATGTGATGTTTTGTAAAGCAGGATTTACGACCAAAGATGCCAGCAGCAAAAACAACATGGAACATATTTTCAGAATTACCTCGCTGGGGCTTGAAGAAGTAACGCAAAATCCTGAGAAAATTAACAGTACCTATTTGCATACTTTTTGGAAATAACACCATGAAAGCTGTTCTCTGCAAACAGTGGGGCGACCCCGACAAGCTGGTCGTTGAGGAAGTCGAAAGTAAACTGCCGGGTAAAGGCGAGGTGCGAATTCGTGTTCGTGCCTGTGGTGTCAATTTCACTGATGTTGTCATGATTCAAGGGCAGTATCAGGTCAAACCACCCTTCCCCTTCAGCCCTGGCCTGGAACTGGCGGGCGAAGTCCTCGACCTGGGCGAAGGTGTGACCGGCTTCCAAGCCGGTGATCGTGTCATGGCGATCACCACTTATGGCGGCTTCGCTGAGGAAGTCATTGTTCCTGCGGCAGCCGTCATACCACTACCACCCTCGCTCGATTTTGTCTCAGCGGCGGCTTTCCCCGTCTCTTATGGCACCTCGCATATCGCCCTCGATCATCGCGGTCATTTGCAACCGGGCGAAACGCTGCTGGTGCTGGGCGCGGCGGGCGGCACCGGCTTAACGGCTGTCGAAATCGGCAAACTGATGGGCGCGACGGTGATTGCCGCCGCCAGCAGCGACGAGAAGCTGGCGCTGACGCGGCAGTACGGCGCAGATTACACAATCAATTACAGCAGTGAAAACCTCCGTGAGCGCATCAAGGAAATCACAGGCGGCAAAGGGCTGAATGTAGTCTACGACCCGGTAGGCGGCGCATTTACCGAACAGTGCCTGCGTTCGCTGGCCTGGGAAGGCCGTTTGCTGGTGATCGGCTTCGCCAGCGGCGAGATTCCACAACTTCCCGCCAACCTGACCCTGGTGAAAAATTGCGCCGTGGTCGGTGTTTTCTGGGGCGCGTACACGCTCAACAAACCCAAAGTGTTGAGCGACTCACTGCGGACACTGCTCGGCTGGCAGGCGGAAGGCAGGCTTAAACCGCATGTCTCGCAGACCTTCCCGCTGGAACGCGCCGGCGATGCCATCTGGGCGCTGATGCGGCGGCAGGCGATGGGTAAGGTTGTCGTGACGATGCAGTAAGCCATGAAAATACCCAATGGGACAAACGCCTACATTGACCCAAATAAGATTGAAGGATATTGCCTGAACAAGGAACACAACTATGGTAAGCATAAAGCGCGCGTCTTCGAGTCAGTTCTGGGATTAACGGCTGAAAATGCCGCGTTACTTCATGAGGCTTTGATGAAAGCTGTCCAAAGTGATGAGGCTGTGGTCAGTTTTGCCGATAAAAATGGGCAGCGCTATGTTATAGACTTTGAATTAATTGGGCCTAATCAAAAAACTGCTGTCATCCACAGCGTCTGGAATATTCGCCCTCATGAGGATTTCCCCAGACTAATAACTGCTTACGTGTTATAGGAGATAAACATGAGTGACAAAATTCAGCTCCTGGACATTGTTGCACTCACGGTGGATTTACCGAATTTCAGTTTACATCGGGGGCAGGTTGGCACGATTGTTGAAGTGCATAGCGATACAAGCTTTGAAGTTGAATTTGTTGATCAGATCACAGGGCGCACCTATGGACTGGCACCTGTAGATATTGATCAACTGCTTCTACTTCATTATGCACCTATTGAAGAGGCACGATGAAAGATCATCTCGACAAAGCGAAACTCCTTGATCTGATGCGGGCGGAATATGCCTTCGCCAACCGCACACTGGCGCTTGTGCCGGAAAATCTGATAGACACGCCGGGCGTACAGGGGGATTGGTCAGTCAAGGATATGATCGCCCATCTCACCGCCTGGCAGCGCCGTACACTCAACTGGATTCACGCTGCCCGGCGCAGCGAAGGTATACCTGGCAAACACCCCATCGAGCCGGAAACAGGTTTTGGATGGGATGAAAAAGACGCCATCAATGCACAGGATTATGAGCGCGACAAAAACCGCCCGCTGCCAGAGGTTTTGGCTGAGTTCAAAACCACCTACGAACAATTGTATACCATCGCCGAGGCCAGCAGCGACGATGAACTGTTCGGGCGTGACGGTGTTTCCCGTTTTTTCCGCGACCCGCTCTTTAACTATGTTGCCGGGAACACTTATTTGCACTACGATGAACACATCCCGGCGATACGATTGTGGCTGCGCGAAGTCGCCAAATACCGGACAGCCGAAGGTCGCACCCTGCTCGATTTATAATTGGCTCAATAATTGTTACGGAAACTGTTTACTGAGGACTCAGAATAATGACCGATATTCCCCTTAACGACATCCCCACTTATACCCGAAAAGATTTTGTCTCCGACCAGACCGTGCGCTGGTGTCCCGGTTGTGGCGATTACGCGATTCTGGCATCGGTGCAGAAAGCGCTGCCGGAACTCGGCATCCGCAAGGAAGACATAGTTTTTATCTCTGGCATCGGCTGCTCCAGCCGCTTTCCCTATTACATGAACACCTATGGCATCCACAGCATACACGGGCGTGCGCCGACGCTGGCAACCGGGCTGAAAGTAGCCCGACCTGAGCTGAGTGTGTGGCTGGTGACAGGCGACGGCGACGGCCTGAGTATTGGCGGCAACCATCTGGTGCATATCCTGCGCCGCAATGTCGATGTCAACATGCTGCTGTTCAATAACCGCATCTATGGGCTGACCAAAGGCCAGTATTCGCCCACCTCGCTGCCCGGCCACAAAACCAAATCATCGCCGATGGGCAGCATTGAACAGTCCTTCAATCCGCTGGCGGTGGCGCTTGGTGCGGAAGGCACCTTTGTCGCCCGTACAATGGATACGCACACCAAACACCTCGACGAAATCCTGAAAGCCGCTGCCGCCCACAAAGGCACCTCATTCGTTGAAATTTTCCAGAACTGTGTCATCTTCAACGACAATGCCTGGGATCACGTTACTACTAAGGAGACGCAGGACGATAATGCGATCTTCCTTCATCACGGCCAGGCCATGATCTTTGGCAAGAACCGGGATAAAGGTATCCGTCTGCGCGGCCTGCACCCGGAAGTCGTGACGCTGGGCGGCGGCATCACGGAGGCTGACCTGCTCGTCCACGACCAGACCGACCGCAACCTCGCCTGGCTCATCGCCCAGATGGAGTTCCCCGCCTTCCCGGTGCCGTTCGGGGTGATTTACGCCGTCAACAAACCGGTCTATGAACAGCAGGTAATGGAACAGGTGCATACCGCTCAGTCCACAGCCAATGCCGACTTACGCGCCCTCTATCACAACGATTACACCTGGACGGTGACTGCCTCGACAATCTCGCCGACCCACATCACTGACACGACGGAAATGCTGGCCGTCGGCCTCGATGAAGAATATATGGATGTGATGGATCAACGCCTCGGTAACGACATCGCCGCCGCCCGTTCTGATATACATGAGAGCCTGGGGACGGATCCACTGGCGAATCTGCACCGGGGACGCGCCCTCATCACCGTCAGACCAGACACGACGCTGGCAAAAGCCATCCAGATTATGCAGGACGCCAGCATCGGTGCCTTACTGGTAGTCGATAACGCATCTCATCCTGTCGGCATCTTCACCGAGGGCGATGTGCTGTACAAAATCGCAACGCAGGTCACTGATCTGACCGCCCACACGGTCGAGGAATTTATGACGCCTGACCCGGATGTGCTGCGTGCTGATGTGCCAATCGCCCACGCGCTGCAACTGATGTCGGTGCATCATTATCGCCATCTACCCATTGTTGATGATAAGGGCGTGGCGCTCGGCATTATCTCTTTCCGTGATGTGGTCAATTACATCGAAACCTACTTTGACCGCTGACCACTTCTAAAATTTCCGTAAAAGTTTTACGCCGCGTCCCCTCATACACCTTTGAGGGGCGCGGCTGCCCTGCTTGCGCGAAATCTGTCCCCGTACAACAATGCGTATAATCGACCATACTTTAACTTTATGCGGCCAACAGGGAGCTTTTCATGAATCAGTACCTTGAACCGGCGGGTTTTCTGGGGACGGGCGCGAGCCTGCTGGCGGACATCACACTGCTGGCCTATGTGCTGCTGCTGGTGCCGGGCATGATCGCCGGTTTTGTCTTCGCACGGCAGGGCAGGCACCGCCCCCAGCACAAGTGGACGATGATTATCATCACACTTGTCAACTGGGGGCTGATTATCTTCCTGATGCTGGCTGCTTATCGCTTCGATGTCGCTCCTAACATTGGTTCGCAACCGGGGAACGCCCGCTATCTGCTGCCCACCATTCACGGCCTGCTTGGTATCCCGGCTCAACTGCTTGCGACCTATGTCATCTACCGGATGCTGCGCGAAGATACCCAGGTGGCGCAGGCCAAAGGTCGCGGCGAAACAGACCTCTCCCGCTACTGGTTTAAAAGTGCCAAACCGGTCATGCGTGTCACGCTGCTGCTGTGGCTGGCAACCGCGCTCCTCGGCGTATTCAGCTATCTGATTCGCTACGAAGTCATCCCGGCTTTTGGCGCTGCCGCTGTCGCCCCTGCCGCCACCGAAGAACCGCTGGCGACCCCAGAGGTCACGCCAGCATCGTTCAATGACGACGATGACGATGACGGCGGCTCACCTGCCTTCACGCCGGAAGCTGACCCCGAACCTGCCGAAACGCCCGACGTCGATGACGATGATGACCGCGATGACCGCGACGATGATGATGTTGATGATGTTGATGATGACGATAACAGCGGGAGTGGAAGCAGCAGCGGTTCGGGCAGCGGCGGCTAAAGCTGACCGCTAATGGCGGCGGCGGCGGCGGGACTGTGAACCCTCTTAGATTTTCATTTCCGCCGCCAGACAATTGGCAGCACCTGCTTAATCCACGAACCAGCGCCGCGTATTGAACTGTTTGGCGGGTAATTGCGTCCGCGCCCGCAGACGGAATAGTCGCCGCCCAATCATTTGCAGGCTCTCTGAACTGGGATAGCCGCCAAGTTTGATATACTGCTCGTAATCGCTGATAGCAGCAGCACTATTTTCCTGCTTCTCATAGACTTCAGCACGCAGCAGATAAAGGTCAGCAGCATCAGGATCAACTCTGATGGCCGCGCTGTAATCGGCGATTGCCCCGGCATAATCGCGGATGATGCGACGCGCATTAGCCCGGCTGACATAAGGAAGCAGCCCCTCCGGCCTGGTCTGAACGGCCAGATCATAATCCGCCAGCGCTGCGCGGGGCTGGCCGCTTTCCAGCAGCGCATCGCCACGCGCCAGGTAGGCATCAACCAATGTCTTATCCTGCCGCACAGCCTCGGTAAAGTCGCTGATGGCTGCATCCAGCATCCCTAACTGCATCTGCGTCATGCCCCGGTGAAACCAGGTATATGAAAGATGGGGATTGTATTGAAGTGATGTTGTGAAATCCCTGATGGCCTGTGTCAGTTCGTGGCGTTCCAGCCAGATGAAGGCGCGATTGTGATAAGCCAGCGGGTGCTGTGGATTGAGCTGGATGGCCTGATTGTAATCCTTCAGTGCCTGCCGGATATTCCCCTCAGCCCGCCGCATCAGCCCGCGCAGGTTATAGGCATCAGCGTAATCCGGTTTCAGCTTGATGGCCTTATTTAAGTCCCGCAGCGCCGCCTGGTAGCTGGCGCGGTTGACAGCGGCAGATGCCCGCTCAAAAAAGGCTTCTGCTGTCATCTCGCTGTCGGATTTACGGCTTTTACGCGCCATCTGAACCGTGTCCTCAATAATTTTCACCAATTATAACAGCGGCTCTTCCCTCCCGCCGCCATCGTGCAGCCAGTTCAGCAGTTCCAGTGTACCCGGCAGTTCGCCATAAATAGGGCCGCCGGGATTTTCGTCGGGACAGATAGCGGGAAATGGGCCGATTAACGCTCCTTCCGACAGGATGACCTCATCACTATACTCAAACACGCCGATGAAATAATCGCGCCGGATACGCTCATAGCGCACGATCTCCCCATCCACCTCGTAGCGACATTTGCCAACAGAATAAGTGGTTTCCCACAGGCAGACGACGGTGGTGACATCGGCGGCAGAAGCTGCCTGTTCAGCTTCAGTCAGCGCTGACTGAAAGGCCTGATGCATCTTCGGATTCTGGTCGTCGGTAGCATCCACAATCAGATAATGTGGCGCTGTGGCAGTCGGCACACCGAATTCATAACGCCCGTACATCTGTGGCGCGCAACTGATAGCAACCTTTGAACCAAATTGCGCGGTCAGCTCACGCAGCCCGGCGTAACGCTCTTTACCACTTTGATCGCTCATCAGCAGGAAAACGATCACCAGAATAATCAATGGCGAAACGACCAGCGTCAGCCTGGCAAGCATCTTGCCCTGCGCCCGCCAGATTTTACCGCGCGAGGCGCTGAGTTCGGCCTGTTTCCGCGCCAGCAAATCAGTCTTAAGCTGCCTGTCCAGCAGCCCCATCAGACGGTAACTGGCAACCGGGCTGACGTAGCCAAAGTTCCGCAGCCGCCTGTCGCTGTGCCGTTTAACGCGCAAATGATCTTCTCTGAAATCGACCTTTTCGATTTCCTGCCAGAGTACCGTTTGCTTTCTACCGATCAGACCTGATTTCCCGCCAATCACACCATCATACTGAACGTCCATCTCCGCATCAAAATTGCTCAGGTCGCGCGGCAGCCAGCTATACTGCGCCATTTTTGAAAAGATGTAGTTGGCGAGCTGATCCGCCCGCTCACGATGGGCATCAACCGAAAAGATGCGCTGTTCGCCAGCATAAAAGTGATTCGCGCCATGCCGGATGGTAGGAATACCATTGTAACTATGGGTGGTGCGCTGCCCATCCCAGCGCGTAATATCAGTCCAGTGCCAGTTCTGCTCAGTGTCCTTCTGGCGCAGGCCGACGCCATTTTCGTACAGCACAATGACAGGCTGCTGCGACAGCCGTCGAGCCATCCAGATAAAAACCCCCAACCAGAGCGCACCCAGTATCAGCGTGACATAATAAATCTGCACTTCAAGGACACTCAAAAGCACAACAGCCACACCACACCAGAAGCCCGCCAGCAAAAATTCACGCAGCAGCTCCGGCCAGGCCACACCGTAAGTATCCATTTCATTGCCGAGAAATTTCATGTTTCCCCCTTAACCTGCCTTTCTTTCACTATAAGGCTATCTAATTGTTGAATGCATGAAATTTTCATCAAATTTATGCGGCCATTAATTGATCTGGCTCAAATAGTTCTCACTCTGAATTATTCGTGAAAATCACGCGGGGTCATATTTTTCGCCAGCGCATATTTCCGATCTGGCTTATCCTTCATGAAGCATTATCAGACAGATACAGTCCAAAGGGGTTCAACATCATGCGCTTTCGCAATCTGTTTGTCATCACTGCCATTTTTATGCTGCTTCTGCTCGGCCTTTCACTGGTGCTCGCCGATGGAAACGGGCCAAACGGAACAGGCGACCCGGATGACCCCAACGACGACAATTCCTGCTATTTTGGCGGCGAATGGGATCGAAAATGCGGTGACAATGAATGGTTATGGGTAGCGGGCTGGTATCATATCCGCTTCATACGCGGCGACATCAGCTATGACCAGGTGCCAGACGCCTACAAATCAGCCATGCCTTATGTCCCACCGCAGTCAACACCCGACCCCATCAACCCCTTCATTCCGACCAAAATGCCCCTGTAAATCGAGTTTTAGCGCTGGGGGCGGCCAACAGGTCGCCCTGTCTATTTCTTTTTGTTTACATCGACATACCTCATTCTTACACTGTCTTCCTATACTCTGGCTTATGGGGTTAGAAGTATTGGTAATTGAGGAGATGAGGTTAAGATGGAAACACGATTATCATTTCAGGTACGAAATACGGCTCGCGCAGTTCTGTTGGCTGTCTTTGTGGTTGCTGTGCTTGCGGGCCTGGCCTTCCTGCTTCGGACAGAGGCAAATCCTGTCCTTACAGCCACTCTGTTTCAGCGCGTCCAGAATCAACCGGATGTTGTAGCTGCCCCGGCGATGCTTGAACGCCTCTCCTGGGGCGCGGTGCTGGCCGGTTCGATCATCGCCATCATGCTGCAATTGGCGCTCAATCTGTTGGGGATCGCCATCGGGATGACCTCAATCAATCCTGCTCAACCGCATAATTCTGCTGAACCAGGCAGTATCCTGAGTGGGACTGCCATCTGGATGGGCGTCAGCGTTTTAATTTCACTGTTCATTGGTGGCTGGCTGGCAGCCCGTTTCGCTGGTATTCCTGACCAGGTTGATGGATTACTGCATGGATTGATGGTCTGGGGTATCGTAACACTGGTCTCCTTATTCCTTATCACCACCACCTTAGGGCGGATGATAAGCGGTGTCAGCGCCCTGCTTGGTCAGGGACTTTCGCTGATAGGCAGCGTGGCACAGGGTGTGGCTCAGGGCGTTGGTGGTGTGGCGCAGGGTGTTGCTCATGGCGTTGGCGGCGTTGCTCAGGGGGGTTCCCATGTCGCGTCGGGTGTTGCCAGCAGCGCAGCCGATACGGTACAGGATGCCGCCCGCAATATCCGTAATACTGTAGAGGATGCGGTGGATGCCCGTACCCCAGACTACGGCGGTATGAACAATAACCGTAACTCGGCGCTGGAAAATATCATAGCTGAGGCACGTCAGGCACTTGAAACGATGGGGCTTGCGCCGGAACGAGTTGAAGCGCAGGTACGCGGCGCGGTAGATGATGTCCGCACCGCCGCAGAAAATGTGGCCCAGAATCCGGGAACACTTGATCAGAATATCAATGAAGCGCTGCTCCGCGTTCTACAGCGCGGACAAAATGTTGTTGATCAGGCTGACCGTGATGCCATCGTGCGTGTCCTGGCTGAACAGGGTAATCTGAGCGAACAGCAGGCACGAGAGACGCTGCAAAACTGGGAAAGTCGAGCCGAACAGGCACGCCAGGAGTTTGAACGTACCCGCTACCGTGTAGAGAATAAAGTTGCTCAGGTACAGGGTGAAGTTCAGCAGCGGGTCGCTCAGGTACAGGATGAGGTTCAGTATCGGGTAGAAGAAGCCAAACATGAAGTTGAGCGCGTTGCGCGTGAAACCGCTCAGTCCACTACGGAAGCCATCGCGCGTATCGCCGCCATTGCTTTTGCCGCTATTGCCCTCGGCGCATTTGCAGCAGGTGTCGGTGGGTTAATCGGTGCGCCGGAGAATATTCCCTCCATTGAGGTTACTGAAACCACATCGAATAATGGTGGTTCGTTTTAACCGGTAACGTCAATCCCGTTATGGGCTGCCCTGTAATAATGTGAACAGGGCAGCCCTTTTTACAGTCAGTGGACATAGGTTAATGGCGCCAATCGCTGATAAGCCTTTATCAGAGATAAGTGACTGTCTGTCATCAAATTAACCCTCACAACCCCCAAAAGATGGGGTATACGTTTGTTCTATGTTCTGGCTATCATAAAGGCTATCAGCGGCGCGTTCCCAATAGGTGGGCGTGTTCCGCGAATGATGGTCATAAGTAGTATCCCCGACTTGTCGGGGATACTACTTCGTTCCAGCCGGATCAGGGTGCAGCCCCCACAGGGCGTTGGGTTCGCCCCGCCTGAGTGGAAGCGCGCCAAACGGGCAGCAGCGCGGAGGATACCGTTCCGGGGCAGTGGTCGCAGCGGCGGCACACGACCGGAACTCAACCCGCGCTCCCCCGGAGTAGTGCGCGGCACCGCGCCCTCCCGGCATGGGAAAGAAACACCGCTCAGCCCACAGCAGGATTAACCGTATAGAGAGGACGACTGATGGCACGCTGGACTTTGCGCGACGATGTGACCGTTTTTGAGTACGAGCGCGGTTTGCTTTACCGCGATGGCAAACTGGAAAAACCATTGGGGCCAGGCCGCTATCGTTTCTGGCGCTGGGATAACGTTCGCATCGTTAAAGTCAGCCTGCGGGCCATGAGCCACGTCGTCACCGGTCAGGAAATGCTCACCTCGGATCGCGTTGAAGTCCGCGTCAGCCTGATCGCCCAGTACGCTGTCACCGATCCGCTGCTGGCGGTCAACAGCGTTGAAAATTATACCGAGCAGCTTCATCAGGAATTGCAGTTGGCGCTGCGCGATGCCGTCGCCGTCCGCACCCTGGAACAACTGCTGGAAGCCCGTACTGAACTGGCGAACGAACTGCTGGAAAAAACCGCCCCCGCCGCCCTCACTTACGGCGTGACGCTCAAACGTATCGGCCTGCGCGACATCGTGATGCCCGGCAATGTTCGCAACATCATGCTCAAGGAAGTCGAGGCTGACCGTCAGGCGCGGGCTGATCTGGTCAAGGCGAGGGGCGAGGTGGCCGTCGCCCGTGCCAAAGCCAATACCGCTAAAATCCTGTCTGATAACCCCAATGCCTCCCGCTTACAGGAACTCGATGCGCTGGTGCAGTTGGCCGGGAAGAACGGCAACGTCGTCCTGCTGCCCAACATGGCTGATCTGCTCGTTCCACGCGCATTCACCCCGGCTGAAGGCAGCGCACATGCCGGAAATGAAGCCGAGTCATGATGCTGCAAGATGTGCTGGCGACGCTGTGGGGACGCTTAATAACCCCCTACTGGAATCCCTGGCAGCAGAATGTGCGCCAGTGGCGCAATTATCACGAATTAACGCGGCGGGTGGGCTGGCAGGCCTTGCGTCCCTTTTTCAGCGGCGATATGCGCGAAACCTCGCGTCTGCTGCTGAATGTTCTCGAACGAGACAGTCTCTACCCGGATTTGCGCTACCGCCATTTCAGCAAACCCAAAGCTGACGGTACGCCGCGTAAACTGGCCGAGCCGGACTCGCGCCTGAAAGACATCCAGCAGCAAATCCGCAAGCAGTATTTGAAGCGTGCGCCAGCCCATCCCGCTGCCGTTGGTTTCCGTCGCAAAAAATCCACCGCCGACCATGCCGCAGCGCACGCCGGGGCGCATACCATTGTCACCGCCGATATGGTTGACTTTTTCCCGAACACCCGCGCCCACCGTGTCGAAAGCTGGTGGGCGACGATATTTCCCGATTTTCCCGACGCCGCCCGCCTTTACACGCTGCTCACTACCTATAAAGATAGTCTGCCGCAGGGCGCGCCCACTTCGCCCGATCTGAGCAACCTCGTCAACTTTGATCTGGACGCCGCCCTCGAACGTCGCGTTAAAAATTCTGGCGGCGTCTACACCCGCTACTGTGACGATCTGGCTTTTAGCTGGCGCGGGCGAAGCGATATGCCATCCGACTTTGAGGCCGGGGTGCGCGGCGCACTCGGCGAGTACGGCTATCGTTTGCATGAGTGGCAGGTTTTTGCAGGTCACGACGAGCCGGAACTGACCGGCATTGTCCTGAAGCGCAATGGCAGCCTTGACCTGCCGGACGACATGCGACAGACCATGCGCCAGCTCGCCCGCAGCGGCGACACCGCCCGGCTGGATGGCTACCGCGCCTACGAACATATGGTCAAGCGCCGCTAATTCCCCGCTGAAACGGGTTCGCATCCAACCCAGCCTGCCGGGGTTTCCACCATCAAATACCCATATTGATGATGAGAGACTTTTATGCTGAATATTGGCAGCCCATTCACCATCCCGGAAATTGAAACCGCTTTCCAGTCCACCAACCAGCACCTCACGGATTACTTTAGCGCCCTCACACCGCAGCAATTTTTCGCCCACCCGCCCGCTGTCTGGTCGCCTGCCGAAAATCTGCAACATCTGGTACAGTCGGTGTCGCCCGTCGCCCGCAGTCTGGGCGCTCCCCCGGCGGTGCTGCTCAAACGCTTCGGCAGCGCGGAAAGCCCTTCACGCAGTTATGAAACAATCGGCGCGGATTACCGCTCAGCGCTGGCGAACGGTGCAGCGGCTTTCGGAGCCTTTATCCCGGTCATTGATGAAGCAGCTATTGATTTAAAAACGGCGCAGGAAAAAATTATCGCCGATTGGGGCGAAGCCAGCGCCCAGCTTGTGGGCGCTATTTCGCTCTGGAACGAAACCGATCTGGATACCTGTCAGCTTCCGCACCCGGTTCTCGGCCTGATGACCCTGCGTGAAATGCTGATCTGGACAATCTACCATAACCTGCATCACCTGAATGATGCACAACGGTTGTCTGGCGAGGGAGCTGTTTAGCTGCTGAATCCCTTTTTACGCAGAATGTCCTCGATGCGGGCGCGATGGTTTGCTTCCCAGCTTTCCAGCGTTTCGGCGGCATCCTTGGCGGCCCGCGTCTGCGCCTTTTGCAGCACTTCATCCCGCCGTGCGCTCGGCACAACCACAATGCCTTCTTCGTCCGCGACCACTATATCCCCCGGCGATACCAGCACTCCGCCGCAGTGTACCGGCTCGTTAAGCAGGTCAATCACATCCTTGCCGCCGGGGATGGGGCTGAGGCCGCGTGCAAATACGGGAAAGCGATTTTCGCGCACCTCGGCCACATCACGGATCACGCCGTCCACCACAAAGGCCGCGATGCCGCGCTTCTGCGCCACCGCGCACACATTCCCGCCCGCCACTGCATAATCCACATCACCCGCTTCGACCACGATAATCGAACCGGGCGCGGCGCGGTAAATGGCGGCGTGCAGCATCAGATTATCGCCCGGCGCACAGCGGACGGTATAGGCCGGGCCAGCCACACGCGGCATCCCGGGCCACAGCGGACGAACAGCCATATCCATCACCTGCTCGCGGGTTAAAACATCTGCCAGCGTCGTCGGGGAAAGGTGTTGAAAATCAGCATAGTCAGTCATCATGTTGCCTCCTGTGGCGAGCATACTACAGCCGGTCAGCTACCGGCAAGCTGGCTCTACATTGGTCTTGACGCGACTCGTAAATGCTGTAGGCTCAGAAAAGATCATTCTGAGGCTGTCCACCAACATGCAGCATACGGTTACGCCATCTAAACCCGCTTTCGCGCTGTCACTCACCGCGCTCGCCCCGGTCATCTTTGTGCTGCTGTGGAGTACCGGCTTTGTCGGCGCGAAATATGGCCTGCCCTATGCCCAGCCATTCACTTACCTCAGTATCCGTTTCGCGCTGGCAATCGTGCTGCTCTTTGGCATCACGCTGGCAACCCGCGCCCGCTGGCCGGGCCGCCCCATCGACGCGATTCATATCGCCATATCCGGCCTGTTGCTGCATGGGATTTACCTCAACGGTGTGTTTCAGGCCATCAACCTGGGCGTCCCCGCCGGGATGACCTCGCTGATCGTCAGTTTGCAGCCGGTGCTGACTGCCATCCTCGCCCAACTGCTGCTCAAAGAGCAGGTCTCGGCGCGGATGTGGTTTGGGCTGGCGTTGGGGCTGATGGGTGTCGGGCTGGTCATCGGCGAAAAGCTGGTATTGACTGGCGCTGCCGGGCAAACCTTCCCTCCGGCGGCGCTGCTGCCTGCCTTCATCGCACTCTTGGGGACAACGTTCGGCACGATTTATCATAAACGCTACTGCGCCAGCATGAACATCGCCACTGGCACAATTATTCAGTATCTCGCGGGCGGCGCGATCACCGTCCTCGGCGCACTCCTGTTCGAGACGCGCATTGTCCAGTGGACTGTACCCTTTATCTTCGCGATGTCGTGGCAGGTGCTGGTGCTGTCCGTCGGCGCAATCTCGCTGCTGATGTACCTCATCCGCCAGAACTCGACCTCGCGCATGTCCAGCCTGTTTTATCTCGTCCCGCCGCTGGCCGCGCTGGAAGCTTATCTGTTGTTCAACGAACAGTTCGGGCTGCTGGCACTGGTGGGAATGGCCTTTGTCGTCGTCGGCGTTGTCCTGGTGATGCGCGCCCCGCGCCTCACCAGCGTGTAAACATTTGTTTCCTCAATCGCGCGTTCCCGCAGATTGATGCATAATAGATTTTGCGGGGCAAATCAGCATTTGCCCCTAAAATATGCATGGTTCAACAGCCGGGAAGCACGATGTCTAAAGAAAAACTGCTCAAAGCACGCCAGTTGATGGATGACGGCAAATACAAGGAAGCCCGCAGCATCCTCAAACGGCTGAAAGACAACCCGCAGGCCACAAAAATGCTCGAAAAAATTGACGAGCTTGCGCCCGAACCGCAGCGTACCAGCCGCGCCCCCGGCGATGGTTTTCGCTTTGCCGATCTGCTCCATGTGCTGCTGATTGGGATCATCGGCGCGGCGCTCTTTGGCGGCATCGGCTATGTCGTCGCCAGCAGCATGGGTATCACCGCCAGACCAACCGTCACCCCCGGTGACAATACCAGCATCATCGCCGTTACGCCCGGTGAATCCGGCGGTCAAATTGTCGCCAGTGTGCCAACCAGCACGCCGCCCCCGCCAACGGAAATCCCCTGCGAGGCCCAAAGCTGGTGGGATAGCAATGGTCAGGGGTTGACCAGCCTGCTGGATCGCACCTTCGCCCTCACCGTGCAAACGCCCCCGGCGGAAATACAGGCGCTCAAGACCGATTTCGACGCCTTCAAAGCAGAACTTGAGGCTCAGTCCGTTGCTGCCTGCCTGCAACCCACCCATCAATCCATCGTCAATGCCCTGCCTCGCCTTGAAGCCGAGATTGGTCAATTCCTGACGACCTCTACCGAGCAAACCCGCTCTCAAAGCCTCATCGCGCTCATGGATGCCCTGCTCCCGGTGACTGATAATGTCGCCGCGCTCAGCCTGAACGCGCCGCAAAGCTGGCTGCAAACCGTGAGCGATTTCACGCGCGGCGAATGTCCCGCCCGCCGCTGGTTCCTGGAATCGATTGAAGGCCGCGACTACCGCCGCTTCTTCACCCTCTATCGCTCGATTGATTTCACCCAGATCGCCGCCGCCGAAACCATCCTGCGCGATATGCAGAATTTCCGCAGCGCCTTCGCGGCAGACAGCGCTGCCTTCCCCGAATGTGTCAAGACCGCCAGCGATCACTTCCTCGCCACGCTGTCCGGTTATATCGGTTACGCCAACAATCGCCTCGGCAATGATATGGCCAACGCTGACACGCAGCTTCGCAGTGGTGACTCGGCACTGGCGAATTTCTACGCCGAAATCGCCCGCCTCGACCCGCAGTTATCCGGGATACGTTTCATCTGATCGAATCTCCTCAACAGGGGCGTGTAAACAAACGCCCCTGAATAATTCCCTAATGCCAGCAACCTCCCCTTGAGCCATTTCAGCTTCATTCTTATAATCAAGTTGTAACACATCGCACTTTAGGGGCAATTTCACATATCATGCCAGATGGCGATACCCTGTTCACTGCCGAAATCATCGTTGTCGCGCTCATCACCTACATCGCCACGCTGTTTCCCGTTTTTCAGCAGCGTTTCATCGAATTCAGCGACCCTGAACACGAGGTGCGCGCTGCTTATGGCCTGCTGGCGGTGATGACCGGTTTGCTCTGCCTGCTTTTTGTCACCATTCGCTCCAACGCCATGCCCGCCCTCCCGACAGGCTTCGCCCAGATCATTTCGCTTGACAGCCTCTTGCGCCAGTTGATGATTAATGGCCTGTGTTTTGCGCCCTTCGCCATCGCCACCCTCAACCACCAGGGCTGGTCAACCATGCGCTTCTCCCGCCACAATCTGCGCCCGTCGATTCTGCTGGGGCTGGCATCCGGGATGGTCAGCATCATCCTCTGGCGGCAGGGGTTCGGCGCGTTCGATGCTGAAGTTTTTTCGCTTGTCTCTGCCTTGAGCGTTGGTTTTGTCGAGGAAGCCGTTTTCCGGGGTTATCTGCAAACACGGCTGGCCGCCTGGCGCGGCGAACGCTGGGCCTGGCTGGCGACAGCCATCATTTTTACGCTCTGGCACATCCCCCAGCGTGTCATCGTGCGCGGCATGAGCATAGAAGCCATGATTCCCGATCTCGCTTCGGTGTTCATCCTCGGCCTGCTTTTCGGCTGGATGGCTTACCGCACGGAGAACATCGCCGCCCCCGCGATTTTCCACGCCCTCCACAACTGGTCACTGGGATAAGTCGAAATCCGAGGGCTAACCCTGCTTGCCACCTCACCATAAAAGTAGTTAAATAACTGACTACGGTTAAATTGCTTATTTGAAAGCGCTCCTACCTCATGTCTCTGTCCCCAGATGATACTCCGCAAATTTGTCACTACTATGTAGATGAAGCTGGCGATATGACCTTATTCAATCGTCGAGGAAAGGTCATTATTGGCGATGAAGGCTGTTCGAACTACTTTATGATGGGGTTATTGGAAATCCCTCATCCAGAAAAATTGACGGCTCAATTGGAAGCATTACGTCGAAATGTCGCCGCAGACCCCTATTTCAGCAATGTGCCTTCTATGCAGCCCAAACATAAAAAGACCGCTGTTGCCTTTCATGCAAAAGATGACTTGCCAGAAATAAGAAAAGAAGTATTTGCCATTCTGCGTAATTACGACGGGCTGCGATTTTTTGCCGTCGTGAAGCATAAACGCAAGGAAGTTGAATACATCCGTGAAATGCAGAAAGCCGATGCAGCCTATCGATACATACCTAATCAACTCTATGATTTCCTGATTAGTCGCTTGTTTCGAGGACGTTTGCACACTGCGAATGAATATAACATCTACTTTGCAAAACGAGGCAGTGCGGACAGGACAAATGCGCTTCGTGATGCCCTTAAAGAAGCGCGAAACAAATCAAAAGTGAGTGGGAATATTGCTGGCTCGGCACTGATGAATATCTCGACACTGAAATCTGCTGATCATTTTGCTTTACAGGCAGTGGATTATTTTCTTTGGGCGTTGCAGCGCTTTTATGAGCGCAAGGAAGACCGTTATCTGAATTATCTTTGGCCTGCTTTTAGACTCATTATCGACATTGACGACAAAAAACATTCCCCCGCAGGCTGCCACTACACGCAAAAAAAGCCAGTCTTGCTGGCTTCTATTGCTGAATAGTATGGGTGCTGAGGATATAGGATCAATCTCTTGCGAGAGATCACACGGCATGGAGCCGAATTTTGTCCTCAGTATGTTGAATATAGATGTATCGAGCTATATTGTCAAGATACTTCGCAGCTTTGCTGTCAGAATTTCAGCTAAATATCCTTTGAGAACTTACCCTAATTTCACCCCCGCGATGAATGAACCCACGAATTCAATGCTGTCTTCGTCCGCTGCTTCGCCCAATTCGGACTCCAGCGCTGCCAGCACTGCCGCTTCGTCCGTTCCTAACCGCTCTACCAGCCTGCCCGCCCGCCGCATTTTCTGCGCCATCGCTTCAATGTCATCCCGCGTCATTACCGTGTCGCTGTGACCTTCAATGAAATAGTCGGCGTCGAACGCCAGCACCTTATCCAGCAGCGGCAGCAGACGCTCAACCGTATAATGCCGCGCCGGGGCATAAATCGCGTCGTAGAGGCAGTCACCCAGAAATAACACGCGATCAGGCTCGATAAACATCACGCATGAATCGCCCGCGTGATCGCCGCCGACATGCTCAATCCGGCAGGTTACAGCGCCCAGATTGAATATCAGGGTTCCTTCAAAAACAATATCCGGTTGCACAATTTCCACGATGCGCGGTTCGGGCAGTTCCAGCTTGATATTGTCCGCGCAAAAAGCGATTTCCGTGCCGGTTCGCACCCGCTCATCCAGTGCCACATCACTCCACTCGTACTGTGCCTGCCGTGCGATCTGGGCCGCCGTCTCAGTGTGGGCAATCAGCGGCAAACCGAGTTCTGCTGCACCAAAAATATGATCCCAGTGCCAGTGCGTCAGCGCCACATAACGTGGGGGTCGCACATTTTCCGCCCGCAGTGCCTCCAGAAACAACCGTGCATGGGCTGCCGATGCCGCCGCGTCTAGCATCAGCGTATGCCCGCTGCCCTCCACCTCTCCCAGCGATGGCCGGTCAGGCTTCCACGGTGACTTCCAGTAAAAATGCTCCGTGATCTTCGACAAGGTTGTTTCAGGCATCCATTTTCCCATTTCAATAGGTGTTCATCCAGCGCCACACCAGCGCCATCGCTTCCACATCAGCGCGGTTGTAGGCAATAGCCCGTCCCAGCGCCATTCTGTTACCTTCCAACAGCCATGCGCGATAATCGGCCCAGGCCGTCATCGCATTCGCCCCCTCCGGCCAGCGATAGCCCAGATACGGCGCAACTTTTTTGATGCTCGTCCCGCGTACCGGCAGGGTACAGGTCTTTTTGAAGGTGTTATTCAGGTCGTGCAGACGGCTTTCCAGCACCTCGATCACATCCAGCGGCGCAGTCGCCCGCAGCACCCCCATTTCAAAACTACCCCAGTGATACACCGGGCCGGGCGTGTTTACTGCTGCCTGCGCGATCAGCCGCCAGCCGCTGTCGCTGTCCGGCACAATTTGTACCCGCGTTCCGTCGGGCAGATCAAAACCATCGCCCTCAAAAAAGCGGTCAACAATCGCCACCTGAAACGCGCCATCCGCCACCTGCCAGCCAAAACACCAGGGAAGCCCGCCGCCCTCGCGTTCAATATTCGTCTCCAGGTCAAGCATCACACCGTAATCTTGCAGCACAGCGGGAAGTGGCGCGCGCCGCACCGGCTGGCGTGTCACAACTGCCTGGGCGAAAGTCTGAAAATCCTGCGCTCGCGACTTACCTATGCCCTTGAAACGTTTGAGCGTTTCCACCTCTGCGGTCATCACCCTATCCAGGGTGTGAAATCCTGCCTCATGAAGCTGCTCCCACGTCATCCGCTGCAACCCCGGCAGCAGCGCTACATCGCGTTCGATTTCGGCTTCATTCTGACAGGCAGCCTGCCAGGGACAGAGCGCACAATGCGAGCCGAAGAAAATCGGTGGTTTTTCCTTCCCGATCAGGGCTTCCGCCGCTCGCTCTATCGCCCGCAGCAGCCGCCTTTCGTCAAAAACATGCTCGACCATCTGAAGCGGCTGATTATTCCAGTCGCGCCCCAGCCACAGCCAGCCAGATACTTCGACATCCTGAAGCCCCATCAGCAGCCACAGGTACAGATCAAGCTGAAGCAGGTCAGCTTCAACGGCCTCGCCGCGCAGTTTGATCTCAATCGGCTCGTAATAACCATGCGACCGCCGCAGCCAGTCGGCCCGCCCGCGCACGCTGATCGTCTGGCCGTTGAATTCGATCAGTCGCTCCAGCGCCGCGCCCTGAATCGCGCTCACGCCTTTTGTCATCCACTCCTGCGTCAGGCGTGCGCTCTCATCCCACGACGACGCCGGAACGCTCGTCACCGGCCCGAACATCGTCTGTTGAATGATGGTTTCGTGGCTGATGCCCGCCGCTGCCTGTGCTGAGTCGATTTCAACCCTTAAGCGGCGATCACCGTTTCCATCTGCCCAGACTCGACGTTCACATGTCACCAGATGCCGCAGCGTGTACGCCGTGATAATGCGTTTAGCTTCCGTCATAGCGGCTCACCACGCCCAGACAAATTTCCACGCCTTCAATCATCATCGCCAGCGGCAGACCTTTTTCCGGCTGTTCATCCTGTCGTATCGCCGGGACATGAATAAAACCACACATCGCGCTCAAACCCATCTGCTCGACCAGATGCCGCGTGCTGTAAAAAATGTGGTTGCAGACGTGACATACTCCCCACACGTAAACGTGGGGGCTTCTAACTTCAGGCAAGACG
>CAYUTY010000012.1:0-104519 GCA_964447795.1 uncultured Anaerolineaceae bacterium
CGCCGTCTTGCCTGAAGTTAGAAGCCCCCACGTTTACGTGTGGGGAGTATGTCACTTAGACATTCCGATGGTGATTCTTCAGCCGACAGCATAACAAAACGGGACATGAGGCACCATGTCCCTACAATTCGCCTTTGATGAGGTCAGCGGGCGAAAATGCTACGCAGGGTTCGTTAGCCATCGGTTAAAATGGCATCGACAGCGTTCGCCAGTTCGCGCAGGTTGCTGACGCGGTAAACGCCGTCGGCTAATGGTGCATACTGGTGCATATCGCTGTCGCCTGTTCCCCATTGGCCCGGCGGTTCCGGGCAGAACCAGAGCAGTCGCCTAGCCCGCCGCTGCATATCCTGAGCGATGTCCAGACGTGGATTGTTGTAATTGTTGCGACCATCACCGAGAATAATGATAGTCGTCTTGCTGGATACCTTGCCCATGTGGTCATGCTGGAAGGTGTTGAGACTGTTACCCAGGTCGGTATTGTAATAACCAGGGCGGTTCTGGTACAGCACATCCGATACGGCTTCCTGCGGCTGTTTTTCTTCAAAGGTCATGCTGATGTCAGTCAGATCGTCGATGAAGATGAAACTGTCGGTTTTCGCCACAACATCCTGTAATTCGTAGACCAGCGTCAGCAAAAACTCAGCGCAGTAACGCATCGATGTACTGACATCGCAGATCAGCATCAGGCGTGGCTTGACCTGTTTGGTATGAAATTTCAGTTCAATTGGCACGCCGCCATAGCGCATGTTGTGGCGCATGACCCGGCGTGGGTCAAGCTGCCCGGCGTTGGCGCGTTTCTGCCGCAAAGATGCCCGGCTGCGGAGTTTGGCAGCAAGGCGGCGGATTTCGTCGCGGATGGCATCAACTTCGTTTTGCCCAAGCTGGTTGAACGGCACATCGAGCAGGTCAGGTTTAGGCTGTGGTTCCTGCGCGGCCATTTGCTCGGCCAGCGATGCGCCGACATAGTTGCTGATCTGGTCGGTGAGTCCCTGCGCGTTCTGCTCCAGCATGTCGCGCACTTCCTGACCCGCCTCCTCGCTCATGCCCATCTCGCGCAGTTCCTGTAAAAGCTGCTCGATGAGCGCCTGTAACTGCTGCATCCCCGCCTGGCGATTCATGCGGCGCTCGAACCAGCCGCGCTGATACATTTCGCTGCCCTGATTCAGCCCGGATTGTTCGCCCATCTGGTTGAGTTGATCCTTGTCAAAAGGCTGACCTTCAAGAAGCTGGCGCAGCAGATCACGCAGGGCGTCCATATTGCCCATCATCGATTGCAGGGCATCGCGCAGTTTTTGCTGATCTTCCGGCGAGAGATTGTCCGGGATATTCTGCATGGGGGGCGTGTTATTGCCAAAAAAGAGCGGGAAAAAGTAATCAAAAGTGGCCTGGTCACGCGCTTCTTTGACCAGGGTGGCACGCATGACCGAGCGGAAGTGATCGCGGTTGCCAGCGCCGACGGCCTGCACACCGTACATCGCATCCTGGCTTTCGGCAAGCGAAATCCGCACGCCCGCCGCCCGCAGCGCGCGAATGAACTGAACCATGCGTTTATCCATGACAACCTCGGAATAACAGTAAACGGTGGTATTCGTAGGGACACATTAGCAGCGCGTCCCTACGCTGGATTGTACCGCAGTTCGGAGAGGGGTGTAAACCTGCCTGAAAGTACAGGCGCTTAGCCTTCAACCAGCGCTTTTAGATTCGCCAGACCATCGCGCAGGTCATCTTCATTTTTCTTTTCAATCACCAGTTTATTCAAAAGCTGTCCCAGCACCGACCCTGGCAGTTTGTAATCGACACGAATGGTGAGGCGTGTGCCAGACGCAATCGGCTGAAAAATGAACTCGAAAGAACTGTCGATGCCGCTGGTGGTTTTGACCAGCAGATATTCATTGGG
Source organism: uncultured Anaerolineaceae bacterium (assembly GCA_964447795.1). Classification (GTDB taxonomy): domain Bacteria; phylum Chloroflexota; class Anaerolineae; order Aggregatilineales; family Phototrophicaceae; genus CFX2. The sequence continues at coordinate 1,898 of CAYUTY010000012.1, forward strand.
AGTCATTTCGAGGACTTCATGCTCGCCCTTGATCTTCACCCCCATCATGTTATAGACATAGCGCGATACCGATCCGATCTCTGTAGGAGGCGGGGAAACACGTTCCTGTAATTCAATTGGCGGCCACCATTCTGCCTGGCGTTCCGGCTGGTTAGCAACAATGTCAAACACGGCTTCAGCCGGTGCGTTGATGTCAATGGACTGTTCAACCAGAGGCATAACCTATTCTCCTTCAATTTTCAAAAGACCATAAACCGAATTATAACCTAAAACAGGTCTTTTCTCTGTTGAGGGAAAGCGTTAGAGAGAAAAGAGGGCGAACCCTTTGGCTCGCCCCTGCAAACCTAACTGAGGATGTGTTAATCCGCGCCAGCCGGGGACGTACTGACTGCGGGAAGCTCACCAATGACCTGTTTGGCAAGCTGGATTTCCACACCGTCGCGCACGGCTACCGGGTCAGGGGTGAACAGACCATAGCTGTCGAAGAATTCGCGGATTTCTTCCGCCAGCAGTTCTTCTTTTTCCAGCAGCCAGACGACCAGTGCTTCGACGATTTTGGTATTCGCCCGCAGCGCTTGCCGCGTATCATTCAACACTTTCTGGTAGGCTTCATCAATGGTTTTTGCCTGTTCGGGCGTCAGCTTGTTGGTGTACTGCCCGGTCGTGATGTCAAGCGACCAGTACATCGCCCCGCCCATCGCGCCAAACATGCCCGCGCTCGCCATCGCGTAGAGCAGGTTTTGCATATTGTTGTAATCTTTTTCAACCGAAAGCGTCTGATTTTCGATGCCGCAGAATTCAATCTCAGAGGCTTTACCGGCGATCATGACGCGCAGGCGGTTCAGGTGCTGGTCTTTCGTCCGCATCCCCTGATAGACTTCTCTGGCCGGATAATGCCATACATGACCGAAAGCGAAACCCTGCCGCACGATGCTGATGCGGGTGATGCGATTTTCCGGCATGAACAGGCGCACGGCGACAGCCTGCCCAGCCTGATAATAGGCCATACGGCGGCGGGCTTCCGGCGCGAGGTGCTTCAGCGGCGCGCGCAAACCCATTTCATGTTCCGGTTGCGCCAGACGGAAATCACGATAGGTGATGTAACGGCGTCCGTCAAACAGGGCATAGCGCAGCGCATCATTCAGCAGGTATTTGATGTCTGCCGGGCTGTAACCGGGTGTTTCTGTCGCCAGAATTGCTGGGTCAACTGAACTGTCGTGGGCGAATTTGGTCAGATAGTATTCGATGATCTCGCGGCGGCCTTCCATATCCGGCACATCGACGCGAATTTTCTTGTCGAAGCGCCCAGGCCGCAGCAGCGCCGGGTCGAGCGCCTGCGCCCGGTTAGTCGCGCCAATGGTGAGGACGCGCTTGGGCGGAGTGGGCGCTTTGCGCCGTAAAATCTTCTTATAGAACCAGGCACGCAGCCGGGGACGCCAGCCATGTTCCTGGCTGAAACCGCTCATCTGCACCAGCAGCGTGCTGAGCAGCCCCATATCGCCGCTCATGCCGCCCATCATGCCCATGCCGCCGCGCCCGCCACCGCCGCCAACACTGCTGACACCGCCACGCGCGCCAACCGAGTCGATTTCATCGAGAAAGACGACTGCCGCGCCATACTCTTTGGCGGCCTTACGCGCTTTGCCGTAGACCTGCATCACTTTCAGACTGCTGGTGCCGATGAACATACCTTGCAGCGACGAGGTATCGACATAGAAGAATGGCACACCGGCTTCGGTGCTGATGGCTTTCGCCATCCAGGTTTTCCCGGTGCCGGGCGGGCCTTCCAGCAGCAAACCATTGAGCGGCTCACCACCGGCATTTTCAAAGGCTTTCACGCCGCGCAGCAGGGTGACGATCTGCTCGGCGTGTTCCAGCAGTTCCGGCTGCCCACGATAGTCAGCAAAACTCACACCTTCCGCGCCGGGATAGACTTCATAAATGCGCGAGCGGGCGAGGAACCAGAAGATGGCGACGAACTGCACCACGATAGTCATCATAAACAGGCTGATGGAGAGAATCATCCCGAAAAGGGTCAGAATCGCCTCCATAAATGGAGCGCTGAACAGCCCAATCGTGAACAGACCCAGCGCAATTTTCCACCACAGACCATTGCGGAAAAAGCGGCGGATGCGGTTGGGCAGCCGGTTCCTGCGGTCTACCAGCGTTTCTTCAGTCTCCCAGTCGAAACGCCCGGCATCCGGGATTGAGCCTTGTGGTGAATTGGTGAAGGTAGTCATTGGCTGAATTCCTCAATTACCCGCTTCGAGCTGGGGCGGTCTGACATCAATTTTTGGTGTATACAGACCATACTGGTCGAAGAAGGCTTCCACCTCACGCGCCAGCATCTCGTCTTTTTCCAGCAGGATGCTGATGAGCGCTTCGCCCATTTCACTGTGGGTACGCAGCATCAGGCGCACTTCAGACAGCACCGTCAGGAACATCTCCTCTTTCATTCGCATGACTTCAACGGCTTCCGGCTGACTGGCACCGAGTGCGCCGAACATGCCCGCGCTTGCCATCGCATTCAGGACGGCGCGGATACCGGCGAAGTCACCGCCAACGCCCAGCGTTTGCGCGCCCTCACCACAAAATTCCATCTCGCCAGCTTTACCGGCAACAGCTACCTTGAGGCGATTTATCAGGTGTTCATACGTCCACATCTGAATCGGGTCATCGGTTGTGGGCTGCCAGCTCACATAGCCATGTGCCATACCCTGGCGAATGATCGTGATACGCGAAATGCGATAGGTGGGCTGGAACATCCGCAAAGCGATAGCATGACCGGCTTCATGTGCCGCCAGGCGGTACTTATCTTTGGGATCCATATTGCGGATGGGCGAACGCATCCCATATTCATGTTCCGGCTGGGCGCGGCGGAAGTCCTCGTAGGTGATGTAGGTGCGTCCCTCGAACAGGGCATAACGCAGCGATTCGTTCAGCAGATATTTGATGTCCGCCGGAGTGTAATTCTGCGTTTCGGCAGCCACAACCAGCGGTTCCATCGAGTCATCGTGGGCAATTTTCGACAGGTAATATTCGATGATATCGCGGCGGCCTTCCAGGTCAGGCGCATCCACCCGGATTTTTTTGTCGAAGCGCCCGGCACGCAGCAGCGCCTTATCGAGCGCCTGAATACGGTTGGTCGCCCCCATCGTCAGGACGCGCTTTTCCAGCTTGGGCGGTTTGCGCCGCAGGATGTTTTTATAGAACCAGCGTTTGCGCCGCGCCCACGCACCATGTTCGAGGCTGAAACCATCCATCTCAACCAGCAGGGTACTGAGGAGGCCAGTCCCAGCGCCCATCCCCATAAATATCGGCAGCCGGTTGCGGCTGTAAGCCACATCGCTGTCACCGCCCTGGCCGGTTTCGGATACCCCTGGACGTGCGCCAATGGCATCAATTTCGTCAATGAAGATGATGGCCGCGCCATAATCCTTTGCTGCTTTACGGGCTTTGCGATACAGATTGCCGACCTTGAGCGGCGCGATGCCCATAAACATGGATTGCAGCGATGAACCATCCAGATAGAAGAACGGCACGCCTGCCTCGGTGCTGATAGCCTGTGCCAGCCAGGTTTTGCCTGTTCCGGGCGGCCCTTCCAGCAGTACGCCGTTGAGCGGCTCGCCGCCGGATTCTTCAAAGACACGCACCCCACGCAGTAATGTCACGATCTGTTTAGCCTGCTCCAGCAGTTCTGGCTGGCCGCGATAATCGGCAAAGCCCACACCTTCTGTGGAGGTTCCCGGCCAGATGGTGTACATCCGCGCCCGGCCCAGAAACCAGAAGATCAGCGCAAACTGGCCGATGGCAATCGTGATGCTGAACAGCACCCGCACCAGTGTTTGCGCCATCTGCGACAAATCGAAGCCGAATGACTGGGTGATTGCCATACCAACCGTGTCAAAAAAATTAAGAATGCCGCGCATCACTTCCGCGTCGAGTAACGCGGCGATGATGATGATGAACAGAATAGTACGGCGAAGCGTAAAAATACGGCGCAGACGGTTTGATAACTTTTTGCGCTCATCGACCAGCGTTGTCTCGCTCTCCCAGGCATATTTGGGACGCATGGTAGCGAGCTGTTTGGGCCCCTCAGACTTTACCAGACTCATGGTAACTTCCTCTAAATCTCTTGCCAACGGTATGAATTATTGCAGCAAAACGGCAAAAGCGCAGAGACGACTTATTTCCCTGCGCGTGTGGGCCGTGTAAATTGCTCATGCACAGCATGGGCGTGGTCTTACTGCTGACCGGTAGCCTGCGCTTCAAGCGCCGCCAGCATAAAAACAGGGTGATTAGGCTGTCCGTCGTAAAACTGCATACTTTCCTGACCAGGCTGCTCAATCGCCAGCGTCCCCTGGGCAATCAGGTCTACGAAGTCATTGATAGTGTGGGGGCGTTGTGAGAGATAAGTCAGTACATCTGACCGGGCGATTTGAGCGTCAATAGAGACATAGCCGACGAAACCGAGACCTTTGTCCAGTGTCGGCACCGCGCCCAGGTCAAGCACCACAACTTTGAGGACATCACTGCCCTGGCTTTCGTCCAGCATCCCCTGCCATGTCAGTTCCATCGTGCGGCGGATGGTGTTGACAAATGCTTCCTGGGAAGCAGGTGGATTCAGCGGATTCAGCATCAGGTAAACAGTGAATACATCGGCAGCCGTATCGCGCCGAATTTCGATAATATCCACTTCGCCAGAGGCCGCTTCAATCCGATCGGCTGCCACCAGCAGCGATGGATCAGTTGTGCCGCTTTTGTCAGCCATGATAAGCTCAGTGAGCTGGAGTACCTGGCTGTCAGGAGCAGCCTCCTGATTGGTCAGGACGCGCAAACCGGGCAGAGCGCTGCAACCGGCAGCAACCACCAGCGCGAGAGCGGCAAGGAACGGGAGGCGGGCGAGAGTCTTCATACAACCTGACTTTCCAATTGTCTAAACGTACTAAAATTACTGGTTTATCAGTAAAGATGTTCAAACCCGCATATAAATGTCATTCTAACGCGATTTACGCTGAATGCGACATTAGAAGATTTACATCTTAGGGAATGTTAACCTTTTTTGACAAATTCTTTCAATTTACACAATCGTAGCTGCGTTACACTCGTGCGCTTCTCCCAACTAGCTGATGCTGTTCTTTCATGGTGTTGGCACTATCCGCTATAATTTCGCCCATGATCAAATTTTCCCGCCCCATATTGTTGATTTGCGGTCTCGCTTTGCTGCTGCGGCTGGCCTATGCACTGTCCCTGCCCTATGTGCCGATTGAGGGACTGCGCGGCGGGGATTCATGGTGGTATCTGGAACATGGTCGCCTGCTGGTATTAGGGCAGGTGCCGGGTTCACCGCCGTCTGCGCCGCTCTATCTGATTTTCGTTGGGCTGTGGCAGGTCTTTCTCCCGGAGGCAGCGGCTTTCACAGCCATTCGCCTCACACAGGTTATGATGAGTGCGGCCACCTGTTATTTTGTCTATCGAATTGCCCGCCATATCCATGACGATGAACGGGCCGGACTGCTGGCAGCGGGCGTTATCGCACTGTCGCCGGTTTTCATCATCGAAAGCGGCCAATATCTGACTGAAACGCTGTACATCTTTCTGCTGGCGGGTGGTTTGCTTGCCTATCTCGACAGCCTGAAAAACCCATCCTATAGACCATACCGCGCTATGATCGTTGTCGGGCTGCTTTTGGGTCTGGCGACCCTGACGCGCGCTGTTTTGCTTGTGTTTCCCCTGGGACTGGCATTTCATCTGCTTCTGGTCTGTGGTCTGCGCTCCGGTGCCAAACGGGCAGCAGTGTTACTCGCGGTTTATCTTCCCGTCGTGCTGATCTGGACAGTTTACAATCGTGTCGTCTGGAATCAATGGGTGGTCGGCGCACAGGGGCTGGTGTCCTTCCTTTATATTGGCGCGTCAGAAAGCGGATGGGAAAATCCTGATGCAGTGGATGACCGTCTGGCGGAAGAAACCGGCGCACCGCTCCCCAGCGACCCCGCCGAACAACAGCAGCTTTATGGTGATGCCGCTTCCAGTATTATCAGCAGCGACATCGGCGCTTATCTCTGGCGACGGGTCAGCGACCTGGCCGATGCTTATCTCCAGCCACATGGGACTATCTTTTTCCCCGGCGAGAGTTTAAAAGCGCTGACGGCAGACTGGTTCACCAATGACCGTACCCTGTCAGGTCTGTCACGGTTGGCTGTAGGCGATGCCTTCTGGCCTAAACTGGCGGTCTATGTGCTGCACTATGCTGGGATTGCAGCCGGCATCCTCGGCATGTGGTTAAGCCGCCGGGAATGGCGCTTCAGCCTGCCGCTTATTGGGTTTATCCTCTACACTACCCTTATTCATCTGGCATTGGATGCCATCCCGCGCTATATCTTTCCCACCACGGTCATCTGGTGGGTTTTCGCCGGGATTGCGCTGGTGACTGTCTGGGATAAAATCGCCTTCAGTAATCGGCTGAAATTGCGCCAGAAATTTCATTCTGTGGGTTGAAATAGGCGCAAAATCGCGTACAATTATGCGTATTGGCCCCGTAACTCAGCGGTAGAGTACCCGCCTTTTAAGCGGAGTGTCGTAGGTTCGAATCTTACCGGGGTCACCTAAAGAGAGCAAACTCGAACATTGACCAGCCGTTGTGCTGGTCTTTGTTTTTCCCTCAATTGCACCTCACCATCAGTGAAACAATTATCACCCCTGCTCGTAGCAACGCTATGCATCAATCGTCCATTCAAAAATATGAACGAACGACGGCTGACCGGCAGACTGAATGGCTGGTCTTGTCACACATGCTTACACTTACCGGCCAGCACTGGAGAAAAGTATCTGTTTGAGCAATTATCTGGTGATAAATGTTGAGCAGATGTGGCACAATCTGGCAGACTCTCACGGCTTGATGCTGGCTTTGCAGCGAAAAACGATCGTGCTTTCGCAGCCGATCATCGAGCATGTAATGAATGCAGCAAAAGAGGCAATCTCATGACTGAGGTAGTAATTGTGAGCGCCGTCCGCACGCCGATTGGACGCATACGCGGGGTGCTTTCTGATGTGCGTCCGGATGATATGGCAGGTTTGGTGATTGGAGAAGCGGTCAAACGGGCAGGTGTTGACCCGGCACTGATCGAAGAAGTGTATATGGGTTGCGCCAACCAGGCCGGGGAGGATAACCGTAACGTGGCCCGAATGGGTGCGCTGCTGGCAGGGCTGCCCCAGTCAGTAGCAGGGGTCACGGTGAACCGCCTGTGCGCCAGTGGACTGAATGCCGTCAACCAGGCGGCAAGGGCAATCAAATGCGGCGAGGGCGAAATTTTGGTGGCAGGCGGTGTCGAAAGTATGACCCGTGCCCCCTACTCCCTGCCGAAAAATCCCGTAGGTTTCGGCCCATCCGGCAACATCACTGGTTGGGATACAACCCTGGGCTGGCGTTACCCCAATCCAGCGCTGGAGGCACTGTTTCCGCTGGAATCGATGGGCGAAACTGCCGAGAATATCTATGCGATGAGCTGTGCCGGAGCGATTGAAGGCGGGCAGATCACCCGCGAAGATCAGGATCGTTTCGCGCTGCAAAGCCAGCAGCGCGCCGTGAACGCCATCAACAAAGGTTACTTTCAGCGCGAGATTGTGCCTGTGGTTGTGCTGCCTCCACGCGGCGAACCAATCAAAGTTGAACTGGATGAGCATCCCTTTTACACCAAAACTGAAAACGGCTATGAAGTAGCAACCAATATGACCAAACTGGGCAAGCTGCGTCCGGCTTTCCGTGAGGACGGAACGGTAACAGCGGGCAATTCCAGTGGACTCAATGATGGCTCCTGCGCGTTGGTGCTTATGTCGGCGGCGAAGTCTGAAGAACTCGGCATCAAACCGCTGGCGCGCTGGGTGGCTTCGGCAGCGGTCGGGATTGATCCGCGCGTGATGGGCCTGGGGCCGGTTAGCGCGACCCGCAAGGCACTGTCGCGTGCCGGGCTGACACTGGCAGATATTGATCTGGCGGAACTCAATGAAGCCTTCGCAGTACAGTCGATTGCCGTCTTGCGTGAGCTTGGCCTGAGCGAAGACATCACCAATGTGAATGGTGGCGCAATTGCGTTGGGGCATCCGCTAGGCTGCTCTGGGGCAAGATTGCTCACCACACTCATTCACGAAATGCATCGCCGCGCCGACGAAGGCCAGCAGATGCGTTATGGCCTGGCGACCTTATGCGTGGGTGTGGGACAGGGCGAAGCGACGATTATTGAACTGATCCGCTAAAAAGGGCAAAATATGAAGGCAGTACGACAGATCACCCTGACCGAAGCGGCAGCCCTGATTCAAGACGGTGACATCATCATGGTAGGTGGTTTCGGCATGACTGGTAACCCGGTTCATGTGATGCACGCACTGGCTGAAACCCAAGTAAAAAATCTCACCTATATTGCCAATAATGTTGGTGAAGCGGGTTTAGGCGGCGGTCGTCTCCTGCGTACAGGGCAGATTAAAAAAGCCATTGGCTCATTTTTCACCAGCAACCCGGAAGCGGTAGCTGCCGCACAGTCTGGCGCGATTGAATTTGAATTAATGCCTCAGGGGTCGTTGGCGGAGGCCATCCGTGCGGGTGGGGCGGGCATAGGCGGCTTTTATACACCAACCGCTTTCGGCACGATCATCGCCGAAAAATCCGATAGCAAATTCATCAACGGCAAGACCTATGTTTTCGTCCCCGCGCTGCGTGCAAATGTAGCAATCGTGCGGGCGCGGTGGGCGGACACTGCCGGAAATCTGGTCTACCACATGACTGAGCAGAATTTCAACAAAGCGATGGCGACGGCGGCAGATCTGGTGATCGCCGAAGTCGAGGAAATTGTCCCCGTCGGACAGATTGACCCCAATCAGGTGCATACGCCGGGCAGTTATGTTGATTATCTGGTGCAGGCACACACCACCCTGGAAGATTTAGGCACGTCGGCCTCTGTCGAGAGCAGTATCAAAAAAGTCGACGAAATCCGTATGAACATGGCCCGGCGGGCGCTGGCAGAACTCAAGCGCGGCGATGTCGTTAACCTGGGTATCGGTATCCCCACCCTGGTAGCGGATCTGATTACACCGGAACACGGCATCATCCTGCACACTGAGAATGGCATGTTGGGTGTTGGCCCTGCTCCAAAGGAAGGCGGTGCGATGCAGTATCCGGTAAACGCGGGCAAAATCCCTGTAACCGCGCTGCCCGGCAGCAGTTATTTTGACAGCGCTGATTCCTTCGCCATGATACGCGGCGGTCACATTGATGTAGCGATCATGGGTGGTTTGCAGGTAGACGAGAAAGCCAACCTTGCCAACTGGGCGGTGCCGGGTAAGCCCCTGTTGGGCGTGGGTGGCGCGATGGATTTGGCATCCGGTGCGCGACGCCTCATCATTACTATGACCCACACCGAACGTGATGGTTCGTTTAAGATTGTGCCACAATGCACGCTGCCGCTGACAGCTCTGGGTGCGGTGGATATGATCATCACCGATCTGGCCGTGTTTGCCTTCATCGATGGAAGCCTTCGATTACTGGAGGTTATGCCCGGCGCGACACTGGATGAAGTCCGTGCCAAGACCCCGGCTCATTTCATGGAATAATTCGTACTATTTCGCCCCCAGTGGTTACTTATCACACAAAGCGAGTTGAAGGTTTCAATAGTTCAACCAGGGCTTTGCAAAGGAAAAAGGGCTGGTGCTACACATCTGTATCATAGCTAAAGATCAGTCACACTGGCCTGCCCTTTGATTAATGGTGCTTCTATTTCACATATGAAAAAAGAACGGGAACGCTCTATTACACGTTCCCGTTCCCGCATGATTCGTATATGCCTGGTTTTCGTGACTTGGACCTGAGGGTCTCAGGTACGTTAACTAGGCATATACTTCGGTTCGATATTCCCCTGCCAGCTTCAACCGAAAGCGATCTGCGTAATCCTGATAAAGAGCAACTCCGCGCTGATATTTTTACGATGCGTGCCAACGGCATGAGCTACCGTCAGATTGCGCGAGCTGTCGGTCTGCACTGGACGAGGGTACAGCAGATTGTTAAAAATACGTAGTAGACGCGGACGCTTAGACAGAGAATAGAATGACTGTGAGATAACCTATTATCTTTTATCTTGAACGAAGAGATGCTTATTTTCGATTTTGAGCCTGTGTTCAGAAATCATAGAGTCAATAAGCTCCGAAACATAGGCTGTTGATTTCTTAGTAATACGTGCAAAGCCCAAGCTATTACAAGTAATCTGGATCAATTCTTCTTGTTGGATTCCCAGTGAATTTTTTACTATATGTTCGACAACAACTTCAATCTCTTGAGGCGAAACCAGCATGATGTCCTTATTGTTCAGTATTTCGCTCCTATCTCGCCCAATGATTTTAGCGGTTAACGTCGTGAGGAAATCCCCGGTTCGTTTAACTTCTCTGTTTCGGACGAGATAGTCAATCACAGCACTAAGCTTACTTTTGATATTATGACCAGTACGATAAAAGCCAAGTGCGTTAGATACGCGTTTAATCACCTCTTCCTGATGAATTGGACTTTCAATCTCAAGAAGGCTAAAGATGAGTTTTTTGATTTGGCTATCACTAACCTCGCCGATATCGGAAAAATAAAATTGGGGCAGTTCGGCAATTTGATAAGGCTCTAGCTTGAAGAGATTGACATCACCATTCACAATCTCCTCGTTAATAGGACGATTGATGATAATTTCTGGATGAGAGCCATTGTTAGACTGTAGTTTTTCAAACTTCTTATTTTTTGCTTCTTCGATTGCTTGAATAGCTTTTGCTAGTTCACGTTCGGGATTTCTGTACCAGTCCGTGCTCCAAATTCTGTGTATTTGCCAGCCCTTACTTTCGAGGATGTCTTGGCGTAAGCGATCACGTTCACGTGCAGAAGCTGATCTATGGTAAGTTGCTCCATCACATTCAATACCAACGATATACCTTCCTGGATGCTTAGGATCAACCACTGCTAAATCAATGAAAAAACCGGCTGTGCCTATTTGATTATGGATTGTATACCCCTCATGCTCAAGACGTTGAGCAATTGCCTGCTCAAAGGCTGAATCAAACCCACGTCCAGTTAGTTCAGGAAGTTCGAGTTCACCTGTTTCGGCATATTTCAAATAGCGTTTGAGAGCAGATAGACCTTTAGATGAAGTACGCGAAAGGTCGATATCATGGTGTTGTAAGTTGGTAAAAATCTCACAACGAAGTTTGGCACGGGTGATTAAGACATTCAGACGACGCTCACCTCCATCTCGATTGAGTGGCCCAAAGTTCAAACTTAATTTTCCATCTTCTTGTTTACCGTACCCAATACTTATTAAAATAACATCACGTTCGTCCCCTTGTACATTTTCGAGATTTTTTACAAAGAACGGTTCTGATGGATGTGCAGTGAAGAAGGGTTCTGTTTCTGGATACTGCCGTCTCAATAACTCTAATTCATCACGAATTATCTGTGTTTGAGCATTGCTAAACGATGCAACACCAAGAGTCAAATCAGGATGTTCTTGAGCATGTTTTATGACAGCTAACGCGACTTCTTTGGCTTCACCAGGGTTATGACTCTTGCCAGTGATATAATAAGTGTTCGGTAGATAACGGAACTTCAAGCCTATCTCACCGGCATTCATTTGAGTTGGGCTTGGGAATATATACAGACGATTGTCGTAAAATTCAAAGTTTGAGGTAGCTATGAGCGATTCATGTTGACTTCGATAATGCCAACGAAGCATTTGTTCTTTAACACTTTGGGCATTGAACAAGCCTAATATACTTTCTGTATGAGAAGTGATAGCATCTTCGTCATCATTGTCGCTTGGTGAGTCGAAGAATGAAGTTGGAGGGAGCTGCTTACTATCCCCAACGACAATGACCTGTTTTCCACGTGCAATAGCGCCTAGTGCTTCAGCAGGGCGTATCTGGCTTGCCTCATCGAATACAACTAAATCGAAGTTAATTCTGGTAGGTTCAAGATAGGTGGCAATCGACATCGGACTCATCATAAAGACGGGTTTGATGGCTTGTATGGCTTGTGCCGTTTCTGTAATCAAACGTCTGATAGGCTTATGTCGACGCTTCTTTTCGAATTCACGCCTTAAGATTGCTACCTGCCCTGACCCCATATTGGTATTGCTCAGTTTATTAAAGTGTTTCTTTAAAATTTGGTGTCTGTTGCTTTGGAAAACGAGGCTGTCCATTTTGCGGAATTGTTCGAGTCTTCTTTCATGAGACTCACGGCTAAAATGTGATAGTTCTTCTCTATTGGTAATGGCATCTTCGATTAGGCTATCGAGATACATGCGTTCAAAAAATATGGTTAAGTATTGCGGTGCATCTTCCCATGTTTGAATGATAATCATGAGTGATTCTAACCCAACAGAAATGAGCTGTTGGCACTGCTGATTATAGGTGGCAATATCGTTAACGTCATCGATATTCGTTCGCCACGACATGAGCATTGCTTGTTGATCTGCAAATACCTGCTTTTCATGGCTTCCACCAGACTCAAATCGCTCTGATACGTTGAGTTTCAGGGTAGAAAAGAGCGATTGCAGGGCTTCTTCATAATCTTTGAGTGATTGGTCTAGCTCTGAATTTACAGATTGTATAGTTGTGATGCCATCAAAATTCCGAAGAGTTTGTAAGGCTTGATCTGATATACATTTTTGGTGAACTGCTTCATAAAAGTCAGCTAAAGCAGATGCAAATTGGGCAAGCAAGGTCCAGTTGGATGAATCATCGAGCCACAACGTTCCAAATAGTCTTTTGCCTAGATCATCACGTTGGCGAATCGCCTTGGATAACTCTTGCACCTGCATGATATCATCAATCGCTTCCAATTGGGCAGGCGCATCCTTTGGCACTTGATTTACAAACAATCCTTTGAGCGTGCTAATAGCTTTTCGATATCCGGGTTTTATAAATCGTATGAAGCTATCGCCATCATTTTTAATAGCTAATCGTACTGATAGAAGGTCTTGTTCCCAAGCTTGAGGAATAAGTTGATCCTCATACCTTTCTCGTATGGCTTGAAGCGTTATGCCTGCATCGATGAGTCGCTCAACTTCAGATTTCAACTTGAACCAATCACTGGATTCCCATCCAATATTGGCATCTGAAGGTAAGTCAGATAACTTTCGTATAATCCTACAAAGCGCTTTCGCTCCAGAAAATGTATCAGGCGCATCAACATCAAGTTGTTCTGCTAACAATCTTATCTGTTGTTTAATATCTCCTAGATACTCAAGCGCGCGCTTAGCAAAACGGAGAATGTCATCTTTTGTAGACGGTATGATGACTTTCAGCTTCGTTCCCCAGAATGGGTGTGCTGTCGGCTTACCAATTCTTTGGAGTACACGCTCAACTTCTTCAACAACTTCGCATTTCTTTTTAAAGTCTTCTTGGGACCAATGTTTTGCGTTCTTATCAGCCCAAACAGGGAGGGTGGTTTCAGCAAGTTCTGGGGCAATTTTGAGCAACTTACCAAATGCTTGATAGGGTGTGACACGACTGGCATTGATAGGAGTATTGACAGCATCGCTGTAGGCGGTCAATTGACGCCTCACTGATTTGAAGTCTGCAAGTTGAGACTCAAAATCATTATCGGGGATCTCGCCTAATCTTAAGGTTCTCTCTAGCTCATCAAGAACAGTCTTTTTGTTTGTTTTATAACTATGTAAAGCCAAACATAAATCACCAACACCAACAGTATCCAAACGACGCTTGACAACTTCCAGCGCCGCCATTTTTTCTGATATGAAGAGGACTGTTTTTCCTTCACCTACAAATTCGGCAATGATGTTTGCAATTGTTTGAGATTTGCCTGTCCCTGGCGGACCTTGAATTACGAGGTTACCACCTTGCTTGGCCGTGAGAATAGCCTGTGCCTGTGAGCTATCAGCATCCATGACATGGAAATTATTTTCTACAGATAAGTATTCGTCAATCTCTTCCCGCGTGAAGTTTTCGAGTTGTGTGCCAAATTGATTACTAAACCCTTCACCTAACAATTTAGAAATAATTGAATGATTCTCAAATGCGTTATCGCTCCACTTCTGTGTGTCTAAGTCCATGTACATCATGTATTTTGAGTACGCAAAAAAGCCCAAGACAATGGCATCTTGTTCAACATACCACCGTGATTTGTCGGCTATTTGTTCCTCAAGTTGGTTAAAGTATTCTGTTACTTGGAAATCACTTTCATCAGTGTTCTCGTCAAATTCGGGTAATGCGATTTTGAAAGCAAAATCGTTGTTTAGTCTTGCTTGAAGCGATAGATTACCACCTATACCATCACCTGTGTAAGCAATTTGGAATCCACTGGTAACTGTTTTTCTCGACAGCTCCACAGGAACTAGAATCAGCGGTGCAGATCGTTCTTCCTCGGATGACTCATCTTCATACCAATGCAACATACCTAATCCAATAAAGAGTGCATTCACACCCTGTTCTTCAATATAAATATTGGCATCATAAGCGGTTTTCAATAACCGCTTTTGCAGCTCTTTAGTTGAGTAATCAGTTTGTAGGTAGGTATCAGTCAGATTACTTTTTGAGGCTTTATCAACAGTGAATAGCTTAATGTCCTCTTCAGTAAGCTCTTTAACCTCGATGCTAAGCAAAAAGTAGTAGCTGAAGTCTTTTATCAGTGGGTTAAAGAAAGCATAGGCAAATGGGATGGGTGTGAGATAAAGACTACCTACTTCATCCAGTTCTTCATTGGCTAGAAACTCCATTCTTCTGTTTTGACGAACTAGGATATCATAGACTGCACCAGAGCTTTCCTCAACGATTTCAAGACCAGATGCTTTACGGGTACGATAGTTGAGCATCGGGTTTCTTAACCCAAGATCTATCAAGTCATGGCGTGCAGTTTCTATACTAGATTTGATATTATCCACTACCAACCCCTGTTTACTACGTTCAATGTTTAAGCCCAACGCTTAAGAGTGCTCGAAAAATATGAAACTTTTTATGTGTTTTGGTTATTGCTTGGCTCTGCTATCAGTATAACGCCTTTATGATGTTTTGAGGCATAAGGGGGTTACTTGTTGTCGCGCAAAGCCCAGCACACATATAGTCAACATGTAGTGTTTAAGTTAACAATGCTGCTTTACCTTTGCAGTAGCGTCGAGACACAAGGCTTAAAATTGGTATGCTTGCCTTTCGTACTAAGAGCATGAAGCATGACCTGTTACTAGATTGCACGCGAGGTCGGTTTGCACTGGACGAGGGTACAGCAGATTGTTAAAAGTACGGAGTAGGGTCAGAGTTTTCCGTGCTAAAATGATTGTACTGGGTATTGTGTCCCTGAGATGAATGAGGTTTACTGAATGATCCCCGATGCTCCAACAGTGACTGTTCCTCTGCGAACCGATGAGCATGGCGCGATTCGCATCGGCAAAACGCGCGTCCTGCTCGAATTGGTTATTCATGCCTACTACATGGGTGAGACCCCCGAAGGTATTGTCGATAGCTATCCCAGCCTGACGACTGCGGATGTGTATGCCGTGATCGGTTCCTACCTGGCTAACCGTGAAGAAATTGATGCTTATGTGCACCAGTGCGACCAGCAGGCAGAGCAGATTCTGCGAGATATGGAAGCGAATCTGACTCCAGAGGCTCGCGCCCTGAGAACTCGTCTGCGTGCATATCAGGAACAGCAGCAAGACCGTAGATGATCCTACGGCCAGAATATTTCTGTGCTCTTGATGGTTAAGATGCATTCATCCAGTGACAAGCCTGTAAAGACCATCTGCCATTTCCCCGTATGCCGCATATAAGACAGCGTGTAGAGATCTTGTCCAGTATATTCAAGCCGGTTATAGCGCACCTCAAAAAACTCTGAAATGCAGTTCGGAGCGGGGCATCGATACCTGGCACAGAAATAGAAAAAATTCCGATACCACAGGTTATATAGGTCAACGATGTAATTGAACCGTGCGTCATCAGGCGGTGGCTGAATACGATGCGGCTTTAGTGTGGTTTCAACAAAGGTATCACACCGCTCTTGGACATGCCGCTTAACATCTTCCGGCACTTTAGGCTTCGGTGCGGATTTTGGACTATAAACCCAGCGTTTAGGGGGTTTCTTTGCCATAAGTCTATTCCTCTATTCAAACTCCGGTTCAATCCCTTGCGATGCAAGCCAGTCTGTCATGCGCCGTTTTTCGCGCTCATCACGGAATCTGAACCAGTTTTCCTGAGCTTCAGGATAACGAGACAGCACATCTTTGAAACGTCGAAACGCGCCTGAACCGTGGATAGCAACCTCCAGCAACTCCCGCAGATGTTCATCCTCCAGCGCCCAGATGTATTCCTGCATATCCCGGTAGCCATCGCGTGAATCCTGCTTTGGGATCACGCGATAGCGATTATCAGCGTCTCTTTCGACCCGCGCCGCATCCAATAACTGCTGACGCTCGATGTCGGATAGGTCCGTCTGTGCCTGCAATACCGCTTCAATGTCTTCGCTATCTACATCGGCAAGCAGTTCTTCCAGTTGGTCGGCGACATAATCCTCGGCAAAGATCACAGCGCCGGTTACGGCATCGAGATAAGCGGTCGTTTCGTAGCTGCTCAGCTCGAATGCCGTTTCAAAATCTATGCGGTTGATTTTGAGCTTTCGCATGAATATGCTCCGTCACTTCAAAGTGCGAAGCACTCTGTTAACGGCATCCAGATCGAAGGCTTCCGGGTCAACGTCACTCCACTGCCGATATTCCTCATATTCAGGATGCTTCGGGTCATTAATCGCTTCAAGGAAGTTCTGGTAGCCCCACACACCACCAACATCCTCTGGCGGACAAGCGCGTTCACCACCTATGCAGACAGGGGCTTTGTGCTCCGGGTCAGGAGGCAGGACATCCTCGAAAACGATTTCGTGCATCCAGCTATCGCCAAAATCATATTCATACTCGAATGCAAAGTGAAACTCCCCCTGAAAAGGTCGAACGTGCGGAACAACGTGGATCAACTTCACATAACGTGAATCAACAGCGGTCATTTCTTCCAGATGTCCTGGTTCATACGGATAGCTGAAATTCACCACACCAACTTTGAACACATGCAGATGCGAGTCCTGCCATCCCATCGCAGCCTGAATGATGTCATGGAATCGGGAGAGCTTTGTTTCCAGTGGAACCAGCAACCTTCGCCAGATTGGTGGATCAATATCTTTCAGGGTAATTTTCACCTGGTATACCGGTTGTGCTGTTCTGCTCATCATCTGAACCTTTCGAAATCATTGGCTTTACTCCTGATAGATTGCCTCCAGTTTCGCTTTTTCAAGGATTTCCAGCAGAACGAATGACTGTTTTTCAGTTGGGATTTTCTCCGGCATACGGGTGGCAACCTGGAGCACCCCGACCTCTTTTGGTGAGTAAAGCCCTCTTTCCTGTCCCTGTGCCAGGATGTGCGCCCATGTCTCGGCAGGAATTTCGTATACTGCTTTCTGGGCTTCAATCCCGTTCTGCATTTTTTGTGTTCTGACCGCTGACCTGGCTTCATCTTCAATTTCGTCGGCTGAAATCAGTTCCGCAAAGAAACGGGCGGGAAGCAAATCCAATAGCGCATCTGTTTTTCCCTGCAAACGCTGCCAGCAGGCTTCTCTCTTACACCATTCGCTGATGTTAGAGATGCTGCCCATTGGATTCATGATATCGTCATGTACAAGTTTTGCTGTGATTTCGATAGCCTGTACGGTGGCAGGAGTTATGTCCTGGCGATTCCAGACTCTGATGAAGTCAAAAGCCTGCCCTCGCCTTGAACACACCTCCGCCAGCAGAGCAATCGTGTAAGCCACAATGTTTGCTCTGTAGCCGCCATTGTACCAGGGTTGGGCTGACACCAGCTTTTCTGTTCTGCGAAAGATAATAGCTCGTGCTATGGCTCTTTTGAAATAGAATTCGTTGAATTGATCGGGTTTCCTATCCCATTCCTGACCGATGCGCCCGGCATAATTTGCAAAATTCTTTTGAGCACCCTGATTCACCGAAACAGAATAACCATCCCAGACGTTCTCAAATTTGGCGAGATCCGTTTTCGTGAACATCTGGGGCTTGGGGTACTCTGCCTGAAACCGTTTTTGCTCACCGGGTGTCAGTTTGCTCTGAGCATCAGCATACTGTCCTCGCGCTCTTTCATAAAACCATTTGGTCTCACGCTGTGCGCCCTGCTGTGCTGGTGCCCACAGTCGGCGTGAAAATCCTTCCATACGTACATGAAAAGGATGATTTGAGAAGAAATCTGCTGCATTCACCTTGTTCTGTGTATTGGCGTACTCAGAAATTCTGGGAACAACTTCCTCACTTTTTTCCTCATCAATCACTGAAAGCTTCATCTGCACGAAGATGTTTTCAAGTGATGCCTTGTCCTTGCGATTCGTGTGGAACAGGGAGGCTGTGGTCTGACCACCGTTGACAATCTGAAGGTCCTTGAGCGAAACAATGACAACACCATTTGCCGTTTCTGTGGTTTCAACATCTCTGGCAGTGGCAGTAATGCCATTATTGTAGGCAAAGAACATCTCAGGGTCGTTCATGATAGTTGCGCGAATGCCCTTGTTGACATTACCTCTCACCTGGAGAAAGCTGCGAACATTCTGTTCAAGAAGCCTGGAACCATACTTTCCGTAGAGTTCTGCCAGAACTTTAGCAGGCATCACCACCAGGTATGATCTGTAGGTTGCTGAAGTCAGATGGGCAGGAAGGCAGGGCAATCCATTTCCGATCATCTCAGCAAAGTTGATCTCCAGTTCTTCACGGGCACCGCGTGATGTCCGCAGGCGGTGCAGGCGAGACAAATCCCAGATATTGTACGAAAAAGTCCACGCTTTATGCTGTTTGTCATCAAGTGCCTTAAGGCGCTCACTAAGCACACGCTCTGAGAGCAGGAAGAAGTTCACTTTGGAGAAGGAATGACACCTGTCGGCAATGTTTCGGGAGAGACCATATCCCTGAGAAGTCTCTTCAAGACTAGCGAACAGATTTTTCTCAGCACTTGCGGTAAAGAAGTTCTCAAGCCGCTTGAATATCTGTGTAACCTCAGTCTGGGTCAGCGACTGTACTGTTTCCCTGTTAGCAAAGTCAGTGATGAACAGGTCAAGCGATGAGTCATTAAACCAATAGCCATCCACACGTATACCGCCGGTTGCCGGACGATAGTGACATAGCTCAAACCCATCAATAACGCCTGAGTCAATGAGTTCATCCGCAATGTTCTGGGTGAATTCGGCTTCCAGAAAATCCATGTTGGCTTCTGCATCGGCCAGAATTTCCTGGCGGAAGTCGTGCAGAAATTCTTCCATTGATATGGCTGACATGATTACTTCTCCAGAATTTCTGCTTCGTTGACGCGAAATGGTTCAATAACTGCGAGAAGCAGATCGTACGATACTGCCTGAATCCCAACAGGCAAAGTCTTTTGAATAATGCGGGGGAAACCATCCGAAACAAGGTAGGTATAACAGCTTTTCACCACAAACTGTGGTTGCTCGTATTCTGGAAGATCAATGTATCCAGATATATGTAGTGTGGTCTCAAAAATATGTCTTAACGTATCGAGCGTAATTCTTGTCGAGACGCGGCGAACTAATGAATTAAGGTTTTCCCCATCTGATCCGTATACTTCAGCAAGCATATAAACGCGCAGAAATAAGCGACTCAGATGGGAATACAACTGATCTTCCGAGGATATGCGTACTTTGCTCCGATTCTGTCCCGTAAGTGATTTAATCTCAACTGCTGTGTCGTTCAGGATAAAATCCTGCTGCGCTCTGTCTGGCCCTTTCCATCCACGTATCACCTCTTCCTGACTGACTGATCCGCTATCGAGCAGTTCGGCAAGGAAGTAAAGTTCGGCGAACAGCCCCTGAATCTCATTTGCTGTCAGCAGACCTTTTGTACTGCCAGCGAAGAGGGACTGCCACTTCTTCAGACGCTGACACACCGTATAAAAGATGCGCTCGTTGTCAGGTGCGTTGTTCACCCGGTCGATCAGGTCAAGGCAAAGTCTTAAAAAAATATCCGATTTATTCCCATCTCGCAGTCGCACAGCCAATGCGAGTATGCCGCGATCCGGTATGTGTCGAATCTCAATCAGAACATCACGGATGCTGATGTTTGCTTCGCGCAGCATCGCCGCCGATGTAGCAGGATGTATTTCAATCAGTAGTCCGAAAGACCCATCTGTATCGCGAAACCAGAACATCTGCCGGGTTGTTGCTGTCTCAACACGTGTGACGGAAAACCGTCCATGAGATGGGCTACTGATATTAGACCATGGGTTCGTCTGCATCGAAGTCATCCTCGTTTTCAAATGCGTCGTGTGTCTCCCGCATCTGTTGCACCCAGACTGGATTGACAACATAGTCAATAGTGGTAAACACCTGAGAATTTGGAAAGCTGAGGCTAATCGCAGGTACACAGCTATGCAATTCTCTTGTACCTGCATCTGATTTATCAACCAAATTCAGCAGATGGATCAGCAGCAGTGGTCTCGCACGCGCATTGGTGTAATCTCTGAAGATCGGCTCTTTCCGGTCTTCTGTACTGGCATTTAGCCTTGCCTGAACGAGCTGATTGGAGTCTAGTCCGACAGCAAACATGGAGTTTCCAGAAAACCGGTTCTTATTTCCTGTGTACCACCCAGGTTCTCCAATCGGTCTCTTTACCACACCATCGCTTCGCCCTACTGCACGTTCCTGGGTTCCAATCATAAAACCTGGTGCTGGTTCGCTTTGCTTAAGCGAAAAGAAGCAGATATCCCACAATGGATTGTTGCCGTTAACTGCGATTGCTCTAATGTAACGTAAGGCTTTTTCCATCTCCTCCTGGAGATCAGCATGAAATCGAAAATCGCTGACAAAGGAATGTACTTCTTCCCAGATTACGCCCGTAAACAGGTACGAGCGATCCACAGGATGAACGCCAGACTTTGCTTGTAACTGGTCGAACAGGACGTTCATCAGCGTAGCATTTGTTTGGGTCTTTAACTGACTCTCAGGAAGAATATAAGTTTCGACCAGTCTGCCGTCGTAACTAGTGCGAAAGCTTCGGATCTCCGTTCGATACATTTTATTAAGTGCCGTTACAGTGAGTGTGTCGGGGTGTGCCTTTACATACAGACCGAAGTCGCCTGGCTTTTTGCGTTCACGCCGCATACGTTTCACCTGCTGACGAAGCTCTTCTGTAGCCTCAGCAATATGTGCATACCAGTCAAACGACTCGTCAGACATAAAAATGCGGCACAAATCATCATATCCATCCCGATAGCCGAACCAGCGTCCCATCTGCAACAGCGTGTCGTACATTTTTGTGTTGCGATAGATGTAACTGACAGTCAGCCCTTCCAGAGTCAGACCACGGGAAAGGCTCAGTCCTCCAATTGCAATTAATGTGAGAGCATTACCATCGCGATTGTATTCCGAGTACATCAGCTTCTCATCCGACCTGCTATTGACCATCACAACTCTCACGGCATCTGCTGCAATGCTGAGCTGCTCAAGCACGGAATGCCAGTCATCGCCATTACTGGCGTATTCCTGTAGAAAATCTTCGTAAAGGCGGGCAATTTCAGGATCTTTTCTCGCATCATGCCATGCTCGCGCATAGTTGTATCGAATTGCCATTTTCAATCTGCCGAGATACAGATCGATCAGATGCCTGACCTGCTTCTGCACATCAACGAATCGGGAAACATTTACAAGCATTGAACAGTGCTGCTTGTCCTGCCCACGTACATTCCGTATCGCCCGACTGAGCAAAAACAGTCGTATCGCCTGCATGAGCGACTTCGGAAGCTCATACACTGGTGTATCCTTTTTGTGATCAGGCGGAATCCATTCGGCAGCATCTGCAAGTGGCCGGATAAAGCGTTCCTTTCCAGTTTCATCAAGGAACAACCGTTCATAGCCGAAATAATTCGATGGAGCATCAAGACTATAGATGAAATGTTCTGGGAACAAATCACTGCCGAGTCGTGGATCATCTACATCTGGGCTGATGAAGATGTTGGCAAAAGGAGTAGCGGTATATCCGACATAGCAGCGTTTGCGAAACAGGTTGAGAATTCTGCGGATTTCAAGATTGATGCGCGTCGGATCGAGGTCTTCCTTACGAGTATTGACCGAAGCGTTGTCGGCTTCGTCGTCGATCATCAGCATTGGTATGTCGGTAATTTTCTCCGAACCATCCGGCGTATTGAGTTGTCTCAGCCAGTCATACAGACTGCTGAGTGTGCTGGCGTTCTTTTTGATGACGAGAATAAAGGTATTGTTCAGCGAGTTAAGCTGCATACCGACCTGTCTGGCGAGGGAGCGGTTGAAGTCGCTTGTCCTTGTCGTTACTGTCACCGGCATCGGGCGCGATGGATGTATCACACCCACACCGATGTGCGTGCGTGTTTCGCTGTCCCGCCCGATAAATCCTTCCTCTACTCGCTCCTGCGTCTGTCTGCGCAACTCGTTGTGAATCCCGGCGATGACTATAATGAATTTGTACCCGGCATCGGCTGCTTTACTGACGAGTCCGAGATAATTTGCTGTCTTACCTGACTGCACATGCCCAATGACTAGACCGCGCCTTTCCCAGTCCCCATCCTGCAATGGATCGTGAAGCAGTCCGAGAACTGTATTGGTCACGGTGTCAAGGGACTGAACGACGCGCGGTGCCCACTGCTGGTGCACAAGTAAGGCAGTATAATCGTTCCAGTATTTCCAGATAATTTCCCTCTCGCGGAACCATTCCTCATTGTGTGGTATGTCCGCGTCTGTCAATACGACACCTTCACCCATTGTTGTTACAAAACGGGTTTCAAGGGATTGAATCAGCACGTCAAAGTCCGATTCCTGAAGCCCGTACATTCCGGACAGCATGGGCCAGTACTGTCGCACAGTATCTGGAATGGTCGTGATTGCAGGCAGTTTTCCTGTACCAGCCAGCGCCTGTGTCATCAGGTTCTCAGCCTGCCTGAGCTGTTCCGATGTAGCCATTACGGCATCTCCTCAATGAGTTTCTGGGTCAGTTCCCGATCCTGACTGAATGGCTGCACAGGCAGCAGAGCAGCCATCATCCTTTTTCTGTCGAGTATCCCATCTATGCGGAAAAGGCTCGAAAACGCAGTAAGCACGCTCAGCAAATATTCCTCGGATACAGACGGCTTTTCCTCAAATGCCTGTGGTCTGCTCGAGTAATCCGCATAGATAGCTTCGACGGGTATACTGTTTTCGATGACATCCAGAATATTTGAGAGAACTGTCCACAGTTCTGGTTGAGTATTTTCCTTCAGCGCATTGAGTAGTGGGTGGTCGCGATTGATGGCGTATCGTACCCCTGCTCGATCCATGTGTCTGTCCCATACCAGATGCTGCTGAGTGAACAATCTGTCACCACGTCCCGTGTGTACACGACGGCTCCGTTCTGTCACCCGATCAATAATATGTCGCATTTTTTCACGGACCTGAGGTGGCGGGTGTGCGCGTGACTTCTTGATATCAATCGTCCAGTGTTCGTCCAAAGCATTTGAAAAATCTATTCGCACTCGTGCCAGTTTTGTCGCTTCTGTCTTTGATACCAGCCTGAACCAGTCGCCCCACACCATCAGCCGACCGTTTCTGTAAATATACGCTCCCTGGTTGCTGAAGAAGTCGCTGCGACTTCGATAATAGTCATAGTCCGCTTTGGGAAGCTTACTGTGATGAGGCAGGATAAAAGGCTGAATACGAATCTCCTCACCTTCAATTCGCACAATTTCCTCTGGAAGCATCTGAGTGGCTTTGTGCGAAGTACAAAAAGGATCAAAGGGTTCGACTGAGTGACCATTGACCACAATGGTGATTTTACGCTTTCTGTACTCTCCGCTCAGATAACGGTGGTAAATCAGAGCAAGATGCTGTTCAACCTGATTGAGTCTCGTATACACATCGTTTCGGCTGGATATGTACTGCTGGCTCTCAAGCAGTCGATCCAGTTTCTGCCAGATAACACATGTACCTCGTTCACCGAGTTGATTCACAAGTGGCAAAGCCTGAATTTCGTCAGCGGATAAAACCTGCGCCACCCACTCATTCCGATGCGAAATCAGATCGAGATCCCAGCACGCTGCAAAGGTCGAGTTATCCTTTTGACTGACGACTGTGAGGGAGCGACACTGAGAGAAGGAAGCTGTTTTAAGCCCAAGACCAAAGCGTCCCAGATCATTGGCATCACGTTTGAGGCGAGGATCGCGCGAACCAGGCCGCATTGCCTCCAGTGCTTCTAGCTCCGTCATGCCAGAGCCATCATCAATGACGGCGAGAGATGGATAAGGTGTCTCGAACCCATCGAAACAGACATGAATCGTTTTCGCACCTGCACTGATACTGTTATCAATCAGGTCGGCAATCGCTGTTTCGAGAGAGTAACCGATATCCCGCATCGATTGACTGAGCGATGCGGCATTTGGTGATAGAATAACTTCGTGCATAACTATACTTTCTTCTTAATCTGTTCAATCAGCCGAGCAACAGTAGTCTTTGCATCGCGTTTGAGTTCACATTCCCATACGACAAAGACATCCCATCCCGTTTCCTCTAGTTGTTGCTTTTTCACTCGATCCCGCTCCACCGTACCAGAGAATTTCTTATCCCAGAAATCTTTTCGTGTCGCAGGAGTAGTGCAATATCTGCATCCTTCATGTCGATGCCAGAAACACCCATTTACAAAAATCACTGATTTATATCTGGGCAGAACTATGTCTGGTTTTCCCGGTAATCTGCTATCGTGAATTCGGAAGCGAAAACCTGCCCTGTGGAGTAAAGAACGTAGTTTTACTTCTGGTTTTGTATCCTTGCCACGAATACGAGACATGTTGTAGCTTCTGGTTTCAGGATCGTGAACATCCTTCGTCATCTAGTCCATTCCTTCCAGAACCTCGAATACGATGTCAGCGATCTGGTTAGCTAACAGCGGTGGCACTGCATTTCCGACCTGGTGATATTGTTCCGTCCGATTGCCTTCAAATTTGTAGTTATCAGGAAATGTCTGAAGACGAGCCGCCTCCCTGACGGTAAGGCTGCGGCACTGTGTCGGATCATAATGGATGTAGTAATGACCATCTTTTGAAATATGTGATGTGATCGTTGTTGCAGGTGCATCTGCAAGCTGAACACGAAAACGATCTGCAAAATCGTATTTCGTTCCACCTAGTTGCACATTTTTGTGATCAGGGAGAAGTTCTTCAGGGAAATTCCGTAACTTTGGAGTTATTCCGTTAGTAGCCGCATATACAGCCGCAAAGAAATAGCGGTGAAGATCGCTCTGCATGTGAGAGCGTGCCTCGTGTGAGAGCAGAACTGTTAGTCGATCATCTCTGAACCAGTTTTGCAGAGCAGTGGACGTAACATAGTAAGTTGAGGATTTTTGCAGTTCCTCGTCTTTCAGTGAAGCGAGAACCTGCTCAGTGAGTGTTGTCAGTTTCGCCAGACCATTTTCCCTGCCATATGTAAACCATGACTGGCTCATAACTTCTGTTACTGTTTCAATCCAGAGATCAACAGAATCAGCCGATCTCGACAGGGTGCTGCGTATCCTGGGCAGATCGCCGATCACCTCTTTTACAGTAGTTCGTGCGCTCGATTTTTCCAGTATTCGAGGCTTGATGTCGATGTCACTTCTTATACCCACGATAAAGATACGGTGACGAGCCTGAGGTATACCATATTCCTCAGCCTTCACAACAAAGGCACTGGGATCAGCATCAAGACTCATGACACCATACTGGGACAGGGAATAGAGTCTGTATTCAAGGTCTGAGTTTTCATTCCCAAAGGTTGAGGTCGGTTTGCTCAGGTCTCGCAAAATGTCTTTGATAACATAGCGCTCCCCTATTTTCGATGAGATCAGCCCTCTCACATTTTCCATAACAAATACGGGCGGCGCATGATCCACCAGAATTTTCAGATACTCTTTATACAGAAAATGTCGTGGATCATCTTCAAAATCAGGATTGCCCTTCATTCGGGATCTGCCAGCCTTTGAGTATGCCTGGCAGGGCGGCCCCCCAACCAGCACCCATTTTTTATGCCCATCAAGCGCTTCAGTGATTCTGCGCCTTACGTTTTCGTGAGGTTCCTGGCCCAACTCGCACAGCCATGCTGTATGTTGTGAGTGGGATGCCTCTTCAGGGTGACGGCTGTACAACTCTTCAAGGCTAATCGCACCTTCCAAATACTGATAATAGTCGTCTGGAACGGTATCAGGTGTGAATTGTCTGTAAAAATGGCGTAGCTGAAGTGTGCAATGAGCAAAAGGGTCTTTTTCGATGGAAATAGCAGTCCTGAAAGCATAATAATCTGAATTTCCAGGGTGGCGCAAAGATGCAAACCCTTCGCCCAGACCGCCAGGACCAGCAAACAAATCTATAACAGGATAGATGGTGTTATCTTTCACTTTTAAGACCCTTCAGGTTTTCTGTCTCATGATGAGAACAGATGGTATACGCACGGAACCCATCACCTCAATACCGGAACACTCAAAACTCGGCAGGTGTAAGATTCACGTATCAGGCTGTGGGTGTGGTTACCCTTAAAAATGTCATAATCTATCTTATCACATCACTAACTTAATTTGAGTAAACGTCCCCCCAAATTATTCTCGCAAAAAATATATGGCTGGCGAACTCTCACTAGCCATATAAACAAAAACGGCTGCCCTCATGCGGTGCAGCCGTAGACCTGTGCGAGTTGTTTGTTTGCCCGTCGGCGATGGAATTGTAGCGTGTTAACGTTGTGCCCAAATGCCTGCGCCGCCTGCCGTGAACTCTTGCCTTCGATCAGTCCACGAATTGCGGCATGTTTGATGTCATGCTCTGGATGCCGTTCCAGTAGGTTCATCGCTGGTTCAACCTCGCCTGCGTCGAATTTCTCGCGCCAGGTCGGTTGTTCGCGCTGGAGTGTGCCTAGCATCCCGCGCAACTGGTTGCGAATGGCCGCCGCCCGCCAGCGGATAGCATCCTCACCTTTGCCCGGCACGACATACGCCAGGTCTTTGCTGGTGACTGATGTTGTCGCGGCGTAGAGTGCCATTAGCCCGACAGGATCGTCCTTCAACTGCTCGTAGATTGTCAACACAGCGCGTTCGATGTCGATGCGAATATCGGTCAACGTTGCCCAGGTCGCCCAGCGTTCGCCGGCAATTTTGAAGCGTTCCAGACCGCCGATCCGCATCTCTTCGGGATGCTTGAAGTCATTTTTCGCCCAGAAGTCTTCCATGTACTCATAGCGAAGGTTCTGTTTGCGGATGCTGGTAGACTTTGACCGATAGCAAACAATGAGTGCCGCTTCAAATCGACTTTTCTTAGCGAGGAAATCACGGTCAGCGGCAAGTTGTTCCCAGACGTACATCAGCCCGTTTTGCAGGCAGTCATCCAGGTCTTGCGCCCAGACGCGATACTGACGCATCAGCATCTTCGCAGCGCGTGGACGAATGTCCTCCGAGATTTCCTCGAAGGTCATCTCACCCTTCCAACTGGTGGGATAGGTTGCAACACGTGGAAACGAACGAATGCCGAAACGGTTGTTGTCGGAAACTGTTGAATCGTGCATGAGGATACTCCCCTCTGAACTGCTGGATGCGCCAGCACGCTGAGCACTACCGCTCGGCTAAGCCGGGCAGCGCAGAGGAGGGCACCAGTCAAACATGAGCGCAGCGAGAGGCGGTGGTTCGGCAGTCCCGCCGGGACGGTGGTGCTGGCGTACCGCCGACGGTGTTTGACTGGGAGGAAGCCCGCGCTGCACACTCGCCGCGTCGGCGGTAGTGCGAGGAGAAAGTGTATGGGTCTTGTAATAGGTGCTCAGCAAAAATGATTGTTTATGTCTTCGGTAGGTATTTTGAGTTAAAATCTATGCTGTTAATCTGCAACCAAACTACATGAATTTATAGTCTAAGCAAACCCGGATTTGATGGAGACACTGCACAGCTTCCTCGGAATGGAACGTACAGACAACCATCAGCCATTGGTGCAGAGAGTGTTGTTTAGCTGGCCTACACTGCTGATTAGATGGGGTTTCGCGCACATAGTAGGGCTGGTGGATCGGATACATTTATCCGATATATTGGTGATGGAGTTGTTTTTTTGCTTCAACTGTGCGAAATCTCAGGAATTATTCGTTGGAATTCATTCTACTACTCTGATCTAAAATATCTCAAACTCTGATGAAAGGACAAAAATGATAGTCGAACCGAGTATTCTCGTTGGCTTTTTGCTCGAAATTGGACGTTGGGCAAAAAGTGAACTAAGTGAAATTTGGAAACTTCGCCGTGACCAGCAAACCATGGATCTGACAAACAAAGCAGAAGTTGAAGCCGCGCTTCCAGTACAGATCGGGCACATTGCTGCAACGAAGAAATCACAAGAGGTTGAACGGGTTGTAGCATTGATTGAGCGCAAGCGGGATGCCATTTTCCGGACACACAATGCAAAACTTGCTGATCGCGAAGAATATGATGCACAGCGCTTAACTAAAGCTGCCTTTGAACAACGAGAAATTGCCCATAATAAAACTATTCAGCAAATGCTGGAAGAAATTGCTTCTAATCTTGAGGAGTTAGGTTTTGAAGTGGAGCGTGCCCCTGTATGAGCGATCGTGAACATCTGATCCGCCAACTACAAGACGAAATCCAACGCTGCGAAAACGCCAAGCTCGACAGCAGCAAAGAGTATGATGAACAGCGTATTACATTAAATGCACTCAATTCTCGTCTGTTAGGCTACAATCAGCGTATTAGCGATGCCAAGCAAAAACTATCTGAACTACAGGCCGAAGCCTCTGTTTCCTTGCCTGAGTCCCCAGTTGCCCAAACCATCAACCTACCGCTAGGTGACGATAGCAGTACAAAGTTTTTTGTCCCGAAAACACGTCTGGAAAAACTGAACGGGATTTTAACCAAACCCGTTGTATATATCATATTAGTTCCTTTAATTATCGGTATTGTGCTCGTTCTGTTACAGGTTGCTCTACAATCACCAACTCCACCAGCAACTTTAGAGACTTGGGTACCCTCGTCAACACCAACTGATACTTCCAGCGAAATAGCCAATATCTCAGAATCGACTGAGAACGCCGTCATTCCTGAAATAATTATGCCTCGTGCGGATACTTTTACAGCCACAGATGTTCCTCCGTCGGAAACACCCACTCGAACATTCACACCTAGCGAAATACCAACAGATACGCTGACACCCAGCGAAACACCAACAGATACACCGACTGCAACCAACACAAGTACATCAACGCCGACCTCCACGGCAACAGCAACTCCTACTTTAACGTTTACCCCTACGCAACCTTCTACCTTAATGCTTGAGCCTTTATCAATCGCAACTCAAATAGCTGAAAGTTATAGTTTGCCTTTGATACAGAATTTCCCAATAGAAGGTACTCAACATACAGTAGGGATGGTTTTCGTTCCCGGCTATTGTGATATATATTCCCAGTTTGCCGAATGCATTGCAGATGCTACGTTATGGGTAGATCAATATGAAGTATCGAACGAACGGTATCGATTATGTAATACTTGCTCCCTTCCCAATGATAGACGATACTATGATGATCCAAATTTTGACCAATATCCTGTAGTATTTGTAACATGGCAAATGGCGACGGAATATTGTCGTTGGAGAGGCGCAGAGCTTCCCACAGAAACAATATGGCGCTATACTGCCTCTAGTATATTAAATTACAGTTACCCTTGGGGTAACAGCTTCAATCCAGCTAATGTGGTTGATGTTTCAGATGCAAGAACTTTTCCAGTAGCTGTAGGTAATCGTCAAAACTCGGCATCCTGGGTTGGAACTGAGGATATGAGTGGAAATGTGGCTGAGTGGGTCGTTACTGCTGCGCTTAATAATGACAATAATCAGGTTGTAATGGGCGGATCTTGGCGGGATGGTGAAACAAGTTTGAGGACCGATAGTTTTATTGAATGGCCAAAAACATATTTTGCAGACTATATCGGTTTTCGCTGTGCATTATTTGTGGATTGACTTTCAACATTGATACAAAAAGGCAGGGGCAATGAGGATTATCAAATATCTAACTTTGGTACTGTTTATTTCCGTTTCACTCGTTTCAGTTAAAGCTCAATCTAACCCCTCGTCACCGATTTTTATTGAAATTAATCGAGATGGTGATGGAGTATATGTCATTGAACTATTAGACGCTCCTCCGATGTTTGGTTTGATGCTTCCTCAAAGCGCCAGAGTTACTGTTTATGGTTTAGACGAACTCAATGTAGAATTTTATGAAACGCGATTCGATGCCATGTCTGGCGGATATGCTCGGCGTGACGACGTGAGATTCATCAACTTCATCACGGTTGCACAGGATCAATATAACCAGAATTTTATACAAAACGCAGGTATTAATAACAGCTATCTTGCTACTCGGCCTATTGGTTTGGAACCTAACGAAATCGTTATTATTCGCCGATCAGATTTTGATGATTACACTCTAAGGCGAATATTCGGCGTTGTTGCTTTTCGTTTTGATCGGGATATGGCTAATTTCCAGTTGATCCAAATGTCAGAAGGCGATTTTGTTATGAGATTCCCCACCCCCACATCGGCGGTGCCATATTTCTTGATAACAAATGAGACTAACTTGATTTTGGATGAAAGTCGAAACAATCCTCCTGGCGCTTCATATCCATACTTAGATAGAAGCCAGTTGATCAACGCATTAAATTTGCGAGATATTGATCTATTCGAAATTATGAGAACAATTCCCATACAGATATACCCAAACGGTGGTGTGGTTCCATCCAACGACTATAGCCCAGGCAAAATCATCAGACTTAATATGGGGGACAATATAATTCCCTCCAGGCAGCTTCAAGTGGGACAAATTATAGTCCCCTTAAATCCCAACACTAGAGGAATAAGCGCAACAACTTTAGGTTCACCAACAACTGATAATGACTTGACAAGAGCAACTATTCACAGATTTGACAACGCCGCTGGTCGTATTATCGTGCGAGTAGCAGGTAGTGAGGTAGACTGGATAGTTAATCAACCCTGGTTAATTGGTGTGGAGGTATCAGGCCCATAAGAATAGAAAGTGAGTCACACCGTCACAACTGAAACAAGGGGAATTTTGCCATTCAGCGCATCATGGGAAACACATGCGTTTTTCAACTTCTATAGGCGCAAAATTGCTGCTGTGACAGGTACAGCTGTTTCACCTGTGACACTCACAAATCAAAAAGCATCTGTTTTGTGAAACACTGTCACAAG
Organism: uncultured Anaerolineaceae bacterium; assembly: GCA_964447795.1. Classification (GTDB taxonomy): domain Bacteria; phylum Chloroflexota; class Anaerolineae; order Aggregatilineales; family Phototrophicaceae; genus CFX2. Next base: position 33,185 of record CAYUTY010000012.1, read on the forward strand.
TGAAACAAGTGCTTTCTTCTCCGTGCGATGAATCAAATCACGTAGCTGAAACAGCGTCACATCCGTCACATCTCGATGAAGTCCGCTTTGAGCTGCCAGAAGCGCGTCGGGATACCACGCACCCGGCGCTGCACTGTCAGGCTGTTTGCTCCAGGAATCAGCCAGCCATCCTCCTGGAGCTGTGCGCCAATCGCAGCAGTGTTGAACTTCAGCGGATGGATTCGCACCGCTGCCCGATAGGCTACATCTGGCAGGATCAGCGCGTGCTGACCGTCCTTGTAGCCGACGATGGTCGTTCCGGGTCGGGCTTCTTCCGGCTGGCGCATGTCGGTTGCCAGCATCAGTTCGCCGCTGGCGAGGAGCTGCCGAAGCCCATCCAGGAACAACAGTCCGGCGCGTTCTTCCCGCATCGCCTGTGCGCCATCCAGGATAGTATCACACCAAGTGGGCAGGACATCATCGGTATCTCGTTCTATCAGAAACGCATGAAGCAGGCGGTAGGTCGTGACCAGTACCGCCCAGTTCTGCACCAACCGCCCGACGGTGGATGCCTGCACACCTTTGCTTGCCAGTTTGTCCTGATAACCCTGCGTGCTGCTGGCAAAGCCCTGAGAGAGTGTCGCCGTCAAATTGTTGGTTTCCGCCTGACCCGCAATCCACCGGGCAAACTGCGCCGTGAACCCGGAGAGGTACTCGCGCATTTGATCTGCCCTGACCAGTGCCTGCCCGTTCGGATCACGTTCACCCCAGGGCGCGACCTTCAGCACGATCATACGCGCCAGGATGGAGGCTTCACCGTCAAGCGTGGTCTCGCCAGTGCTGAGGATGTGCCCGCGACAGGGGCGCTCCTGCCGCAGTTTGGCTTCGCGGGTCAACCGTCCTCGTCCCATGCCGCGTGAGTAACTTTGCAGAAAGCGGGTGAAGGTGCGCTCATCGGCATAGATCGTTTTGTAGTCATCCACCCAGTAGAGCGCATCCGCCAGCGAATAGCCCAGCGCCTCGACCGTATTGACCGTGTCGCCCCACTGACCGGGCGGCAGGTCACGGGTGAACTGCCCGTAGAAACTACACAGTAGCGAAGCGATTTCGGATTTTCCGGTGCCGGTTGTGCCTTGCAAATGCAGCGCCGGTTTGGGCGCAGCAGCGGGAAAGAATCGCTGTACAAGCGGCAGCACAGCATAAGCGATCAGTGCTGGACCGATGTCAGCAGGCAGTGCATCTCTCAGTGCAGCAAAGGCGGCGAGGCTCTGTGACCAATCCGCCTCATGCAGACCATAATCCCGCAGGCGGGTTTCCAGTTCAACTTCTGGCGCTTGTTGGTGGATGCCATCAGCGCCTACGGTGAGGCTTGGTGTCACATACGCCCATCGTTCGTTGATCTGTGTCCAGCCCATGAAGCGGTAGGTCGTCCGGGTGGGATACTCCCCCGACAGGCTCAGCAGCGCCGTCGGCAGATGTTTGTTCATGCCGGTGCGAGCGGTAAAGCGTTCACCGGCCTGCCGGGCGATGTGGCGCTGAAGCGCGTTGGCATCGCCAAAAAGTTCGCTCGGTACGACCAGCGGCTGTGTTTTCCCCTCACGGCTGAGTTCAAGCCTGACCATGTGCTCGACCTGTCCATCATCGTCGATGCGCGATGTGCGTTCGACCACCTGCGCCGTCCAGTCGGCGATCCGCTGGCGATTCACGCCGCGTTCGGTGACTTTCTCGTAAAGGATGCAGCCATCGGCGATCAGATAGCGATCTTCACTCGGCAGGCTTTGCCGTTCCAGTCTGCGGTGTGCTTCGCGGTAAACCCGATCCAGATCAACCAGCCGCAGACCATCGCCACAGACAGATTTCAGGCGCTGGCGTTCCTCTGCCCACTCGACTGCGTTCAGATGCGCGCACGCCTGCACTGCTTCCGCGATCTGCTCCGCCGTCGGACGTTCCCGGCGCTGATCCGGCGCATAGTTGCCCACAAGCTGTGCGACTTTTTCCCGTGCCTGCTGACGCGGCGCGGCGATAGGTTCGCGTGCTGACTGTTTGTAAGCGCTGGCGATGGTCGCTCGTGCTTCCTTCTCGCGTGAAGTGGGATTCTCGCTCCCATCTCCATCGGCGACATGACGACCGACAAGCTCCCGTTCAGCATCACCCTGGCTGTATCCTGCGTCCCGCATCTGGCAGGCTGCGGCGAACAACTCCGCGTTGCGGCTGCCGTTGTGCGCGCCACTGGCGAGATACTGCTCCGTCCTCGGCGGCAGCGGATGCTGCCCATTACCATTGAGCGTGACCACGCGCATATCTCCGATGCGCTCTTCATTGATATCGCTTTCCAGCCAGGCGAAATCATTCAACAGATACCTTCTATCAGGCTGGCTCTCGATGACCTCCACCGCCACACCCCCACGCTCTGGTTTGGTGTTGACCGAATCCGGCAGGCGAATGACCGATGCGACCGACTTCACATAACCCGGATCACCGTTCAACGCTGTAAATAACCCGCGCAGAACAGCGGCAATCTTCTGCTTATCGGCATCGGTTTTCAGCGTGAAAGGCTGCTCCAGCAGCCAGTAGCCATGCCACCCGCCTCCGCTGGCAATGATGAAACTCGGCGCAGGGTCGAAGGTTTTCAGTTTCTCCAGGTCACGCGGGTCGGTGCTGTCGATGTCCATCCACAATGCCGGAACCCAGGTCGCAGAGTCGGCACTGCCCTTCTTCTCCTTGCGTAGGCAGGGGGCGAAATACACACCATACCCCTCGCCGTTGAGCTTGTCTGCCCCTTTCAGCGCAGCGGCAAGTCCGCGCTTATCACCCATGCGTCCCCACAGCGTCCGCACCTCACCGGTGGTCGGATGAATACAGCGCAGTTCGAGATACAGGTCATCCGGTGCAGAACCGTAGAGGGCGCGCAGAAATGCCCGACGATTTTTTATGCTTTCGTCCGTCTTGCTGACGGGTGTGTTCTGTGTCATACTATCGTCACTTTCGTATGAGGATACGGGGTGTGGCGTTGAGCGACGGACACACCCCGTTTCCGTTTACAGGTCAATATCGAATGAGTGTCCTGATGTAGGTTGCGGTGGCCCGATCTCCTCATGTTCCTCTTCCAGAAGGTTGCGGATCGTCTCCTGATAGAGCCTCAAGTGATCGTCGGGATACTGGTTCAATCGCTCAGCAACGGCGGCGCTCAGTCGTTCGGCATAGTTCCTGTCCAGCCCTGCCGCAACCGGACGAAACTGGAGGCTGACTTCGCCGTCATCATTCTCGAACGGCATGTAGTAGCCGACAGCGCAGTTCTGTTCATCCACCTGGCGCACACCGCCCCAGAATGGGATTTCAAGTCCATCCTCGCTGATGTGATAGCCGTGTGGTTCAGCCTGGGCGATCTGCTTCTGCTCTTCGCGCAGCGCTTCGAGCGCATCATAGCGCTGTTCCCAGTCCAGCCCGACGTAACGATCCAACATGTCTGCCATGTGCTGCTCGGTCACATCATGCAGCATCTCGATGTGATCGACTTTCCTGCTCTGGGAGAAATACAGATTGATGCGCTCACCGTGTTCCTCGCTCCAGACTGTTCCGGGTAGCACCACATGGGTATGTGGATTGTGCATCCCCGGTGACTGCGGATCATCACTCTCGCGGTGATGCAGGACATAAGCGTACTCGCAGCCGGTATCCAGCCCACGCGCCTCAAAGAAACCATCCACCGTGCGCTCGGTCAGTTCGCGCACAAACTGCTCCCGCTGTTCATGCGGGATCATCGCCACCAATTGTGGGTTGGGATTGACCACCAGCGAGAAGGTCAGCACATGCTGGCTTCTGAGGTCGTCACAACGCTGCGCGATTTCCGCCACCGATCCACCCATGCCGTGATCGACCCAGCGCTCCTGCCCGGCGACCAGCTTCACGCCTTTGTCGCGGCTGTCGCGGTACGTCAGATAGCCGAGAAGCTGCTTCATGCGCTTGCCTTCGTCTGCGGTTGGGCGCTTGTAGCGCAGGTTGGAAACACACATCTGCCGGCGATCCATGCCTTACTGCCCTCGCCGCCGCGTCACGCGTTCGATGAAGTCATTCAGCGTCGTGGTCAGCACTTCGACCTTCTCGTCCAGCGCATCCACCTTCGCCTCAACGCCCTTCGCAATCGCCCGTCGTGAGCCGGGTAAATCCTCCTGCGCCGCCAGATAATAATTGACGGCATCCCGGATCAGGTCGGTGATGTGGATCAACCGCCCGTCCTTACGTGCCCGCACCGAGCGCAGCTCCTTGAGCCTGCGCATCTGTTCCGGTGTCAGGCTGACCGTCTGGCGTTCGGTGTACAAGTCAGATTTCCTCCTTTTCATATGCCTCCTCGATCAAATCTCTCAGCCAGCCCGATGGACGAAAGCGGTAGTACAGTCGTCGGATCGTCACCGGTACTGTGCCGTGCTGCGCTTTCAACTTTTCACGGACTGCGCCGCCGACCTGCATCTGCTGGGCTTCGACATGCAGCCTGCCCATGTTGACGAGGGTAATCACGCCGCCGGGCTGTGCCAGTTCCGCCGCCCAGACTTCAGCGGCGACTTCCAACACTTCGGCAACCGTATATTTGGGTAAATGTGGCAGCCGTCGTGCGACTGCCTGCACCGTCTGACGGTGGTTCATGAATTGTTTTCTCCTCTGAGTTCACTTTCAGATCATGTGCCGCAGGACATGCGCCGCACGCCGTTCCACCATGCCGGAGCGTGGTGCAGCTTTTAGCGCAGATCGGGACGATGTGCGCTCGGTCGGCGTGGCGAACCACGCTGACCGGTGCGGCGGGTGCTCCGCACCGTCGCACTTGTGCGGCTCGCGGCGTGGGCTGCACCAGCCTCTCCGGCGCATGAGGAGCGAGCGGCATTTAGCTCGCTTCAGACCCCGTGTGGACAATTTTGTCATCACACGATACCGGCACGGGGTCTGAGAGGGGTGCAACGCCTCGACGTTGCACCCGGCAGGCGGCGAAGCGTCCTGCCATGTGGCTTGTGCTTCGGATGGCTGTATGACCATATGCTGCCCTCACCACTTCGCTTTCTTCATGCGCTGTTCTCGCCGCTCAGCAGCATCGTCAGACACCTCATTGGGATGGGTGATGCCGTTCCCGGCAGGTGCTCCATTCCCCGGCGCGACGGCGGCCACGTGCTGGATGACCCGCTCAACATAACCCGGCAGATCTATCAGCGCGGCTCGTATCCAGGCGGTATCGTCACAGACCTGGGTGAAACGCGCAGGATCGAATGGCTGCGGGATGTTGCGCGGCAGGATCGGGCGATAGCCGCCACCTTCACGAGCAATGTAATCGCGCATCATGTCCTTCATCACGGCGTTGCGACTGCCTCTGGGGATGCTGTTCCACCATGCGATCAGATCAGCATCCTCTCCGTAGGTCATCTTCACGGTTGCCGTTGCCCGTTTTTGTTTCGCCATGCGCGTTTCACCTTTCTGGGGTGTCCGAACCAGTACGAATCATGTCCGAACCAGACCGACACCCCATCTGCCTGTCAGCCCGTCTGCTGACGGGCGACAAAGCGGGCATAACTGAGATACCCACGTGCGTTGGCAAGCTGGGCATCCGTCACCAACTGAGTCTGTGGATAGGCTTCGGCGATGTCGGCATAGACCAGCTCCGCGCCGCCGCCGGACAGATAGATCACATCGACAATCGTGCCGCGCTGCCACTTCTCACTGAGTAGATTGAGCGTCGCACTTCTCAACGGTGTGAGTGCTTCCTCGACCATTTCGCGGTAATCGACTGGCTGACCGTTGGCGTGGAATATCCCCGTTCTGAGAACTTCCTCAACGATCCTGAAGGGCATCTTCTCGCGGTAATCGCGTTCCAGCATCGCCGCGATGCGCTCCTGGGCGGTGTAAACGCCGCTTTCGACGCTGCCGCTTTCGGCGTCCACAAACTCCCCCTCATCATCCAGCGCCAGGTCAACGGTATATGTGCCCACATCACACACCCCCGTTCTGCGGTAAGCGTGACCCCGGTTGATCTCGCCGTTTTCGGTCAGTGTGGCGGCATAAATCGTGCCGTAAGGCTGCGGCATGACCATCACCTCAGTCACATTGGCGATGAGGTCAGCGGTATCGGTTTTGATGAGATGCTGACCGAGCAGTGAAGTCTTTAATTCAGCGGCGTCGCGCATGTGGTCGGTTGGCAATCCGGTGGCGATGCGGATGTGGATGATGTCGCCCGAACCTTCGGTTCGCTTCCACATCCCCTGCATCAGCTTGCCGATGGCCGCCTTTGCCAGCCTGAGCCGGAAGGCATTGCCCATCGTGGATTCATTCGCCGTCCGTCCGCGCAGACGCAGCAGTTCGCCGGGCGGAAGCTGTGCCAGCGCCAGATCGCCCACAAACCATGCGCCATCATCGTCGCTGATCTGGTCGCCCGGATGACGCTTGGCGATTTCATCCTGCTGAAACTTGATTTCACGGGCGTGACCCATCACCGATGGAAACATCACCACCTGATCGGCGGTGACGGCTTTGACCACGCCGTAGCCGATGTCCAGCCCGATGGTGAGTGTGCTGCCCGGCAGCGCGGTATTCTTCGCATTACGCTTGCTCATGCTGGTTCTCCTGTTTGGCAGATAGTTGCGGTTTGGGCTGAACATCCTCGCCGATGAGCAGGCTGTCCAGCGCCTGACGGATGACCGCTCCGGCGCGACGATAACGCAGCGATGGTTTCAGGGCGCGGTAAATCGCTGCCTCGCGTGGGTCGTCCAGGTTGAGACTGAATTCGATACGCTTAATCATGGTTCCTCCGGCTGTACGGACTCGATACGGACAGGCTGACGAAAAAAAGAGACGCGCTCATCACGCGCTCTCCGATACAGGAACAGCTTCCGATGCTTCGACCCCGCGCCCATCCGCTTGTGCCTGTTCTGCACCCGCCTGGATGAGTCGGGCGAGAAGGTGAGTATTAGCTTCGAGCGCCTCCTGAACACTGGCGTAACGCCACAGGACAGGATCGTTACCGATCTTCATCGGGATGGATTGGGGCTTCCGCCCGCGACGTTTCGCCATGTTGCACCAATCTACTCATTTCTGAAAAGTCATTTATGCGCTTTTTGAAACGCATACGACTGAAAAAATAAACGCTAAGTCGCGCCTATAGCCATATGCGATCTGAAAAACGCATAGTAGCTTTTCAGAACATACCATATTTACACTAACTTTGTCAAGCACTTTTTCGACTGCGTTTCAGAAAACGGAGATGATACGAGTATAATGTAAAACAAACTGGATGAGCGATGTAAGGAAACGGATTGTACATGCCTTCAACTGCCAGCACTCTCGGACGCTTTATTGCGGATTTAATGACGAAACATGACCATACCAACCGGTCATTAGCTGCTACCGCAGGTGTGTCGGAGTCTGCCATTCGCAATCTGTTGAAGGTGGGAGAGGAAAAAGGCGCAAAAGACCCGGATGCCCGGACGTTATCACTGGTAGCGAAAGCACTTGATGTTGATGCTCTGCGCCTGTTTCGCCTGGCAGGATATATTCCGCCTGAACCGTCCGCACATTCGATACGAGCAGATTATCTTGCAGAAATGTTCGATGTGCTATCAACAGAAAAGCAGGATGCCGTTCTTGGTGTGCTGGAAGCTATGATTGACCAGCCAGCGGGACGCGAAGCGATTCAGAAAATGCGGCAAAACCCGGAGAATCTCCTGGCGGGAATTGATCTGGCAAATCCTGGATTAGCTCGTACACTGGCAAACGAATTGATTGCAGAAATGCAGATGAAACACCCTAATGAGGTTTCTCTGATACAACCTGAGACTAAGGTGCTTCAGTATATATGGAAGGATCTACCCACATCCACACAGCAGCGGGTAAAAGCCCTCATCGAGCACAAGCTCTCACTGAACTATGACCCGACGATGGTTGACCCGGAATGGCGGGATTAGTGTAAAATAGATTAGATGTTCTGATGGAGAAGCACATGAGTGATTACACCATTTCAATCCCTGACAGCCTATACCAGAAAGCACGGGAAGTCGCCAAACAGAAATCCCTGTCTGTCGATGAAGTGATCAGAGTAGGATTAGAAGGCGCGTTTGTTGAGTCGATGCTCGACATACCGCTCGACGAACAGGCTGAACTGAAGGCGATGACGTATCTTTCCGACGACGCGCTGTTCAGCATGATGCGAGAACAGATGCCGCAGGTAAAACAGGCTCTGATGTCTGTTCTGATGAATAAAAATAACCAGGGAACCATCAGTGATGAGGAACATGCTGAACTGGTCACATTGGTTGAAGATGGACAACGCCTTACTTTGCGTAAAGCAACCGCGATGAATATTCTGATGGATCGCGGATATAAGCTGACACTCGATGATATGAAACCCGTAGATGAGTAGTCTATCCTGGGCAGAAACAGTAAGGCGTGTTCATGAACGAGCCGCTTTTCAATGTGAATACTGCCAGACAGGACAGCGCGTCACCGGACAAGCCATGCATGTGGAACATATCAAGCCAAGCGGTGGGGATAATCTGGATAATCTTGCTCTGGCATGTGCAACCTGTAATCTGAGCAAAGCGCGTGCAACCTCCGCGCCTGATCCTGATACTGGTGATCTGGTTTTACTATTCAACCCGCGCATCCAGGTATGGGCTGAGCATTTCGAGTGGATAGAGAATGGAACCATGCTTCGTGGTTTGACTCCTGTTGGACGTGCAACCATTGTTCGCCTGCAAATGAACATCGCCCGAATGGTGAATGCGCGTAAAGTCTGGGTGCGAGCTGGCGAACACCCGCCTGACTGATTGACGAAAACACATGAAGAGATGCTCATGACCTCAGACAACCGCTACCTTCACCTCATCCGGCAGGACTGCCCGCTGCCGCCCGGCACGCATGTTGTCGTCTACTGCCGCGATTCGGGTGGGGATGAACAGGATCGCAGCGTCGCCCAGCAGGTCGATGTAGCCCGCGAATACTGCCAGCATCACAACCTCGTGCTGGATAAGCTCTACGTCGATGAGTCGAAGCTGTCATCGAATACCGACAAACGCGATGCGTTACAAGAACTGCTCTCTGATCTGCGCCGCCGCTTCAGGCATATCAATGACCGCTACAAACGTGAAAAAGCCAGTCGTGAGAATCCCTTCGGCGTGATCTTCTGGAAGTCCAATCGGCTGGGACGCGACAGCATCGAAGCGACTAACATCAAGACCGACCTGCGCCTGCGCGGTATCACCATCGTTGACCTGGTGACATCCGCCAATACGGGCAATGCCGCTGTGGATGCGCTCATTGAAGCCTTCCAGCAGTGGAAGGATGAGCAGGACCTCGAAGAAATCTCGCAGAATGCCAAACGCGGGCTGGCGCAGCTTGTCGGCACGCGGGATAACGACCCGGAATTCCTCAGACACAATCCCGATTGGGAATGCACCGGCGGCTATCTGGGCATACGTCCGGGCGGTACACCGACCGGCTTCAAAGGTGAGCGGGTGCAGGTCGGTGTATATGAGCGCAAGAAAGGACGCAAATCTGGCGAGCCGCGCATCGTCCAGCGTCTCGTGCCTGACCCGCAGATGTGGGAGCGCTGCTATCTTGCGTGGCAGATGCGACATGAAGGCGCAAGCTACGGCGAAATTCACAAGACGACACGCCTGTTTAAGAACGTCAACGGCTACGATACGTTTTTCTCCAATCGCATTTACACCGGCGATATTGTCTACGGCGGTAAGCTGTATAAGGAATTTGTCCCGGCGCTGATCCCGCATGAGTGGTTTGAAGCGGAGCAGAAGCGCCAGGCGGAGAACGCCAAAAAGCATAATGGCAGACAGGTGGATCGCAACTATGAGCCACGCCGGGTTGGGAGCAAGTATCTGCTCTCCGGGTTGGTGGTCTGTGGGCATGTGGACGGTGAAGAACACCCGATGAACGTCGAGAGCATCCCCGGCAAGAAGGGCAAACGCGGTAATTACACCTTCTTCATCTGCTCGACGATGAAGAATTCACGCGGTCAGGCATGTGAGGCGAAGCGAGTCAGCACCAAAGCGCTCGACCAGACTGTGATCGAAAATCTGCTGGCGCATGTGCTGACCATTGAGAACCTGCGCCCATTGGCGAAGAACATCGCGCAGTCGCTGGAAGAACGCAGTAGCGATGCTGGAACACGCATCGCCGCGATTGAGGACAAACTCGCTGAAGTGAAGAAGTCGCTCGAAAACATCATGGATGCCATCGAGAACATGGGCTATGCCAAACATCTCCAGCAACGCTACGACGAGCGCCGCCGTGAGGAAGAAGAACTGCTCTCTGAGCTGGCGGTGCTGGAAGCCTTACAGGTCGATCCGGGACATATCGCGCAGATCAGCGATGAGGCGCTCGAAGGCTGGATTTGCTATATGCGCGAGGCGCTCGAAGGCGAAGATAAGGCGCTGGCGCGGCGGATAATTCAGCAATTCGTGGCAAAAATTGTTATAAAAGAAGGAACGGGAACGCTCTACTACACGTTCCCGTTCCCGGATGATTCGTATATGCCTAGTTTTCGTGACTTGGACCTGAAGGGATTCGAACCCTTGACCTCTACAGTGCGATTGTAGCGCGATCCCAACTTCGCCACAGGCCCTTTTTGGAGTGATGCGATTGTAGCGGCGGGCATGTTGCATGTCAAGGTGAAAACTTTGCGGTGCAGGCGGCGGGTGTTATAATCGCGGCCAATCCACAATCATCATGTCTGATCGAATGTTTCCTTGCCCCCGTTCGATCATGCACTATTTCAGGAGGATATTTTGACATCCCTCGTCCTAACCCTCACGGAGACACTGCGTTATCGCGGTGCGCTCGGCCAGTGGAGCTGGGTGCTGCACCGTCTCAGCGGCCTCGGCGTTGTTCTGTTTCTTACCCTCCATGTGATCGACACATCCTGGGCAGTCTTTTATCCTGAGCTGTATGTGCGGGCGATTGCCAGCTACCAGTCGCCGCTGTTTACAGTGGGTGAGTTCGGGCTGGTAGCAGCAGTGGTATACCATGCGCTTAACGGCTTGCGAATCGCCATTATCGACTATAAACCTGCCTGGTGGAAATACCAGCAGCGGGCAGCCCTGATTGTGCTGGCGGGAACAGCGCTGATTCTGGTACCGGTATTTATTCTGATGTTCAGCCATGTTCTGAATTTCTACAGCGAACCTGATCGGGAAATTCTGCCTCTTGGAACCGTCATCGCCGAGCAGCTCCCCTTCGCTGTCGGCATTGTGGTAGCAGCGGTGGCCGGTGTCATTTTCTCCGGCCTGCATGGCATCATCGCCCCGGCGCGGCAGGTCAAAGGCCGCAAGGCGCAGGGCAGCCGGCTGGAGCGCTTCTGGTGGTCGTACATGCGAATCAGCGGCTTTCTGATCGTGCCGCTGGTTTTTGGACATCTGGCGATGATGCACATCATTCAGGGTGTGTTCGATCTGACAGCCGCCAATTATCCGATCGTCGGCACTACGGCGATCAATGAAAGCGGGACGGCGGTTGAATTCGTAGCGAGCCGCTGGAACACCTTTATCGGCGGGGTAGCTGTTTGGCGGTTGTATGATTTTGGCCTGCTGGCGCTGGTCGTGGTGCATGGCTTCAATGGTTTGCGCCTGGTGCTGACCGATTATACGGCGGGCAGCCCGCTCCTGCGGCGTGCGGCAACCTATACCTGTCTGATCGGCGCAGTGGTGCTGCTGGTGCTGGGATCATTGGCGCTCATCGGCACAATTGACAGCACCGCAATTGAGATGGCGACTCTGGCTGCGGAGAATCTGCACCCGTAATTACCGCTCACTGATGTTCACGGGGAGGGTTTCAAACCTTCCCCTAACCCCGCGCGATTCCACTCTCTGCTATGATAGAAAAGCAATAAACAAATGAGCTAGAGTTGATCTGGGAGCGATGCCATGCGCGTAAAAAGGACGATAAGCTGGCTGGTTGGCAGCGCTTTGTTGATGGTGACTGCGGTTTCAGCCGCAGCTCAGTCCCGCTGCCCGGTGGAGGTGCAGGAGGCGGTAGAAGCCGCGCAGGCAGCCTGCGGCGACCTCAACCGCAATGAAGCCTGCTACGGCAATAACCAGGTAGGCGCGTTAAGCTGGGAAGGCGGCGAAGTGCCAGACTTCGACGAACCAGGCAGCAAAGTCAGTATTCTCGATGTCGCTTCGTTGGTCACTTATCCTTTTAACCCTGATACCAATACCTGGGGCGTGGCACTGATGGCGGTTCAGGCTGATCTGCCGAACACGCTCCCCGGCCAGAATGTGACACTGGTACTGTTCGGCGATGTGCAGGTCGAGAGCGATGTACCGCCAGAGCAGATCGCTATCCCCGAACCCCTGCCCGCCCGGATCATCAATGATGGCAACATCCGGCTGGGGCCGGGCGCGAACTGGTCAGTGGTTGGTTCGCTGGCACCGGACGACGATGTAATAGTCACAGGCCGCAGCGCGGTCGATAACTGGCTGCAAATGACACTTGGCAATGAACTGCGCTGGTTCGCTGCTGGGCTGGCACAGGTTGAAGGCGATGTGACCACGCTGCCCCTGTTTGACCGTTATGGCAAGCCGATCCCAACGCTGACCTACAGGACGCCGATGCAGGCATTCCGCGTGCGCTCGAAGCCGGGCGGGGCGGAATGTGAAGATTTACCGGACGGCGGCTTGGTCGTGCAGGCACCGCAGAACAAAACGGTCAACCTGCGAATCAACGGGCTGGATGTCTCCGTCGGCAGCACAGCGCTGATACGGGCGGGCGAAGATGAAACGCTGCGGCTGGCGACGCTGGCCGGGACAGTCAGCCTCGGCGCGGGCAGAGACGCAATGCCGATTGAACCCGGCATGATTACAGCGATCAGCCCGGAAGGGCAGGCCAGTATACCGACACGCTATGTCTATGACGATGTGCGCGATTTGCCGCTGACTCTGCTGCCGGATGCCGTGAACGCACCACCGCCGGATGGCACACCGCTCAGCACCTTCCTCTGTAACTGGGATGGGGAATTCAGTGAGAAATTCATCCCCTCAGACCGGCCTGTCATCTTCACAGAAGCGCTGGGTTCAGAGAACCCGGAGCGAGCCCTTGCGATCCGTAAAGATTCAACGGTGACACTGCTGGTGGATGGCGAAGCGCTGCCGCTGTGGGGCATCTCCGGCCAGTATGATCTGCCCAGCAGCAAAAATGCAGGCACCGGAATCCGTACCGGTCTGTCGAAGGCTTATGATTGGTGGTTTGTGCTTCCAGAGCCAGAGCCAGGGCGTCACACGGCGCAACTGATCTGGGAGGCGCCGGATGATCGTTACGAATACACCTGTAAATTTGATGTGCAGGCCAGCAGCTAAACCTGATAGTCACACCTGCTTATAGCAGGCGATGCAGCGTGAAATAAAACCGCCAGCAGTACCAAATGGAACGCTGGCGGGATAAATATGTGTGTTCATCGTTTACCGATACTTTAAACGGATAAGCGACGGTTAGTACACCGCGTAGGCGGCTTCAAGCTCCTCACGCAGTTGCAGGTAACTGTGGTAACGACTACGGGCGACTTCGCCTTTTTCGACGGCGGCACGCACGGCGCAGCCAAGTTCGTTATGATGGCTGCAATCGTTGAACTTGCAGGTTCCGACCAGCGGCGCGATGTCGCGGTAGTAACCGTCGAGTTCTTCCGGCTCGATATCCCACAGGGTGAGCGAACGCAGACCGGGCGTATCAGCCAGGTAGCCTTCCATATCAAGGCGGATCAGCACGCTGTCGCGGGTGGTATGCATCCCTTCGGAGCGGCGTTGGCTGACAGCTTTGACTTTCCGCCCCAGGTTAGGCTGGACACTATTGAGCAGACTGGTCTTGCCGACACCCGACGGGCCTGTGAAGACCGAAATCTGATTCTTGAGGATTGCTTTGAGTTCATCCACACCGAGGCCGTCGCGGGCGCTGGTATATAGAACGGAATAGCCCATTTTCTCGTAAGGCGCGAAAAGCGCTTTGACGGCGGAATTGTCTTCAAGGTCGATTTTGTTGACGACGATGGTAAGACTCTCGATATCCGATTTTTCGCCAATGACGAGGAAACGATCTAACAGTCTCAGATTGGGGTCGGGCTGGCGGGCGGCAAAGACAAAGAGTGCCTGGTCAGCGTTGGCAATGATGACCTGTTCGCGCTCGGAATCACCTGCCCCGCGTTTACCTTCCGTCCGCACCGCACGGGAGAGGACACTGGTACGCGGCAGGACTTCTTCAATGCTGCCGCTGCCATCTTCCAGAATGGAGATTTTCACCCGGTCGCCAATCGCGGCGATGTCTGATGACTGTGCTTCTTCCATCAAGCGTCCCCGCAGGCGGGAGACAATGGTGCGACCATCCGGGAGTTCGACTGAAAAAAAACCGCTCTGGTCGCTGACGACCAGACCTGCTAATAATTCCTGCTGCAATGCTTCACTCAAAGGCATTTCCTTTCATGACTCACGATGAACAAACCAGCTATCAGGGTGCGGTGTAAAACCTCCCCTGCAACGTCGCGTGTCGAGATGGCTAAATGATGGGCAGGTGCGAAACCAGCCCCATGTCTGGGATGGATTTTAAAGATCGAAATCAGGCTGCATTTCTATTATAACTGAAGTTAAGCATTTAGGGGTAAAGCAAATTGTAGAGGTTGAACAAAAGTGGGCGGAAAGTACCCCGCCCTGATAGATGCTTAGCGGCGTTTACGCTTCCAGCTATCGTAGGCGCTTTGTGCGTCATTACCGCCAATCTGTTTGAGGGCGTCGGCAGCAAGGCGCTGCAAGTCGGCATCGCGGTCATTAAGGGCGCGTTTCAATTCGGGAATAGCGATCAGGGATTGCATCCTGCCCAATGCCTCAGCGGCGACTCGCCGCAGGGCCACCGGACTTTTGCGGGTGTCTGCCAGCGCCTTAATCAAGCCGGGAGCCGCTTTGGCATCACCGATTTCGTGAAGCGCCCAGGCCGCCGTGAGCGCACGCAGGCTGGCGTGATCATCCAGGCACGGGAGTAAATCACTAAGAATAGCACTTCCGAAACAGGCCAGCGCCTTCGCTACTGAGCGGCGAACGCGCTCATCACGGTCATTCATCGCGTTGATGAGCGCTGGAATGGCGCTTTCATGGCATATCTCGCGCAGAAGCGAGGCGGCCATCTTACGATGATCAACATCACGGCTGTTCAGCAGAATCCCGCTCATCTCTGGCGCGGCAATTTCGCGCAGATACACAATGGCGCGGTAGGCCGCCTGGGCCACATTAATATCTGGATCAAACACGGTTCTGAACAGTGGAAGCACGACATTCGGAAGTGCTATAACGCCAAGTGCCTCCGCCGCTGTAGCCCGGCTGTCCGCATCTATACTCTCATTCAGAATTCTGACGAGCGCACTGGCTGCCCGTTCGTCTCCTGCCCGGCCTAATGTCTGAATGGCAATCAGCCGCGCTGTTTTGGAACTGGAAGCCGTCTCTTCGACCAGTGCGCTAAAGCCCTTCTCGTTAATTCCACGTAAGGCTTTGGCAGCAGTTTGCCGAATAACGGGGTTCTCACTATTCATGTGATCGCGCAGATAGGGAATTGCAGCCGTCCCGATTTTATTGATTCGACTCAGGACGCGAACTTCATGATATTCACCAGTGTCCACTTTTTGCAGCAGATAGGGGACAGTTTCCCCGCCGATAGCGTGCAAAGCGTTGGAAACAGCCTGTGCTACCGCCGGGTCACGATCATTTTCAAAGTTAATCAGTGGCGAAATGGCATCCTTGCCAATTTTTGCCAGCACTTTAACCGCTTCCTGGCGAATATCTGATCTTTCCTCATGATTATTCAAAATCTGTTCCAGCATGGGCAGCGCGCGTGTATCATGGCTTCTGGTTTTCTCCACCATCAGTTGCAGCACCAGCAGGCGCACACTGCTGCGATGATGTTTAGCCGCCTTAACCAGTTCTTCATAGGCGGCTGTGTGGCTTTCAATATAATCCACCAGGTCGTGCAGGCGTTGTTTGCATTTCTCGTATTCGCCTTCCGTTGAAAATCCCTGCATCAGATGTTTGATCTGACCCAGCACGGTCTGGTGCTCCTGCCGAGTCTGGCGCAGCAGAGTCACCAGCTTATCCCATGCATGAGTGCGGCTGTCCATAAAATTAAGTGACTGAAGCTGGCTCAGGTGCAGCAGGGCCTTGTTGGGGTTGTATGGGCTGCACTGCACCGGGATGATCTTCAGGCGCAGGGCAGAAGCAAATCCAACTTCGTAATTCACATACTGCGAAATGACGGAGTCAGGCGACAGGACGACGATAAAAGCATAAGCTTCCCGCATCGCTTTATCAATTTCGGCTGTCCAGTAGTTTCCAATGTGCAGCGAGGAGTCCATCCAGCAGCTCATCTGGGCCGCTTCCAACTTGTTTTTGAGCTGGCCGGTGAAGGCGCTGTCATTGTGACTGTATGAAATAAATATGTGGTCTGCCATAGCGCCCCGAATCCTTACAACTGGCTGTCTTTAAAGGTTGTGATTATTCATGCTGGCAGCAGGTCATCAAAAATTATCGATAATACAAAGGACATTACGGAAAAACTTAGGTAGCCGTTAATTAAATCAAACAGTCATTATATGTTATTCCCTTACCCAATAGGGATTATATCCTAATTTCGTCTGAATTTTCAAACAAAACATCCATATTTGTAATTTTGTCATATTGAATGTTATGTTGTGCGCTGTGATACAATGGTTCAGGATAGACGAGTTATACTGTCTCTCGATACAATCAGGACAGTTCTTAGTGATTGAGGTTTAACGTGGAAAACCAGATCAGCCAGCCAGCCACAGCGGAAACCCTGCTGGAAACCCCACCGGAAACGGCCCAGCCGGATGTGATAGTGCCGGAAACGGCATACGCCGATCCTGGAACGGCTTTGGTAATTTCGCGGGCAGCATTTTACGCGGTTGTGAGCGGCATCGTTTTTTTTGTGCTGGGGCTGGTCGTGGGCGGTGCGGGTGTGAGCGCGGTTTTCAACGCTAATTCTGTTGAGAATCGCCAAATAATTGATCTGGCGCTTGGTGATAACCGTGCAGTGATGGAAGAAACGCTCAAAAATGCCATCGGCAGCGGGGGAACGGCGCAGGGGTTGCGACCGGGGGAACGTTACGAAGTGGTATCCGACGAGACACACCCGACTCGCGGGCCAGCAGATGCGCCAGTAGAAATCATCGAATTCAGTGACTTTCGCTGCCCCTACTGCGGGCGCTTTTTCAACGAGACACTACAACCGCTGCTGACGAATTATGATGGTAAGATTCGCCTGGTTTTCCGCGACTATCCTATATTAGGCGCGGCATCGGTACTGGGCGCGCTGGGCGGGAAATGCGCTAACGATCAGGATGCCTTCTGGGCATTTCATGATCTGGCGTTCAGCGATCAGAATAACCTGACACGTGAAGCCTTTGTTCAGTACGCCGAAGAAATGAACCTGGATGTTGAGCGATTTACGGCGTGTCTCGATAATCAGGAACACCTGGCGACCATTCAGACCGATTACAGCTACGCGCAAAACCTGGGCGTGACCGGCACACCGGCTTTCTTCATCAATGGGCGTTTCGTCAGCGGGGCGCAGCCTTACGCGGTGTTCGCCGCTATCATTGACGAAGAACTGGGCCAGAGCGAAGAATCAACGCCTGAACCGGTGGCTTCATCGTAATACCCTCAACGCTTCAAACACATTTAACACTGTATTCAGCCGTTCAGTCCTAAAATCCAGTCTGGAATTTAGGACATTTTAACGGTTGAGTTCAGTATTGTATTTCCACTAAGCTAACGTTCGGGAGGTGACTGATGCCGAACAAAGCACTGCACATTTATGAGGGTGCGAAACTTTACGAAAGCGTGATTGTACGCGCCTTCTGGCATGAAATTTTCGGACACCTGCGCGGCAAATCAGCGCAGTTGTTAAGCTTTGACGATGTGAAGACGCGGCTGCGCCTGCGCGAGGAATCATACCGGGGATTGCAGAACATCCCCCTCAAGGACATTGTGGGCAGCGTGGGACGCTATCAGGATTTTACCAGCACCTTTTTACCGAAGGATGCCGTGAGCCGTGACCGCTGGACACGGGTTTATGCCGAAACGATGGGCGATACCGGCTTGCCGCCGATTGAAGTGTATCTGGTGGGCGGTGTCTATTTCGTCCGTGACGGCAATCACCGTGTTTCGGTGGCGCGGGCGCTCAAGTTCAGGACCATACAGGCTTATGTGACCGAAGTCGATACCCCGTTGTGCCTGCACCACCTGCTGTCCAAAGGGCAGATGGACGCGGCGGAAGCTTATATGACATTCCTAGATGAGAGCGGCCTGCGTTATGCCCGCCCGCAGCACGAACCCTTGATTCTGAGCGAACCTTCGCGCTACAACGACCTGCTGGGACATCTCAATGTTCACCGGGCGGCGCTGGGTGAAGATGTGCTGTTAGAAGCTGCCGCCGCCCACTGGCACGATCATGTGTATCTGCCCGTAGTGACTCTCATCCGGCAGTATGATGTTATGCGACATGCCAGAGGCCGCACCGAGGCCGATCTGTACCTGTGGATGGTCGATCACCTGGGGGAACTGGAACAGTGCTATACCGGCGCGGTAGGTGATCTGAATCCAGCGTTTGTCGCCTTTCTGGAGCAGCGCCATCTGCCCGTGCCGGATGAGCTGGCTACGGCGGTGTGATGTCGCTCAGGCTTCGTCCTGCGGCAGATCATCGTCGGCGGGTAGGGTGATCGAGGCAAACAGACGGCGTTTGCGCCCCGGCGCCGGTGGGTTGTTGAGCAGGGGCAGCAGCGCCGTATTGATTATCTCACTCATCCCTGCCAGTTCCTCATCATTCAGGTGCAGCACAATTTTACTGTAACCCACCGCATCCGCGACCATATCGGGTTGGTCGCGGCTGTCCAGATAGCGGCCAAAATCGCCCAGCAGAGTCGCCAGAAATGCAGTGAATACCCGCAGATGATCGTCTTTGGTAAAACTGGCTACATCGTCTGCGCCCAGAAATGCGCTGTTTTCCCCACTGAGGGCGTAAACTTTTTCGACGGTCCCGCGCACAGGGCGTTCCTCTACCACCGTCAGTACGCCACCCGTATAAAGGCGGTTCACCTGGCGATAAAGGGTAGCCTGCGGCACATCGGGCAGGACAGCGGCCATCTGGGCGGGTGTCATCTGCCGCCCGGCAAGGGTTACAAGAATCCGCATCCGCACCGGGTGCAGGATGAGATCAGCTTTGTCGTTGCTCATCAGCTTATATTCTCAAACATGATAACGATACTTTGATTATAGTCGCCTGCCTGTTTCTAACAAGAAGCATGTTACACTGAGCGTGGTGGAATTACAGTTTTTTGATTAACAGGCAGGCTGCCAGTGTCCGAAGATTTAGCATACGATGTTAACCAGTTCTGGTCGCTGTTGTTCACGATTGTGTTGGATGGAGAGAAACGACTGGCAGCTTATCTTTCGGCTCACGGGCTGACCGCGCCACAATTTTATGTCCTCAAAACACTGGCAGAGCAGGGCGGACAATGCGCTATTGGCGAGATCGCGCGGGCGCATTACCTGACCAACGCCACCATGACGGGACTGGTGAAGCGGCTGGAAGCCTTCACGCCGCCGCTGGTGGAGCGGGAGACGAACACCGCTGACCGGCGTTCTGTCATGGTGATGCTGACACCGGCCGGAATTGAACGATTTCTCGCTGTTCAGGGTGAGGTGATGTCTCAGGTGCAGGTGATACTCGGCCTTATCAGCCCGGAGGAGCGCCAGGACTTGATCCGCTATCTGACGCGCTACATTGAAGTGGTGACCCAGCAGTTTCCGGTGAGTGGGGTGCAGGAGTAAGTAACGGAGGCAGTTATGGAGGCTGTACTCAACATGCTGGCGGCGCTGGCCTTGATCGCTTTTGGGCTGTATTCACTGGTGCAGCCGCGTGCCGCAGCAAAATTCGCCCACCTGACAGCCGATACCGCCAAAGGCGTGGCCGAAATCCGGGTAGCTTTCGGGGCATTGTCGCTGGCGCTGGGGGCGATTCCGCTGCTGATAAATCAGCCGCTTGTCTGGCAGGCATTCGGGATCGTGTGGCTGGTGGCAGTGGTGGTACGGGTGCTGGCTTTCATCCTTGACCGCCCGAAGCTGGACAGGGGCTTCCTCGTGACCGGTGCGTTTGAACTGATTGTCGGTCTGATGATGGTACTGTAGAAATAGCACACAGGTGCTTCACATACCTTTAAAAAATAAGCTACAATAAAACGGATGACGGTTTTGTAATGAGTAATCAGGCGAATGGCTGACCGTTTTGTCCTGTCTCAGATCAAGCGCTATCCTCTGTTCGACCGGCTGACACCGGAACAGCTTGAACAGGTAGCGGATGCTGCCCAGGTGCTGCGTTTTCAGCCCGGCGAAATTGTCTTCGCCCAGGGGCAGACAGTCGGCGGTTTGTTGATGGTTGTCTCTGGGCGGGGCGAGTTAATCCAGACTGGCGCAGATGGTATCCAGCATTCGATAGGGATGGTTTCTCCGGGCGAGTATTTGCAGGAGAACGCCCTGTTTGCCGAAACGGTTGCCCCGGTGACACTGCGGATAATCGAAACCGCCATTATTGTCTATCTGGAACGCGCTCAAATGGCGGCATTGACGGCCTATCAGCCGGACATTCGCCGCGCCCTGCAAGCGACAGGCAGCGCGCCGGTCGCTCAAACCGCAGAGAAAGCTTTTCAGGGACAGCGTGACAATGAAGCCGTCCTGATTGAGACGCGGCGGCACTGGTGGGCCTTCCTGCGCCGCGTGTGGCTGACCGTGGTGATTTTTATTATTGTGCTGCTGCTGGCATCCGGCGCATCCTCAACCCTGCCCGGTTTTCCCTGGCTGCTGCTGGGTGCGCTGGCATTCCCGGTGATGGTGGTGCTGGTCGGTTACTATTTTCTGGAATGGCAGAACGATAAGCTGGTCGTCACCGAACGGCGGGTGGTGAACATCCAGCGCCAGATCATTGGCTTCAGCACCAATGTGAACGAACTACCGCTGGACGGCATTAATGAAATCAATGTCATCACCCCGATGACGGATCCGCTGGCCTACCTGTTTGGTTATGGCACGCTCATCCTTCGCACCTCCGGTGACGCCAAAAATATGAAGCTGGATTTTGTGCCGAATCCGAAGCACATTCAGGATGTGATCTTCACCCGGCGTAAACAGGTGCAGGACGCGGTAGCCGAACAAACCCGCCAGGCCAACCGCAATGCCATTCGCGCCGAGATTGACAAGCTGATCGGTGGCAAAGCGGTTGATGGCAAAGGTGACAGCGGCGCTAATCCCGCTATTCCGCCGCAGCGGGAAGCTGGGTTCCTCAGCACACGTTACACCAACGAAAAAGGCGATACCGTCTATCGCAAACACCGCATTGTCTGGGTGCGCTCCGTGCTGTTGCCCGCGCTGGTGACTGCTATCGGCATCATCCTCTTTTTCGCCGTGTTGTTACGGCTGTCGGGGCTTTCGGAAGTTGGCTTCATCGGCTTTGCGCTGGCGATGATGGTCACAGGGTTAGGCGCGGCCTGGTTTTATCTTGCCGATTGGGACTGGCGCAATGATTTGTATATCGTTGGCGATCAGACCATCACCATCATTCATAGACGCCCGCTGTGGCTGGAAGATCAGCAGGATCAGATCGCGCTGGCACAGGTCGATAATGTGGTTTCGGAAACCAGCGGCCTGCTCAACAGCTTTCTGAATATCGGTACCATTCGTCTGCTGCTGACCGGTACCGATGTGAAAAATGCCAAATACTTCCGCAGCGTCCACGATCCCCGCCAGATTCAGGAAGAGATTTCCCGGCGCAAAGATCGGGCCATCATGATGAAAAGCGAAACGGAAGCACAGCGGCAGCGGCAGGCAATTGTCGAATACCTATCAGTTTATCACCAGTCGGTTGGAACAGCGAACCCTCAGCCTTCGTCCACGCATTCAACACCCATTGAGCAGCCACCGCGCGTGCGCGACCGCACCCGCCCGCCGGGAATCCCTTTGGTGCGCCGCGATGAGCCGCCGCAGTAAACGGGGATTTAACCTTGAGTAACTTTGAGTATAATGTTTGATGCCAGGCAACATTTACTGGGCTGAAGAACCCTGGATTCTCGCTGTTGATTACAGCAGTTCGGTGACGGCTGATGATGTTAAAAAGGCTGCAATGGAGTCGATTACGGCCATGCAGCGCGGGCCAGTCTATTTCCTGATTGACCTGAGTGAAAGCGATTCAGTCGAAACACGGGCGGTTGAGACAGCCTTGTTCAGCGAATGGATTTATCACCCGAACGCGCGCTGGTTTGCTTATGTGAAAGCATCTGGCCTGTTCCGTTCGTTGGTTCAGGTGCGCCACCGCGATTCAGCTAAATTTTTCGATAACCGGGACGCCGCCCTGGCTTTTCTGGAGCGCGCCGTCCACTACGCAACCACGCAAGAGTAGAAGCACGATGACGATATTACCGATTATCCGACCAGATAACCCTGTGCTGCGGCAGAAAGCCCGCCGGGTGGTGAGTTTTGATAATAAATTTCAAGCCCTGGTAGACGACATGGTGGAAACGCTGATCGATGCGCCCGGTGTCGGGCTGGCCGCCCCGCAGGTCGCCGTTCCCCAGCGCTTAATCATTGTCCGCCTGCCCGATGACGAGGACAGCCAGAAGGAATACGGCAGTGACGCAGGTAAACTGTTTGTCATCGCCAACCCTGAAATCATCAAAACCAGCAAGGAAATGGTAGAAGGTGTGGAAGGCTGTCTCTCCATTCCCGGTTATGTGGGGCTGGTTGACCGCTTTGAAAAGGTGACAGTCACCGGTCTGGACAGGCAGGGCAAGTCAATGCGCGTTAAGGCAGAAGGCTGGCTGGCGCGTGTTTTCCAGCACGAAATCGACCATCTGGACGGTAAACTTTACATCGACATCGCCAAAGATGTATGGGAAGTCAAACCCGGCGATGAAGACCCGTCTGAAGCGGAATAACCTGCGTCGTGGGACGCTGGCGGGTTGTGGGCAATGTGGGGCTGCTGCTGGCTTTTGGCGCGGCGGCCTGGATTGCCGGTAAAGCAGGGCAGCCGCTGCCTACTGCCTCACCACCCGGCGGCCCGCCGACACTGACTTTCACCCCGCCTCCGCCAACCTTCACGCTGCCCCCGCCGACGCTCGATTTAGTGATTGTCAGCGTGAATGATCTCCAGCCCACCGCATTTCAGGCCATACTCGTACCCTCTGCTGATTCCCCTGCTATCCCCGCTGCGCCGACCCTTGTTCCGACAGTGCTGCTGCCCACCTTTACACCTGCGCCGGTCACGTATCAGCCGCCGCCTAATGCCCTCAACGGCATCGCGCTCGACCTGATTTTTTACATGCCTGAATCCGTGCGCCAGAATGTCCGCGCTGTTTACGCGCAGGGACAGGCGCTTGGCCGTAATCGCCATGCTTTTTCCAAGCTGGGCGATAGTACCATCGAAAATCCACACTTTCTGGCGCGTTTCGACGAGGGAACATACACTCTCGGTTCATACAGCTATTTGCAGCCGGTAATTGATTATTATCGTGGCTCGTTCGGACGGCAGGGCGTGACGGTGCGGCGCGGTCTGCACTCGTGGACGGTTTTTGATCCGATGTGGGCCGATAAAACGGTTTGCGGGCCGGGTGAAAGCCTGATCGCCTGTGAAATACGCATCCATAACCCCAGCATCATCTTCGTGCGGCTTGGCTCGAATGATGCGGGCGTGCCGGAGTCATTTGACCGCAACCTGCGGCGCATTGTGGAGACAGCGCTGGTGAATGGCGTTGTGCCGATCATGGGGACGAAAGCTGACCGGCACGAAGGCGCGGACAATATCAATAACACCATCATTCGCCAGATAGCGACCGACTACAACCTGCCGCTGTGGGATTTTGATCTGATCGCCGCGACGATACCGGGGCGCGGTCTGGATGGGGACGCGGTTCATCTGACAACCTACTATGCCCATGATTACAGTTCATCCGCCGCTTTCCAGACCGGTCACGGCGTTCACAATCTGACCGCGCTCATGATGCTGGATGCCGTGTGGCGGGTAATAGAGCCAGGTTTTTAGCCTCATTCCTCCGGGGTTGGCGTGGCGGGCGCGGGCGGGATACCCCAGATTTGCACTGGCCCGGCAGCTTCGAACAGCGCCAGCAGGAAACCGTCGGGCGACCAGTCCGCCGCGATGATCTGCCGTGTATTGACTGGCAGATCGCCGCGCTGCAAACCCGGCTCGCGGATGCGCGTCATATCCCACAGCGATACTGACACCCCCAGCACCGAGGTCGCCAGCAGGTCGCCTTGCAGTGAAAAAGTCGCTGAAGTCCGGTCGCCGCCCACGCCCGGCAGTGAGGCGACTAAACGTCCGCTCACCGCGTCCCATACTGTCAGCGAGGGGATTGCGCCGCCATTGATGATGTACTGGCCGTCCGGCGAATAAGCCAGCACATCGGTCACGCCGCCGGGGCCGGTTTGCAGCGTGAAGGCTGCCGATCCATCAGCTATATCATAAACCGTGATTTTTTCCGCTTCGCCTACCGCCAACTGCTGGCTGTCCATCGAAAAAGCGAGTTGTGAGACCCCTGCGCCGCTGACAGTCATCAGAGGTTGGCGGTTTCGCCAGTCCCAGGCCTGAACCTGCCCGGTTTGATCGGTTGTTGCCAGCCGTTCGCCATCCGCCGAAAAAGCCATTGCCATCGTCGGCAGCCGTCCGGCTTTGAAGGTAGAGAGCGACTGCCGCGCGGCAATATCCCATACCTTAATCTCACCATCCAGCCCGCTTAGCGCCAGCCAGCCATTGAACGCATCGTAAACCGCTAATCCACTGAAATTGACTTTGGCTTCCAGCAGGTCTTTCTCACGGCCTGTGTCCGCGTCGAAGATGCGAACCTGCCCCTCCAGATCAACTGTGAAAATTTCTGCTTTATCCGCGCCGTAATAAATATTGAAGGCATCCAGCCGCGCCGTGTTGAAGAGAATATTTCCGCTAATCAGATCCCAGACGATGATCTGCTCGTTATTCAATCCGGCTAACCGTGTGCCATCGGGCGAAAAAGCATACGCGAAGACGGTGGTGGGGCTGCCAGCCGCATCCAACCGCCCCAGATAGGTGATGCGCGGCGCATTCGCCAGGGTGATTGGTTCCGAGCCTTCTACCCAGGTGGGCGCGGGCTGAGTCGGCTCATCGCGCATTTGCGGCGCGAAACCGGGTGTACCGGGCAGTGTGCCAACAGCCGTTCCACCGGTCACGCTAGGGCTGCACGCGCCGAGGAGTACCGTGATGAGTAATGACGCATAAGGTATGAGTTTGAAAAGCGCAAAGCTACGCATAGGGTGTCCCGCATCGTGAGATAGAAACATATCCCTAGTGTAGCATGGGTTGGAGATAATATTCTGAAATCCATCCCACGTCCCAGACCGTCTCCGTCTTTCAGCCGATGAGCCACCATCAGAAAACGCATAGCATAAAAGTGTCAGTTCACTATGAACCGGTTGAACCGGTAGGAACACAACATCATGCTTCGCGCTCGTATCATCATCTCGGTTTTTATCATCACCCTGCTGGTAGCGATGGTCGCCGCGCCTGCCGCCGCTCAGGATTTAACCGGTGGCTGCTCGCTGACACACCGCGTCCAATGGGGCGAGAACCTGTTCCGCATCAGCCTGCGCTATGGCAAGAGTGTCGCGGAACTGGTTGCGCTCAACGGGCTGCCCAACGGCAATATGATTTATGCCGGGCAGGTCTTGTGCATCACCGGGGGCATCGTCCCGCCGCCCCCACCGCCGCAGGGCACGCCCTATGTTGTCCGTTCGGGCGATACACTCGGTAAAATCGCGCGGAATTTTGGAGTCGATCTGTATGTGCTGGCGCGTGTTAATAACATCGCCAACATCAACCGCATCTACGTCGGCCAGACGCTCATCATCCCCGATTTCACCATTCAGTAATCAAAGCAGCAGGGATGCCTGTCAGGTGTCCCTGCTTACCCCTGCCCTGCCCAAAATCGCTTAAACATCTGGTTTGTCATACAGACTGTCCAGTTTTACCCTCTTCATTCTGGACAGATTGCATGAAAAATACCCCCTGCCCTGCCAGCAGTACCGCACCAGCGATCAGACCTGCAAATGCACCTGCCATGCCGCCCGCCAGCAGCCACATCAGTTCTTCACCAGCCACAGGCCTTAGAACCCTGAAAATGTTTGACGAAAAAAGGATGAAAATCCACTGGCAAATGAACAAGGCTAAGGCCCAGCCAAAAGCAGTCGTAGCAATATGTCTGCGTGCAGCCGTTGGGTAGATAATCCGGGCAGACAGCGCCCCGCCGGTCAGTCCAACAGCAATCGAACTCAGGGAGAAAGGAAGGGCGATGCTGTAACCGGGGAACAGCCGCGCCATGCCGTACATGTCAGCTCCCATCAAACCACCCCAGACAAGGCTGAGCGCCAGCACCCGCCCGCTGGACAACTGGCGCATGGCCGCACCAGTCATCGCCCCGGCGATCAAACCACCCCCGGCAGTCGCCGCTGTTGTATACAGCAGCAGGCGATCATTTTGGGAGCGCGGTTTATCAATCCAGTTAAAAGCTGCCGCCAGCCCAATGGCTAAGCCCAGCGCCCATCCCAGAACAATAATGCCCAGACGACCATCCGTGTTTACCATATCCGCCTCTTTTCATGTTTCCCTTTCAGGATAGGGCATAAAAAGCGCCTGACACGACTCCTCACGTGGGTAATCTGGCACACTCAGGTGCTTGATAATGGTGGCGATGCAGTTAAACCGGCAGTCCGAGTTCCTGCGCCCGCTTTCGCAGCTCGCGCAATGGGCCGCGCATCAGCGCACCTACCGCCACAGGTGGCGTTGCCAGTGAGATCAGTTCCGGCGGAAGCTGGCGCGTCAGCATTTTGCCCATCAGGTCTTTCATGGTCGGGTCTTCCATCACCCAGCGCAAACCGCCCAGCGCCCAGCCGGGAAGCTCCGTTTTGGTATAGATGTTCTGGCGCACATTGTTCAGCGCCGCCCGGTACATGCCATAGGTTTTGATGCGCGTCATTTCGTCATAATCGGCCAGCGCGGCCTCCCAGCTTTTGCCACCCCGCCGCCAGCTATGGATGGCATAGGCCAGCGCTTTAGCGGTGAACAGCGCGTTATAAATGCCCTGTCCATCAAGCGGGTCATGCTGATGATAGGCGTCACCCACCAGCGCCCATCCCGGCCCGCCCGGCTGGCGATACAGATTGCCGATGCGCCGCATCCCGTGAACCGGAGTCACCATCTCTGCCCCGGCGATACGGGCGCTGATCTGTGGGTTGCTATGCAGCATGTCGAGATAAAACGGCTCGACTTGCCCCGGCGCGGGATTGAGCAGATCGGCCTGCCCCTCGAAGGTGATGCCCGTCATGCCATCGGCGCTGTCCATCACCAGGAAGCCATACCCGTAGCCGCCTTCATAAGCAATCGCCGCCGGGCCATGTTCGTCGAACGCTTTGACGCCCTTCCAGTAAGCGTAATAAAGCGAGGTCGGGTATTCATCCCGGATGTCACTTTCGGCGGCATTGGCCTTCCGCGCCACCAGGCTGAAGCGCCCGTCAGCCCCAACCACCACATCCCCTGTCACGTGTTCTAATGTGCCAGCTTTGCCCTCGCGCCCGATGACTCCCGTTACTTTTTCGCCTTCCCACAGCAGATCGCTGACAAAAAAGTTTTGTCGCCCTTCAACCGTGGCAAAGCGCAGGGCATTGTCCCACAGCGCGGCATCGAAACGGGCGCGGTCAAGCGCATAAGCATAATCCCGCCCGTGTGCCGGGGGAATGGGGATAGCGGACGAAAAATCCCTGGCGGCGGCAATCACCCGGCGAATGCGCGGCGTGTTGCGGGCATACTCATGTTCATCCGCGCCGATTTCATCCAGCAGTTGCAGCGCAGGCGAATAAATAATGGGCGAAGAAGCCGCAGGCAGCGAAGGAAATCTGGCTCGCTCCAGCAGCAGCACCCGCAAACCCTGCATCCCCAACCGCGCCGCCAGCGTTGCCCCTGCCGGGCGTCCGCCAATGATGATGGCATCATAGTGGGTGGTCATGTTTGGCTCACAATAAACTTTGTTGCTAATTTCACAATAACACAAAAAGGCGCGGACTGTCCACGCCTTTTCACCGCCTTCTAAGGGAAGTGCTACATGCCCATCGCGCCGACGGCTTCGCCCACTGGCATCATATTGATGCCGCGCAGCATCGTCCCCTGCCCGCGCGATTCGTGGGTGGCAATCGTCGGCGGGTCAGATGGGTCGCGCATCTGAATCAGCCACGTTGTCCGCGCCTCGCTGCTGACATTGACACCAGAGCCATGAATCGTCAGGTAGTTGAAAAAGAGGGCGTCCCCCGCTTCCGCCGGGCAGGAAACCGCGCTTTCCAGCGGATACTGGCTGAAGGGCAAATGCCATCCGCCATCCGCCTCATGCTGCAACGGGCCAAGTTTATGGCTGCCCGGCACAACCCGCACACAGCCTTTTTCTTCCGGCGCGTCATCAAAGTGCAGGATGACGGCGGTCATCGTGTGGTCGCGGTGTGGGAAGTACGGCTGATCCTGATGCATCGGAAACGGCGAGCCTTTGGCCGGGGGTTTGATGAACATCTTGTTGTGGTGCAGTTGAATATTCGGCGTCGCCATCACAGCGGCAGCGGCATCCATCAGGCGCTCGTCCACCATCAGGCGGCTGAAAGCGGCGTCATAATACTGCACATCATGGCAGTGCAGCAGTTTCGTCTCTTTTGCCATTTCTTTCGCGCTGCCCCAGGTCGCCTCGACGCTGCGCTGCTGCGACAGGCGCTCGATCAGCGCGTGACCCTGCGCCCGGTAAAAAGCAGCTTCTTCCCTGCTCAGTAACCCTTTCACCAAAAGATAGCCATTGTCCTGATAAAAAGTAATTTGTTCCGGCGTGAGCATGAAAATCCATCCTTCTCCTGCTGTTGCGATATGGACAGTCTAAGGCCAGATCAACACCTCGTATAGAGAAGAATGCGGACAAACAGGGGTGTAAAATGGACATGATTATTTAAAAAATGTACCCGCATCAACCGCATGACCGTTCAGAACCGGCGATTCAAATGTGTCGCCAGTGCCAAAAATGCCAATGCGTATGAATTCCATTTTCCAGCACGCAGTTTTCATTAGCCGCGCTGACCCACATCACATCGGGTTGAAAAACATTTTCATCATCAAGATACACGTCAATTGGGGCGTAACGAATCTCGCCATCCGGCACAGCCTGACTTAAAAATAAGGTTACTCGATAAGAAATCTTTTGATGCACATCATCGGGCGCAGGAGACACAACGACTTCTCCGTAAATGAGTTCCGTCGGCTGATTACTTTCCGGTAACTGTGAAAATTCCCGCGCGGTCATACGCTGCAATTTGGGAAGTGCCATTGTCAGTAAACCTCGTTCATTGACACGCATATTATTATATCATGCCCGCATCACCTGCTCGTAGACGGCCAGCGTTTCTTTCGCCGTTTTGCGCCAGCTAAAGTTGGTAGCACGCGCTAGTCCCTGATTGACGAGCGAGTCGCGCAGCGGTTGTTGCAGCAGTAAAGCGATGATGGCCCCGGCCATCGCCCGTGCATCCCCCGCTGGCACCAGATAGGCCGCATCACCGACGATTTCCGGTATGCTGGAAACATCGTTCGCCACCACTGGCGTGCCGGAGGCCATCGCTTCCAGCGGCATCAGCCCAAATCCCTCATACATGCTGGGGAAAACAAACACATCCGCCAGCCGGTAGAGCGCCGGTTTATCGGCTTCATCTACATAACCCAGCCATCGCACATAATCCGTGATATTCAGTTCGGCGGCATAGGCAGGCAGGTCGGGGAAAACGCTCGTTCCCCAGGCCGGTTCGCGCCCGGCAATCACCAGCGGGATATTGTCGCCCTCGGCCTGCCCGACATAGGTGTAAGCCAGCAGCAGTTGATTGACCTGCTTGCGAATATCAAAGCCGCCCAGATACAGCACAAACTGATCGGGCAGGTTGTACTTCTGCCGCACCGCTTCGTCATGCTCCGCGCCAATTTTGGGATGATAGCGCTCATCCGCCGCCAGATAGGTGACGGTGATGCGCTCCGGCGGCAGATCGAGATGTTTCACAATATCAGCTTTGGCCGCCTCACTCAGCGTCAGCGTGTGCGCCGAGCCGCGTGCTGCCGCTGTCACCAGTGAGGTGTACAGCCGCGCTTTAAAGCCCTGGGCATAATCCGGCAGTGCCAGCGGGATCACATCCAGCACCGATGTGACCAGCCGCGCCGGGGATGATAGCGGCGGCCCCCAGTATGGCACATGGGCGATGTCCGCGCCGACACGGGCCACTGCTTTTGGAAATGTGCGCTGCTCGAACAGCACTTTTCCTAATTGTCCACTGCGCCCGCTTGTTGTCACCACGCTGACATGATCCGGCAGGTCGTCTGGGCTGCTGTTGTGCGGCGGCAGCACCAGCGTCATCTGCAAATCCGGCGCGATGCGGCGCAACTGAGGTAACAGATTACGGATATACTGGCCGCTGCCAGTGTTCGGCTGATCCCAGAACCAGCCGTTGAAAGCAATATGCATGGTGTTTAAGTGCCTTTCGCGCCGCGTTCGCGCAGCAGGCCCAACAGCAGCGCGATATTATCAATCTCGCTCAATGGGGCGCTGTACCATTCTGTGCCGTCCGTTTCCAGCAGCCGCAGCCGCCTGTCGCTCACTTTATAGCCGCCGAAAGCTGACCAGGATAGGTCGCGCCTGCTTTCATGCAGCCCTTCTCTGCTCAGGCGCAGCGTGTCGCTGAAGGGAATTTTTTCGCCCGTTTTCAGGCGCGAGTCGATCATTGGGCCGAGGACGCGGTTCGTCCGTTCTTCCAGCCGCTCGCCTAATGCGCCGATATTGCGATACAGATTCGTCAGGGTGATTCGTTCGCCCCGAATGCCCGTAATACTGAAGCGGAAAGTGGCGCGCCGTATCAGGCCGCCGAAATAAGCGAGCTGTTCACCCCGCTGGCGAATGCTGGTAATTTCTTCATACATGAACAGCACCGGGCGTCCACCTTCGCGGTAGCTGAAGCCGTTTTGATATAAAATGACTTCGCGGTTCCACAGGTGCAGCACCCACCAGCCCGCGCCCAGCGCCACCCCCGCCATCACAATCACCGTCAGCGGCGGCCCCCAGCCTTCGATTTCGGCCAGCGTGA
Organism: uncultured Anaerolineaceae bacterium; assembly: GCA_964447795.1. Lineage (GTDB taxonomy): Bacteria > Chloroflexota > Anaerolineae > Aggregatilineales > Phototrophicaceae > CFX2. Next base: position 64,426 of record CAYUTY010000012.1, read on the forward strand.
AATTGAGGACGACGGCCACCACGCTAACCAGCACACCCGCCGGAAGCAGCAGACGGGCGCGGTCAACCGGGTGGGTGGCGAGTACATTACCGAGGATAGGGTCAGATTCGATCATCGAAACCTCTGGACACAAAAACAGGGGCGAACCCGGTGGCTCGCCCCTACCATACCAAATTTCTTCTCTAAAATCGACGCACGACCAGCCTGTTAAGACGCGCTGGCTTCCGATACCGACAGATTATCGAACTCGACCAGCAGGCCGAGCCGGGTGGCAGAGGCGGCAGCGAAACCGATCTGTCCCTGACTATACGTGTCATCGGTAGCGTCGCCTACGAATTGACCGTTGATATACAGCGCCAGATAATCGCCCACGCAGACGGCGCGAATCCGGTTTTCGGCGGGGCCTCTGTTGATGACGCTCGAATCAGTCCAGTCTACCAGCGCTGTTACGCTGCGCCCCCGCGAGCGCATAATTGACCAGCGGCCATTCCCCTGTACCAGAAACAGATAACCATCGCCATTGTTGACATTGAGAATAGTTGCCCCGCCGGTTTCAAGTACGGCTGTGGCTTCGGCGGTTGCCTCAGCTTCAGCCAATTCCGTCGCTTCGGCGGTTGCCTCAGCTTCTTCCGTTGCATCTGCTGTCTCAGTGGCTTCCGCCGTCACTTCGGCTTCGCTGGTGGCCGCTTCGGTGGCTTCGGCAGTAGCATCCGCGCTGGCAACCAGCGCCCCAACTGCGCCCCCTTCAGAGGCTAACGCATCCAGGGTCGGGTCAGATGCCGCCTGCTGGCCCACTGCGCCACGCGCCCGGCACATCACGCCATAAGTGGTGTTTTCGTCTTCAGTGAACTGTTTTGCTTCGACATCAATCACCACATCGCGCAGCGTATCGCCCCACTGTCCATACCAGACTTCGCTGTCGCCTTCCAGTAGTTCCACCCGATATTTGCCGCCGCTGATCTGAAGGCGTACCGTGCCATCCCCATAAGTGGCTTCCTCGAAGGTGCCTGACTGGCTGAAATCATAAAAGGCAAGCTCGTCGCCTTTTGTGAACTGGCGCACGGGCGCGGCAGGCTGGCAGGCGGCCAGTAAGAACGCGCCGAGGCAAAAAAGACTGATTGATTTGAACACGTCACCTGCTCCCATCGTGCGGAAATTGCGCCTGAAGACCTTATACGCCGCTGCGGGCGTCTACGGATTACCCGTAGTTTACATCATATCCACACGACGCGGGAATTGTTCAAAGTCTCATCAAGCTATTAGGTGGCTGCAAAACAAAAACCCGCTCCATAATGGCAGCGGGTTCGTGTGCTGTGTTTTTAGACAGTCGTAATCAGTCGCCAGCGCTGATGTTCGCCCCGTTGCTGGCAGTCATCGTATTGGTGAACTGCTGCGCCATGCTCACCAGTTCCAGCGGAAGCACAAATTTGGTTGATGGGCTGCTGCCCACTTCTTTAAGCGCATCCAGATATTGCAGCATCAGGGTGTTGGCGTCCACATCCTTCGCCTGGCTGTGAATGGCTTGCAGCGCCATCGCAAAACCCTGCGCCCGCAAAAGCTGCGCCTGCCGGTCACCGTCCGCTTCCAGCACTGCCGACTGCTTCAATCCTTCAGAGCGCAGAATAGCCGCCTGCTTTTCACCTTCCGCCACTGCGATAGAGGCTTCACGTTCACCACTGGCTTTTGTCACCATCGCGCGGCGCTCACGTTCGGCGCTCATCTGGCGGTTCATGGCGTCCTGCACCTCACGCGGCGGTTTGATCTCGCGGATTTCTACCGTCGTCACCTTCATACCCCACCGCTCAGTGATCTCATCCAGCTTGATGCGGAGCGTGTCGTTGATCTGCTCACGTTTCGCCAGCACATCGTCCAGGCTGATGTCACCAATGACCGCGCGCAGCGTCGTCGTGGCGATATTCACCGCCGCGCTCACCACGTTATCAACCTGCAAGACCGACAGCTTGGGGTCAACCACCCGGTAGTACACCAGAAAGTCAATGTCAATCGGCGCATTATCCTTCGTGATTCCGGTCTGCGAGGGAATGTCGAAAAAGCGCTCCCGAATATCCACCCGCTTGGCCTGCTCAATCACAGGAATCAGGATGACAATGCCCGGCCCCCGTGTCCCCGCATAACGCCCCAGCGACAGCACCACCAGTCGTTCCGTTTCCGGCACCACTTTGATAATGCGTGACAGAATGTAAAAAAACAGCAGGACGAGAAAAATAACAAGAACGATGGTGGTCGAGCCACTACCCAATAATTGATTCACGCAACTTCCTCCTCTTTGCGCGGCGTCTGCTTATGCTTCACGCCTTCCACGTATAACTGCAAGCCTTCCCTTTCCAGCACGACAACCGTATCACCGGATTCGACTGGCTGTTCACTGTAAGCTGTCCACTGCTCCCCGCGCACGTTGACCGAACCCACAAAGCTGGAACCGGATGGCAGAAAAGCCGCCGCCGCCCGCCCAAATGCGCCGATCAGATGGCCGTTATCGTCGATCACATTTCCCTGCTGTCGCGCTTTTCGCAGCAGCGGCAGCAAAGCATAATGATGGTATAACAACGCCATGCCAATAGTCACCGCGATTAGCAGCGGCGATACCTGTGGATTGCTGAACAACAGCCAGCCCCCAACCGCCTGCAACACCAGTCCGCCCTGCGCGATCTGCGCTAACCGATCATTGAGAAACGGTATCAGCAAAAAGCTGAGAACGCCCAGCACCAAAATTAACACTGCCCACCAGTTTACCGGCATTGACGCCATCATCACGAGGCTGAAACAGATCGCCAGTGCCGCCAGCACTTCAATCACGCCCGTGCCGGGGACATAGGCCGCCGTTACCGCCACCCATAAACCGCATACCAGCACCAGATAGATCAGGTTGGGATCGGTCAGGAAAATATTGAGTGAATTCACATTCCCTCCCACCTTTTACTACACTACTACAATTTATATTATAGCCAAAAATCCGCCAGCGGAATCCCCCCAGAGATTGAGGGGTGCAGATTTGCCAGTTTTCAGGCGTGGCTTTTGTTAAAAAATTGCTGGCATTGTGAATCTGGCTGGTTATAATAAACGCGCTTATGGGCTACAAGGAGCTATATTACCCATGTTGAAAGTACGTTTTGCTGCTGTCTTACTGGTATTGGTTTTTGCGATACCGCTGATTGGTGTTCTGGCGCAGGATGAAGCGCCTATCGCCTGGCCTGATCTGGGTGGTGCGGAAATCAGTATCGCGGTTGAGAATGCCTATCCACCCTACAATTTTCTTGACGATGCCGGCAACCCCGTCGGCTGGGATTATGACACCTTCAATGCCATCTGCGAGCTGATTAACTGCACGCCGGTCTTTGTTGAAACCGCCTGGGACGGTATGCTCATCGCGATTGCTAACGGCGAATACGACGTCGCGGCGGATGGCATCACCTATACCGCTGACCGCGATGAAAGCGTTGACTTCTCCCAGTTATATCAGGCTTATGATGAAACCCTGCTGGTGCGCGAAGGCGAAGATCGTTTCACCAACTCGGAAGAACTGATCGCCCTCGGCGACTATCGCGTCGGCACACAGGTTGGCACGACCAACGAAATCACCGCCATCGCCATCTTCGGCCAGGATAATGTTTTCAGCCCGGACACGTTCGGTGCGGCCATCGAAGCCCTGCTGAATGATGATGTGGACGCGGTAGTGGTTGACCGTCCGGCGGCTGAAGGTTACATCGAAGCGCAGGGTGGTCTGCGCACACTGGACGAATCCCTCTCCGGCATCCAGGGCTTGGCTTTCGCCTTCCCGCCCGGCAGTGACCTGGTTCACCCGGTGAATGCCGCCATGTCGGCGCTTCAGGCCAGCGGCAAATGGGATGAAATCTTTAATAAGTGGTTTGCGACCGAATAGTTCGTCTGCATCACCGATAATCAGATAAGAAAACAGCGCGCAGGGGCGGCCCGGTGGGTTCGCCCCTGTGTCAATTTTCCACCGTTTTACCTGAAGGACTTTTCATGACATCCGCAACCCCCGCCACGCCAACCGAGCCAGCCCAGCCGCGTCAGATCCTGAATATACAGGGTTTCGCCCGAAACCTCCTGCGTCGCCAGCTCTGGCTGGTTATTTTCATCATCCTTGATCTGCTCATAGCCAATGCTATTCTCAATGACCCAATTCTGCGAGAAGCCTGGAGCTTCATCTTCCCCGGTATCGCGGTCACGGTGCGGGTGACGATCATTTCATTCATCGTGGCGATCTTCATCGGACTCATTACCGCTTTTGGTCGCGTCTCAAAAAACACTATTCTTTATAATCTCTCGACCCTTTATGTGGAGCTGTTTCGTGGTTTGCCGCTGCTCGTCATCGTGCTGATTTTTGCCTTCGTCATCACGCCCGGCTTGGTTGACCTGGTGGTTGGCCCCGGTGATGCGCCGCGCATTCCGTTTATGGATGATTTTCTTCAGCGACTGATGGGCATTGATCCCGAACGAATCCCCACGACGGTGGTGCGAACCCGCGACATCGACCCCGTTTTTCGGATCACCTTCGCCTTCTCCATCACCTACGGCGCGTTTATGTCCGAGGTCTTTCGTGCGGGTATCGAAAGCATTGGCACCGGGCAGATGGAAGCCGGGCGTTCGCTGGGCATGAATTATGTTCAGGTTATGCGCTACATCATCCTGCCCCAGGCCATCCGTAATGTGCTGCCCGCGCTGGTTAACAATTTCGTTTTTCTGCTGAAGGATACCTCGCTGGCGTCGGTCGTGGCGGTGCCGGAAATTTCGCACCTGACGCGCCAGTATTCCAGCAACCAGTTCCGCTACCCGGAAGGGCTGCTGGTGCTGGCGTTTTTGTACGCCAATCTGACCATTTTCCTCTCCCTCGGCGCGGCCTGGCTGGAAAATCGCCTGACGCAGGATCGGCGCGGCGCACGCTGAGGCTGGTGAACTGCTGTAACAAATAGAGGCGTTCTAACCAACGCCTCTATCTCCCCGAATCACATTTGGATCAATTTCTGGAAGGCTGAATTTCACTTACTTCCCGGTCAGTTCGCCCAGCCGGTCAACATAGCTCGCCAGCACGGCGAAGGTGCGCTCTACCGCTTCCGGTGTGGACATATCGACGCCCGCGCCCTTGAGCGCATCCACCGGATAAACCGAGCTGCCCGCGCTCAGGAATTTAATATACGACTCCGCCGAGCCTGGCACGCCATCCAGAATGCGCCCCGCCAGCGCGTGCGCCGCCGAAATCCCGGTGGCGTACTGGTACACATAATAAGCGGCATACAGATGGCCGAACTGCGCCCAGGTGATGCCAACCCGTTCGCGGTCAACATGCATTTCGCTGCCGTAGCCCTCGCTGAACAGATCAGTCATCAGCGCCATCATATCTTCCGCCGTCACGCCCTCACCCCGCTCCGCCCGTTCATGCACTTCCAGTTCAAACCGCGCCAGCGTCGGCATGATGAAGAAATACCGGTGCAGATTTTGCATGGCTTCTTCGATCACGGCGATCTGGAAGTTCGCGTCGCTGTTGGTCTTGAACAGGTGGTCGCGCACCATCGCCTGATTGAAATTCGACGCAACCTCCGCCACGAACAACGAATAATCGCCGCCATATACGAACGGCTGATTTTTACGCGAGAGATAGCTGTGCATCGAATGGCCCAGTTCGTGCGCCAGCGTACTCATCGCCCCCAGGCTGTTGTCGAAGCTCATCATGATGAAGGGATAGGTATCGTAAGTGCCATAAGAGAACGCGCCCGCCGTTTTACCATGATTGGGGTAAATATCGACCCAGCGGTCTTGCAGGCAGCCGCGCCGCAGGGTATTCACGTAATCCTCGCCCAGCGGTTTCATGCCGTCGCAAATCCAGTCTACCGCCTGCTGATAGGAAACAGGCGGCGGATTGGTGGTCAGCGGTGCCCAGATGTCATAAGGATTTAGCGTATCCACGCCTAGTGCTTTGCGCCGGATGGCCCAGTAACGATGCCAGGTCGGGATGTTCTTTTTGTAAGTCTCAATCAGGTTGAGGAAAACCGCTTTTGGGATATTGTTCTCGAAAAGCGATGCTTCCAGCGTGCCGCCATAACGCCGCGCCCGCGCATAAAAAACATCACGTTTGACCGACGCCATGTAATTGCTCGCCAGCGTGTTTTTCATCGCCAGGTAGCCATCCTGATAGCTTTCCCAGGCAGTCTGCCGCGCTGTCCGGTCAGTGCTGTCCATCAGCGTGCCAATGTTACCCTGCGTGATCTGAATGCTGTCGCCGCTCTTTGTCTGCGCCGGGCGGAAGATCATATCCGCGCTCGTCAGCATTTCTTCGGTATTATCAATCGCGTTGAAGGGGTCTTGCGCCAGCGACAGCACTTCTTCGACTTCGGCGGAACGAACATGCTGCTGCTGTCGGAACAGGTCGCCGAAATAATGGGCATAAGTCCCCAGACACGGCTCAGCCTGAACCCACTCCATCACTTTCGCCTCGCCCAGCGCCAGTATTTCCGGCTGCGCGAATGAGGCTGCCGCCCCGAACTGGGCATAGAGCGCCCCGGCCTGCCCCGTCATGCTCATCGCCGCCGCGTTGGTCGTTTCTACCGCCTGCGACATACGGGCATAAAAGAACAGCTTGCTCACGCGCCGCGCGAATTGTTCAGCCGTTTCCAGCCAGTCGGCCAGCTTTGCCGCGCTGTCGCCCAGCTTGCCCCGGAATGCTTCAATCTGCGGCAGGGCTTCGCTGACGGCCTGGAGTTCCGCTGCCCAGGCTTCCGCTGTGGCGAAAACGCTCTCTGCATTCCAGGTGTGTTCGTGGGGGATTTGGCTGCGGGGTGGCACAGCCTTCTGTGTCATGTCCATAAATGATTCCTTTAAAATCAGTCTGAATTCGTAAATAGTAACGCAAATTGATAGACCAGCCCAACGGGAAAGATGTCCACAGGAACAAAAACAGGGCCGAACACGCAGGTTCGCCCACTGTTTACCTTTTAACTTTCGCCTTTTAACTTTCGCCTTTTAACTTTTAGTGCTGACCCCGCCGCGCCGGTACAGACGGCTTTCAAATACACTGCTGGGCGTCCATTTGGCGGTATCTTCGTGGTCAGCCGGTGCAAAGCTCAACAGCACATTGCGCTCGGCATCCTTCAGGTAATAAACGAGGTAGCTCTGGCCGGGGCGTAGACGAGTGCGCGGCGTCAGCCACTTGTGAAACTTCACCGCCTTGTCCGACTCGTTGTACAGCACATCGGCTTTCCAGAACATCCAGAAAGGGCGGATATCATCTGCGGCATACAGGCGGGCGCTGTGCAGCGGTGCGCGGGCATACCGTATCGCCCGCAAAATCATCGAAAGTATCAGGATGCCCACTAAAAACAGCACAATATAGAGCGTCCCGCCGCGCACGAACATCGCCAGCCGGGGTCCCATCACGACCACTGCCGGAATCATCAGCACCATCAGCGTCACCAGCGGCTCAATGACCATCTCTTTCCATTGGTCAGCCGTCAGCTTACCATGCCGGTTCTGTTCCAGCCGGGCGCGCATATCGCGGTTTACAGAGTCATGTTTTAGTTTTTCCATAGCGCTATTATAGCCTGAGTTTCGCTTTACAGGAGAGTGCCAGTCGGCTGTTCACTGCCAGCGGTTATAAGCTGCTGTCTAGTCCGCGCTCACCACACCATACTCTGCATTCAACGCTGCTTTTGGGCCACGCCGCAGTTGCAGCAGGATCACGCTCGCCAGAATCAATGCCGCGCCCACCACCTGCTGTGCTTCCAGCCGTTCGCCCAGCACCAGCCCGGCCAGAATCAGCGTCATCACCGGTTCAACGGTGCTGAGGATCGAAGCGCGCGCTGCCCCTAGCCGCTGCATCCCGGCGTAAAAGGCCAGGTTGGCGACGACGGTGCAGCAAACCGCCAGCCCCAGCAAACCGCCCCAGGCCGCCAGCGTATTCGGAATCGGCAGACCGTCAAACAGCGCCAGTGCCCCCGCCGCCAGTGCGGACGCACGGCAGCACCAAGACCCCGCCCTAGCCAGCGCCCAATGACAGAGGAGCAAGCGACAGCAGATGACAATGATCACCGCATAACTAACCGCATTCAGCAGCGTGAAAAAGACGCCCGCCGCATCGTCAAAACCGCTGCTGAAATCCGGCGCGGTCAGCGCCACCCCCACCAGTGTCAGCGCCAGTGCCACCCAGCCGCGTGCTGAAAGGCGTTCGCCCAGAAACAGCGACATCAACGCCACCATCGCCGGATAGGTGTAGATAATGATGGTGAAGGTGCTGGCCGGGATGCGATCCAGCGCCAGAAAAGCGCTCCCAGCCGTGAAGGCGAACAGCAGACCCATCAGCAAAAGCTGCGGGCGCGGCAGCGCTTTATCAGGTGTCCCCGCTTCCTCATTGTTGCGCTTCAATCCGCCCAGAATCAGCCAGATGATCGGCGCGGCCAGCAGAAAGCGCCATTTCAGCACATCCATCGGCTCAAAAGTAGTCGTTTCGTAGATCGTTTTCGTGAAAATCGGAAACAGCGCGTAACCCGCCGCTGCCGCCACAATCAGCAGCAGCCCCTCGCGCGATGTGCGGTTGTCCATGCCTGGAAAGCCCTTCAGTTGTAAAGTTCCCATGAGGATAGGGGAAATTCAAACCCCGCGAAAGACACAATACAGACCTATTCCCCCTCCAATATCCCTTCTTGACGAAGGTTTTTCCGTAGGGGACGACCTGCCTGTCGCCCCTGTCTTTGTATCTTTACTGCTCACCCCTTTTAACTTTTTCCTTTAGGACTTACGCACTTGAGCGCAGAAACAAGGGGTTTAAACCCCTTATCCAGGCGAGAAATAGTCTGAACTGCGTATCTTCTATGCTTTTTACTGCCATACTTCCCCTCAAAACTGAAACAAATGTTATGACAAATGTTATGACAAATGTTTCACCACGCCCCTCATTTACGTGCTACACTTTTTTCTATGACACACCTGTTTTTCTCTCACGCTGAACTTGCCTTTCCCTCGGCACTCGGAACTGTTCCTGTGGTGAATATGGCGGCGGAAGACCCCAAAAAAACACCGCACCGCCAGCGCCGCCGCCGCCGCCATAACAAATAGTGCAATTGCGGCCCAAAAACCGGTTTGTTATTGTTGCTATTGTTGCGATTCAGGGCGTGCCAGTCACACATCGGCGGGCGCTGATCGCGTTTATCTCAGTTGCTCATGATCAAAATCTCAAATTCTCATGCTCATTATCCTCGTCAAATGATCAAACCGGCAGTGCTGGCATCATGCCGTTACGCATCCCGCATAGCGGATTTCACGCTGTCTGCTTCTGCACGTTGACACCTGCGCCAGCGGCGATCACAATTTGTGCTGCAACAGATACTATGGTGAAGTGGTGAATGATGGCAGCGATTCGTAAATGGATTTCCCGGCTCAACCCGTTTCGCCTGATTGGCTGGCTGGCCTTCCGGCTGGCGAACTGGCGGCGTGGGCGGCACAAAATGGATTACATCACCTTCACGCTCCCGGCACAGATGCCCGCCCTGCCGGAAACGCGAAGCTGGATTCAACAGCGTGTGCTGGGCGCACCGCCGCTCAGCCTGACCGATCTGGAGCGCATTTTCCGGCGCATTGGCGACGACCCGCGCCCGCAGGGAGTCATCCTCCATCTGCGCGGGCTGGCCCTGTCGCTGGCTGACCTGCAAACCCTGCGAAACAGCCTCCTGCGCCTGCGCGAAAAAGGCAAGCGCGTCGTCTGCTTCGCCCATAACTACGACAACCGCCTCTATTACCTCGCCAGCGCAGCCGACGAAATTGTGCTTCAGCCCGGCGGCGAGGTAGCCACCCTCGGCCTGCGCCTGCAAGCGGCTTTTCTCAAGGACGCGCTCGATACCGTAGGCGTCCGGCTGGACAGCGTGGCGATTTCGCCCTACAAAGGCGCCTTTGACAGCCTCACACGCGGCGATATGTCCCCGGAAGGCCGCGCCCAATTTGACTGGCTGCTCGACTCGCAGTATGACATCCTGGTTTCCGGCATCGCCCAGGGACGAAAACAAACGCCCGAAACTGTCCGCGCCATGATCGACGCTGCCCCGCATCTCGACGAGGCCGCGCTGGCCGCAGGCTATGTAGACCGGGTTGAAACCGAAGAAGCGCTGCACCGCCGCCTCGGCGTGAAAAATATGCTCACCTGGAGTCAGGCGGAGAAAAAGCTGCTGATTCAGCGGCGCAAACCAGCCGACAAATATGTCGCCCTGCTGCGGGTGGCCGGGACCATGATTTCCGGCGAAAGCGGCGACCTGCCCGTTGATATTCCAGTGCCGTTCATCGGCGGCGAGCGAGCCGGTGATCTGACGGTGGTGCGCCAGGTGCGTAACCTGATGAAAAATAAAAGCGCGGCGGCGGTCATCCTGTATATCGACAGTGGTGGCGGCGACGCGGCGGCGGCAGAAGCCATGACCTCCGCACTGGCAGAACTGGCGGCGGATCGCCCGCTGGTTGCTTACATGAATGGTGCTGCCGCATCTGGCGGCTATTACATCGCCACACCCGCCCAGTGGATTGTCGCCCAGCCAGCGACTATCACCGGCTCGATTGGCGTCATCAGCGGCAAAGCCATTACCAGCGGCCTGTACGAACGACTGCGCGTCAACCGGGTCGAGCTGGCGCGTGGGGCGAACGCCACCTACCTGAGCGACAGCCAGCCGTACAGCGTGGAACAACGCGCCCGCGCCTTCCAGTCGATTCAGCATATTTATAATCAGTTCGTCGGGCATGTCGCCCGCTCACGCAGGATGACGCCGGAAGCGGTGGACGCGGTTGGCGCTGGCCGTGTCTGGACAGGGGCGCAGGCGCACATTCATGGCCTGGTTGATGAGTTAGGCGACCTGCAAACCGCGCTGGCGAAAGCCCGTTCGCTGGCGAGTCTGCCAGATGACGCGCCGCTGGTGCTGGTGCGCGGGAAAAATAAACCGCTGCCCGCGCAACTGGCGGAAGCGAACAGCCCGGCGGCAGCGCTGGCTTATCTGCATGGCGGGGTACAGTCCCTCGCAGGTGGCAAACCGCAACTGCTTTTACCCGTCAAAATCGACTGGGTGTAATGCAAAATTCCCAGGTTATCAGTAAACAGGCTGGGCTTACAGCGAGACGCCCAGCAAACCGCGCGTGATCTGGAACTGAGTATTCCCGCTGGTGTTCAGACGAGGGGTATAACGCCGCGCCAGCGTATCGATCACCAGCGTGAGCAGGGTTTCCGCCCAGTTGGTATCTGCTTGTGTGAGAAGGGCGTCAAGGTCAGCGTGCCAGGCTTCAGCCGCCGTGCCGGATGCCACCTGCAATAGTGGAATCAGTGGATGGCCGGACATGGGATGCTCACCAACATGGGACAGCATCAGCTCGACACCGGTCGCGCCGAGGCCGGTTAAGGTTTCAGTCCACTGGTGGGACGGCATCGCCATGATATGCAATCCCGGCTGCCTCATAACCTGGGCATAGCCTACTGTCGGCTGGGGTGGCTGCTCTTTCAGGACTTTCGCAGTATAAACAGGATGGTGCAGTAAGGCATCGCCCTCCGCTAGCACCAGCGAGCCGCCAGCCGCAACGATTATGCGCGTTAAATCAGCCAGTTGAGCGGCCAACAGGTCGGTTACAGCACCCTGCGTCAGCAGCCCCAGTCGGACTGCTTCCAGCCCGACTTCGACAATTTCAGGCGCGGAGTCTGCCGTCATTTGCTGGCCGAACCAGCGCGACATTTTTTCGATGACATTGTGGATGCCGCCGTCAGCCTGGATGCTGGCCCAGCCATAATCAGCCGGGTCGAGCGATTTTTCGATCATCTGCTGGCGGATGTAGCCGTTGTGGGTTTTTTCGCAGCCGTGTTCCAGCAGCAGCGCATGTTTCACCAGCGGATGTTGCAGATAGCCCAGCAGGGTATCCGTCAGTTCATGCCCGTCAGACATGCCGCAGCCTTCGGTGTGGACAAGGGTTACAAAGCGCGACAGCCCATGTTCCTGACCCATCCGGCGCTTATTCAGGTGCTGGACGCACATACGGGCAATCTGCCCGGAACACAAACTGGTCGGCAGAATCAGGCCAATCTGGTCAGTCGCATATCCCCGGCTGGTGCGAAAGACCGGGAAACGCACATCGGGTACATCCACAGCGGTGTCGATCACAAGCGGCTGACCACTATATTCAACCGGGGCGAATATCGATAAATCGACTGCACCGGTCAGCCGCCAGTCGCGCCAGATTTGTACCTGGGCATGTCCCGCCCGTTCGCCCGCCGCTAACTGACCGGAAGCGATGTCAAGCGTAAGGCTGAAGGCTGCCGCGCCGAGTTCGTCCATCGGCGTGCTTTCCAGATACAGCCCGGCATTGACATCCATCTCGTTGGACAATAACTGGAAACGCTCTGTGGTTGTGATGATTTTGAGGGTCGGCACAAAGGGAAAATTGGTGATTGAGCCGTTGCCAGTGACAAAAAAGATCAGGTTGCAACCGGACGCGATCTGACCGGCGATGCTTTCCAGATCGTTGCCGGGGCTGTCCATGAAGTAGAACCCGGCCCGCTCCATCGGTTCGCCGTAGTCGATGACATAATCGAGCCGGACATCAGGATGTCGTTTGGTCGATGCGCCCAGCGATTTCAGGTAGATGTTGTACAGACCCCGGTACAGGTTGCCGCCGGAAGGGTTGCCATCGGCGGAATGGCCGTGCCAGCCAGCCCAGGTATAGAAGCGTTCGAGAAAGTTCAGAAATTTTCGGGCGGCAGCGAGGTCACTCAAATTATGGAGCATGTAAGCTTCAGCGCCGATCAGTTCATCAGTTTCAGCCAGGTTAGCCGCGCCGCCGTAGCGCAGAATTTCTCTGGTAATCCAGGCCGCCAGTGGATTGCCACTGATGCCGGAAAAGGCATCGGAGCCGCCGCATTGCAGGCCAATTTTAAGTTCACTGACCGGTTGGGGCGAACGCTGTATTGAATTAACTTTATCCAGCCAGCCTGTGATGATCTGAGCAGCAGCCTCCAGATCATCCGCAAATGAACGGGACAGCGACATAAAATGATGCGGCAGGTCAGCCAGCGGGTATTCATGGGCGGTCAGGTAATCATGCAGCGCGATGTTATTGACCGTTTCATTTCCCTGATCGACAGCCAAAACCGCGCCAACATTCGGGTTAACGACGAAACCTGCCAGCGTCCGCAGCAGCAGTTCGCGGTTATTGGGGTGTTCGTGGCCGCCCTCCGTGTGGGCGACAGCGACAACAGCGTCGATGCTGGGGAATGAATCACTGACATATTTCAGGCGGTTTTCCAATGCCTGAACGAATCCGCCGGTGAGGGCGGATGTGCCGAGCAGCACAATCATGTTGCGCGTGCCGACTCCGCGTTTCCCGGCACGGCGGTAGCCCATGAATGTTTTGGCATCCGGGTAAAGCGGGAGCGGCAGCGCGGGAGTAAACTGCGCTTCGTCGAACACAAAAGGCGCAATGCGGTCAGCGAAATTGGGTACGGCAGGCAGGGGAAAGTCTATCGGGCGGCGGCCTAATTCGCGCAGGACGGTTTGGTTGCAAACGTAAGCACCAGGGGTGATCGCACAAATGGCAGTGCCGAACGGCTGTCCCCAGGACAGAAGCGATTCGCCGGGGGAAATCGCCCGTACCGCAAAACGATGTCCGGGCAACAGGGTGTCACTGATGATGAATGAGTTCGCACCCCACCTGATGTGCGTGCCGGACTCCAGCCTGCGGGTAGCAATAGCGACATTATCGCCGGGATGGGGCAAGCGTCCGGCTGCTTCAAAGTCCAGCTTCATGCGACTGTGATCACTTCTCTAAAAAAGATTGCATCCGTTTTTCGACCCGCCGGATGTGATGGCTGAGTAAATCCACAGCTTTCTGTTTATCACCCAAGCGCAGCGCTTCAATAATTGCGCCATGTTCGCCGGTTGAATCGCTCCGGTCAAATAAGCCGACACCGGTATAGAGCCGGGAAAGATGGAGATGGACATGCAAATCTTCCCAGGCATCCAGTAAAAAGCTGTTCCCGGCCATCTCGATCAAACCGCGATGAAACTGATAATCAAGCCCCATATAATCCCGAAAATCATCATACACCGTCCCATCGGCAGTCGCCAGCATCCGCTCAACCAGACTGGCAATCGACTCAACGGCCTCGGATGAGAGCTGCGCCACATTCAAGGCGTGAATTTCCAGCACATGGCGCACCTCAAATAACTGCTGGATTTCATCGGGGGTTAAAATCTCGGCGACGACAAATCCATGATTGGCTTTCTGTGTCACCAGGCGTTCACCATGGGCGCGCATTAAGGCCTCGCGCACTGGCGTGTTGCTCATATCAAGCCGCTTCGCCAGATTGTCAATACTGACCGGTGCGCCAGGCTGGAAATCCTGATTGATGATCGCTTCCAGCAGTACATTATAGGCAATATCAGTTAAAGACAGATGCGGCTGCCGCCGGAGTACGCTGTCGTTTGATTTTGTCTTGCGTTCCGCCATGCACCAATCTCCAGATTACTTACTATGAACGGTGTTATGTTACGCCATATTTGACAAACTATTCAAGACATGCTATTTTTCATGCATGATGCATGATTCACATCATACCCAAAAGTTTACAAAGTGTCGATCACTAGAGAAAGGTGAGCTATCAGCCAGACAGCCAGATTAAAGTTTGTCTCATAAAATTTCTGACTTTGGAGGGCAGTTTATGAAAAGCTTTAAATCCTCTCTTTTCCCTGTCGTTCTCACCCTTTTTCTTCTCAGCACAGTCGGCATCTCAGCAGCCCAGGACAAACCTTTTGAAGGTGTTACTGTCAATGTTCTGAGTTTTGCCGGGCCACAGGTGACAGAACCGCTACTGCGGCGCGGGCCGGACTTTGAGGCGCTGACGGGCGCCCAGATCGAGGTGACGACTGTCCCATTCGCTGAACTCTACAATGCGATCCTCACCGATCAGACAACCGGCACCAACAGTTATGATGCGTTTGTGATGTCGCCGCAGTGGAATGCAGACTTTGTGGCTGCTGGCATCCTCGAAGACCTGAGTGAGCGGGTCGCCAATGACCCGGATATTCAGTGGGATGATATTGCGCCCTTCTTCCGCAACTTCATTGCTACCTACAATGGCAATATCTATGTTGTGCCGCTGGATGGCGACTTCCACATGATCTATTACCGGACAGACATATTCGAGGCAGCAGGGGTTGAACCACCCAAGACATGGGAAGATTATCTGGTCGCCGCCGCCCAGTTCAGCGGGCAGGATCTGAATGGTGATGGCGAGGGCGATTACGGTTCGTGCATCCCGAAAGTGCGCCAGGGTCAAAGTTTCTGGTGGATTGTTGACTTCGCCAGCGCGCGGCTTCAGTCTCAGGGTACGGGGCAGGGACTATTCTTCGATACTGAGACTTTTGACCCGCTCTTTGGGCCAAATCCGGCTTTCATCCGTGCGCTGGAACTGTTTAATGAAACCACCCAGTATGGGCCGCCGGATGAGTTAACGATTGATCTCAACAGCACGCGCGACCTGTTCCTGACGGGACGCTGCGCCCTGACGATGGACTGGGGCGACATTGGTTCGCTGTCAATTGATCCTGAACGTTCGACCATGCAGGACAAAGTTGGCACTGTTGTGGTTCCGGGTTCAACCGAAGTGCTTGATCGTGCTACTGGCGAACTGGTGCCGTGCGATGCCACCACCTGCCCATACGCGATTGATGGCGTCAACTACGCGCCATTCGCGGCGTTTGGCGGCTGGGGTGGTGGTGTCAGCGCCGCTGCCGAGCAGCCGGTGAAAGACGCGGCTTATGCCTTCTTCTCTTATCTGAACCAGCCGGCGCAATCAAATGTCGATGTGACGATTGGTGCGAGCGGTTATAACCCTTACCGGCTGTCGCAGTTTGAGAGTGTTGAACCCTGGGTAGCCGCCGGTTTCAGTGAGACCGCCGCGCAGAATTACCTCGGCGCGATTGAAGGCAGCCTGAGCAGCCCCAATATGGTGCTTGACCTGAGTATTCCGGCTACCAATCGCTATCTGCAAGCGACACTGGATACGGTGGTCAGCCAATTCCTGGCCGGGGAGTTCACTGCTGAAGAAGCGGCCCAGGAAATCTTCAACCAGTGGAATGAAATCAGCGAGGAAGTCGGACGCGATGCACAAAAAGCGGCGTACCTGGCTTCATTGGGTATCAGCACAACGGAATAGCCATTGTTCCGTGACCAAGAAGGGGCAGGCGGTTTGCCTGCCCTATTTGACAAAATCCTGTTTTCGCTTTTAATCGGGCAGATTTTGCGATACGCTTGCGCCAAATTAGATGCATTCTGTTTCGCAAATATTGATTATGGAACATAAATAGGGTGAAACAGTTTATATCACAACCGCTACAGGATTCTGGCACCAGCGCTATTCCAACCCGCGCTGCCGGGCGACGGGCTTTCTGGAGTGCAGACTCCTCCGCGCGGCTCGTTTTACTGCTGCCAACCATTCTAATTGTTCTCTTCCTCTCGATTTTTCCGCTGATTGTGTCGCTGTTTCTCTCGTTTGCCCGTGTAACTTTTGCGCGGGGCGGCGTTGATATTGCCTTTGTGGGATTCAGCAATTATCAAAAGTTGCTGCTTGGCAGCCAGCAGCGGCATCTCATCGGTAAAATTGGTGAGATGTCCCCGGTGGGATGGCTCATCTTTCTGGTATTTACCGGCATTCTGTTGTACTGGTTTTACAGCGAAATCCGCAGCAGTAAACTCAAGGTGCGGACGTTTGTATTACGCGCGCTGGCAGTGTGTTTTTCCTCTGGCTTGCTGTGGATTACCATCAGCACGCTGAGTGGGGACGGACTGCCGGGTACGATGGTCGTCACGCTGATTTTTGTCTTTGTCGGGGTGTTTTTTCAGTATGTCATTGGGCTGGGGCTGGCACTGCTGCTGGTACAAAGCCTCCCCGGAAAACGCTTCTTTCGGGTTGCTTTTCTGCTGCCGATGATGATTACACCGGTTGGGATTGCCTTTCTGTTTCGAATGCTCACGGATACTCATGTAGGGCCTTTCGCTCCGCTGTGGGTGAGTCTTGGCCTGCGTGACTTTGCCTTTGTGGAAAATGCGGCTGGGGCGCGCGCTGCTGTGCTGATTGGTGACATCTGGCAGTGGACACCGTTCATGTTCATCATTCTGCTGGCCGCCTTAGAAGGAACTTCGCGCGATCAACTGGAAGCAGCGCTGGTGGATGGTGGCAATCGACTTCAGATTTTTCGCTATATTATCCTGCCGCAAATTGCGCCAGTCAGCCTCACTCTGATTCTTATTCGCCTGATTGAAGCTTTCAAGATCGTTGATATACCGCGCATTCTGACGGGGGGTGGGCCGGGGACGGCGACTGAGTCGCTGACACTGCACGCCTACATCGAATGGAGAGCGCCGAATCTGGGCGGGTCGGCTGCTATCAGCTATCTTCTTCTCATCCTTGTAACTTTCATCGCGCTCATGTTTGTGAACGTGGTGCGGCAGCAGATTATTGAGAAATTATAATGCGCTGGTTATTTCGAACACCAAATCCTTTTCAACTATCTCCCTTCTGGCTGGCTGTATCCTATATCATTCTGGGAATCTGGACGTTTGTCGTCCTGTTTCCGCTTTACTGGTTGTTCGTCACAGCCTTCAAGCTGCCAGTTGATGTTGCTTCCGGCCCCAAATACATCCCCTTCGTCGATTTTCAGCCTTCACTCCATGCCTGGGAGGAAATGCTGATCGAGAGCGGGCCGCAATTCGTCTTACGTCCATACACGAATACGCTGCTGGTGGGCATTAACAGCGCGCTGCTGGCGCTGGTGATTGGCTCACTGGCTGCTTATGCCTTAACGCGCTTCGAGTATCGTCCCAAACCAGGGTTGATTGGAACTTTTATTGGCTGCGTCGCGCTGTCCATTCTACTTATGAGTCTGGGTATACCCTGGCAGATAGGGATAGCCAGCGGGATAGCGGTTTTTGTGCTGCTGGCTCAAGGAATTGGGCGACGCTTTAAGGGGACAATGGGCAATTCTGATATTGCTTTCTGGCTGATTTCCCAGCGGATGCTCCCGCCTGTGACGGTGATTATCCCAATCTATATTCTGTACCAGCAGCTTGGAATGCTCGACACACTGCCAGCTTTAATCATTTCGTACTGCGCGGCCAATCTGCCAATTGTCATCTGGTTTATGCGCGACTATTTCCAGAGTATTCCGGTTGAACTGGAGGAGAGCGCTTTTATTGATGGGGCATCGCGTTATCAGGTTTTGTGGCGGATTGTGCTTCCCCTATCTGCCCCTGGTTTGATCGCCACTTTTCTGATCGTATTGGTGTTTTGCTGGAATGAATATGTCATGGCGCTGTTTCTGACAGGCGCGAAAACCCAGACAATGCCGGTGCTGGTATCAGCGCAGAATGGGGTACGCGGGCCGCAGTGGTGGAATATGTCGGTGCTGGTCATGCTGATGGTTGCCCCGCTTATCATGATGGCAATTTTACTGGAACGTTATATCGCCAAAGGTCTGCTGGTCGGTGCAGTGAAGGGCTAATACGCTAAAAACTCAACATGGCTTTGACAACACCATTTTTCGGGTCAAGCCATGTTGAAAAATCCTGCACAAGCTGTTCTGGCGAAGCATGATGGGTAATCCAGGATTTTACCTCGATCTTGTGATTTTCCAGAGCTGAAATCACCGCTCGGAAGTCCTCATCGGTCGCGTTGCGGCTTGCGAGGAGCGTTACCTCACGCTTATGGAAATCCGGGTCGTTAAAAACGACCTCTCCCTGAAACAGCCCCACGAACACCAACCGCCCGCCATGCGCAACATAACGAAAGGATTGCATCATGGATTGGGCGTTTCCGGTTGCATCAAAAATAACAGTAGGCAGGTCATCGGGGATAATGGCTTTGAGCTGCTGCTGCACATCCTGCCTGGCATCAATACAATGAGCGATGCCGGGCTGGCTGGCGGCGAAGTCCAAGCGTCCAGTGCTGATGTCCATCACGATGACGCGCGCCCCAGCGAGATGAGCAAATTGAGCGACACCCAGGCCAATCGGCCCCATCCCAATCACCAGCACCACTTCGCCAGGGGCAACCTGTGCGCGGCGGACGGCGTGGCAGCCGATGCTCAGCATTTCTACCAGCGCCAGTTCTTCATCTGCCAGGTGTGATGAGACATAAATTTTATCGGCAGGGACATTGATGATTTCCCGCATTCCGCCGTCACGCTGAACGCCCAATACCTGCATATTGATGCAGGCATTTTCAAAACCCCTTCTACAGGGGCCGCATTGACCGCAGTTCATGTAAGGAAGAAGGCAGCAGCGATCACCAATATTTATAACCTGCCTGATGGCTGACGGGCCGATATCAAGCACTTCCAGCGCCAGTTCATGCCCTAAAATGCGGGGATAGTTAAAAAAGGGCTGGGTACCTGTGAAGGCGTGTAAATCCGTTCCACAAATGCCGACACGTCGCACGCGCACCTGTACTTCACCTTCACCAGGTGGGGGCGGTGGCTCAATCTCCGCAAGCTGCAACTGGCCGGGTGTCTGCAAAACAACAGACTTCATAAGCTTAACTCCTGACCCTTCATCCAGACCGCCTGATGTAAAAGTAAATTTCATGCATCATGCATGATTTTACCGAACAAGTCATCAAAAACCAAGTTGAGAGATCGTGGTAACAATTTACCTGGAGGCAAGGGGTGAAATAAGGGCTTTTTATGCTTTGGCAGCAGCAAGTATGCGCTTGCTGCCTAAGCTACTCACGTTTTCCCGGAATAAAAGAATGCTGACAGGTTATGAGCGGGGAAGCGAAAATCTGAAGGTAGTGCCAACACCCACCTGGCTCTCCACATAAAGGCTGCCGCTGTGCTGCTGGACGATTTCCCGGACAATAGATAACCCTAATCCCGTTCCAGACCTTTCTCGATGTTCGTGTGTATTCACTCGGAAAAATTTATCGAACACATGGGGAATGTCTTTTTCAGGAATGCCAATACCATGATCCACGACCTGGAAATCCACTTCGGTTTCGCTGATCTTTGCACCGACCTCGACAGCGCCACCAGTGGGGGTATATTTCACAGCATTTGAGATGAGATTCTGGAATACCTGTCCAATCAGAAAAGGATCACAATCAATGGTCGTGCCATTTTCGGGCTGGTGAGATTGAAGGACAATTCCTTTTTCCTGTGCCAGCACAGCAGCCTGAGCGATATTTGTCTCCAACAACTGCTTCACTAAAACTTTCTGTTTTTGCAGGCCGATTCCGGTTTCAAGGCGCGCTAAATCCAGTAAATTGGTAATGAGGTTACGCATATAATGAGCAGCCGTCTCGATCTGATTGAATTTCGCATTCATGCGATCATCTGAAGAATCGGTGTAATAGCGCATTAAATCGACGGCTGTCATAATGACGGCGAGCGGATTTTTTAGATCATGTGAGGCGGTGTGAAGCATCTGATCCTTGATCTGCGACAGCTTTTCGTAATGTGTATGCTCCTGCTGGCGCAGCCGCTCTATCTCCTGCTTCTGACGATACATCGTGAGATGGGTATTGACGCGGGCGATCACTTCTTCATGTTGCAGCGGCTTGGTGACATAATCCACCGCCCCCAATTGAAAGCCATAGACTTTATCGACCGTATCGGAGAGGGCTGTCATAAAAATGATGGGGATTTCATGGGTGATCTGACTGGCTTTGAGCCGCCTGCATGTCTCAAAGCCATCAATGCCGGGCATCATTACATCGAGCAGAATCATATCCGGTAAGGCATACTCTGCCTGTTGAACTGCGCTTTCACCATCGGTTGCGACCAGAACTTTATGGCCCGCCGCTACAAGCAATTGCATGAGTACACTGAGGTTAGTGGGGACATCATCTACAATTAAAATTACCCCTGTCGGCACAGTCATTTCAGGAACCTTTATAGTGTGTGATGAATTGACGAATTTCGTTTATTTTGAAATTCTGTGCTAATAGGCGCAGTTCGGCAGCGAAGGGCGCATAGCCGTTCGCCGAGAGATGTTCGGACTGCGCCAAAATCTCGGCAATGTCACCTTTCAGCGCCAGGTCGTATAAGCTATCCATCTCTGTATTTGTCGGAGGAATAATGGGCTGCGATGAGGCAATATTTTCGCCTGCTGGCGTTTTCGGATATGAAACGATCCATTCTAACTGGAGGTGCAGCGCCAGAAGATCCAGTAAGTTCTGAAGTCGATAAGGTTTAGACAGAAAATCATCTGCGCCGACTTCGATGCTTTCTGCCTGATGGTGGTCAAAAGCACTGGCTGAAACGGCAATGATGACCTGTTTTTCGCGGCCTGACATCTGACGCAGATGCTGAATGGCCTGAATGCCGTTCATGACTGGCATTCGCAAGTCGATGAGGATGGCGTGCGGTTGAAACCGGATGACTTTATCCAGGCAATCGTGTCCATCAACTGCTTCCATTATCTCAAATCCCAGCGGCAGCAGCATCTCCCTGAGAATCGCGCGATTCTCAGAAAGATCATCGACAATCATGATACGCCGTGTTTTGCCGTGATAGCCTGTGATCTTTTTCTCATCAATCTGAGGCATAGTGTCAAAGGTATCGACTTCAGGCAAATCAATGCTAAACCAAAATGTACTGCCTGCTCCCGGCTGGCTCTTAACCTGGAGTGTGCCGCCCATAAGCTGGATCAGTTGATGGCTGATTGCCAGACCCAGCCCGGCACCTTCAACAGTTGTACCATGTCTTTCCAACTGCTCGAATGGCTTAAAAATGATCTCTAACGCCTCTGGAGCCATGCCAATACCTGTATCCTCGACCTGAAAACGAATCTGCTCTTCGTGATAGCCCACTCTGAGCATTACACCGCCCTGTTCTGTAAACTTAACAGCATTTCCTAATAAGTTCAAAAGAATTTGCCGCAGCCGCACCTCATCACCATAAACGCCGACAGGCAGATCGGAGAGTTGTTGAAAGTGAAATGTCAGATGTTTCAGTTCAGCGCGCACCTGAATGAGTTTTCTGACATCCATCAACATCTCAGTGAAATGAAAGGCCGTTTTATTGAGCTGCATTCGGTGGGCTTCAACCTTCGAGATGTCCAGAATGTCATTAATCAGGGTCAAGAGATGGTTGCCGCTGCGGTGAATGATGTCCAGTCCTTCAGCCTGTTTTGCCGTCAGGGCGCTGTCTTTTTCGAGAATCTGCACATAACCGAGGATACCGTTGAGGGGCGTTCGCAACTCATGACTCATGGTGGCGAGAAACTCACTTTTGGCGCGATTGGCTCTTTCGGCCAGAAGCGTGGTTTCCTGAAGCTCCTGAATACGGTACTTGTTTTCGATGGCAATCCCGACGAAAGATGCAATATGCAGTAAAATGGCCTCGTCCTGGGTGGTGTAACTATATGAATCCGGGCTGACAACGGTTATGAATCCCGTACCAATCTGGCCGACTCGGATTGGCACCCGCAAACTTGAATGGGATTCGACCGCTGCGCCGCCAGCATAGGCTTCATTTAACCCCGTCTCCCCATTAGCTGGCTTTTCGCCCCATTTAATTTCGCTGGTAACTTGGCCATCCACCGATTGTATGATTTTGACCTGCTGGCTATCAGCATCCAGCACGGTGAGATGAATGCTAAAGCGAGACACAGGGAGGATACTGCTGACATGATCGGCGGTGATTTTGTAAATATCTTCCTCGGTGGCAGCGGCACTGACCTGCTGGCTCATCTGGCTGAGTGAATCGAGTCGCTGTGCGTAAAGCTGTGTTTCGGCCAGGGTCGTTCGGATGCGATTTTCGCTTTCACGCAGAGCGTCTTCAACCTGCTTGCGGTTGGTAATGTCCCGAATCGCGCTGGAAACGAGAAGCCCTTCCTCGGTTTCCAAGGGACTAAGGCTGATTTCTACGGGAAATTCGCTGCCATCCTTGCGGAGCGCATAGAGTTCCATGCCCGCACCCATTGAGCGCACGCGCGGGGTGATGAAAAAGCCATGCCGATGGTCAGAATGCTTATTTCGGAAGCGTTCGGGGACGAGTGTGTCAACCGAGTGACCGATTAACTCGTCGGCGGCATAGCCGAACATTTTCTGGGTTTGAGCGTTCACCAGGATAATCTGTCCGGCGTGGTTGACAATCACCATCGCATCCGGCGCAATTTGCAGGAAGCCTGTAAGCTGGTTTATCTGCTTATATTGGGCTTTGCTGCGGTTGATAAAATAGTAGCTGACAGCGAGCAGCGCAAACGCCAAGATACCCAGAAGGGTAAACACTACCCAGTCATTCATAGCCTGTAGCCTTTATGGCCGGACAGGAAATGAATTTCTACTGTAGCTGGAATGATTATTTCGATGAATGCTTCAGTGGATATGAGACGATATACAAGCGGGGCGAAAGACTGGCACAGTGTCTGAAGGAAGGACTGACTGACCACACTTTGAAGATTTTCAAACAACGCTCGCATCGCCGGGTGGCTGTCTGTGATAGTTTGCCGCAAATTTATGGCAATGACAGCGTCTTCATTTCTCTGGAAAACGAAGCTGCTTATCATAAAGATGCATCAGAAATATGACCCGATAGCACTTAGTATACTTCAAATTATAGATTTTTCAGGACAACTATAAATGCGGTGGTCTTAGTCGTTCCACTCTCCGATTAAATTTGTTGTTAGCAAAGCGCAGGGCAAAGTAGCTGTAGGGAAGGAGATAACGTTCTATCGTTGGCAGGGATTAAGGTGTTGAAAAGTTTTCGCTATCGTCGGCGGACAACTTTTTGACCTGATTGGCACCACATGATTCCCGCACAATCAGCTTTGTCGGCAGCATCATCGAAACCTGATTCTGATCAGGAAATTCCTTCTGTGTCTGCAAGGACTGTACAGCAAAACGCGCCAGGGTGCGCTTGGGAATATCAACCGTCGTCAGGGCGGGACGAACCATACTCGCCAGCTCGATATTATCCATCGAGGCGATAGCAATATCTTCCGGCACGCGCAGCCCATGATCCTTGATCGCGGCTATTGCCCCAATAGCCGCTTCATCTGTCGCTGCAAAAACTGCTGTGAATTCAACTTTTGACCGGAAGAAGCGAGCGATCACATCATAGGCTGATTGCACTGGCGCTGAAGTCGATTCCAGAAAATCAACCAGTCGCACATCGTAAGGAAGATTATGCTCTAAGAGTGCCTGTTTGTGACCGGTCACGCGCTGATCGTTGATGCCGACAAAGGCGATGCGCTTATGCCCCAGGTCAATTAAATGATTCATGGCCGAACGCGCCGCCTCAGCCCGGTCAAACATAACGGTTGGCAGGTTAAAGACCGTCTCTTCCAGGCAGACAATGTAAGGGATACGAGCGATGATCTGCTCAAGCAGCAGCTTGTCTTCTGGTTGATCGGGAATGAGTGAGGGCAGGATCAGGATAAGCGATGAAATTTCATACTCATGAATGTGTTTATTAAAGAATATCGGGTCTTTAAGCGCATCCCAGTAGGCGAGAAAGCCGATTTGCTGATTCTGCTGATAGGCATAATCGTACAGGCCGGACAGGATGAGGTTGTAGTAGGGGCGCTCTATCAGGTTATAGCCCTTACCCCCCGTGACGATTCCGATGGTATTCTGCACGGCATCACTGCCCTGCTTAAGCCGCTGGGCGAATTCGTTGGGGCGATATTCCAGTTCGTTGATCGCATCCAGCACCCGCTGGCGTGTCGCTTCTGATACCTTACGCGGGCCATTATTAAGGACATACGAAACCACCGAGCGTGATACGCCTGCCCGCCGTGCGACATCCTCTTGCGTAACTGGATTTTGTTCTGTCATGCTCATCCGTATGTAATGACACTGTTGAAAAAAACATCCGACGATCTGGCTGGATTGATGCTAAAGGCTGTTATGAACTCTGTTCGCCTGAGTTCAGCCCTCACCCTAAATCCCTCTCCCTCAGGGCGAGGGACTTAAAATCAATTGCGAGATTGCTATTCTATTTTCCCTCGGCTAAAAGTGCATAACACGCTCTAAAGAATCAAGCGGAGAATCGTTCCAGTTCGCATTCTATTCGCCGATATGCATGACAAAAGTAACTGAAGGCAAATCGTCCGTATCGGCATGGATAGTCACATCACCCACCGTATCATGCGATTTTATGTAACAGGCACCCTGACCGCCCAGCAATACCAGCGGGTTTTCGCCGATTAGCTCCGCGTCGCCTTCAAGTGTCAGGCGGACAACGCGCATTTGATATGGCAGGACATTACCATATTTATCCACAATTTGTACAGCGATTCGCGCCATATCCGCGCCGTCTGCTTTCAGGTGATCCGTATTCACCGTTAAGCGCAACTCATGGGGGATATGGGTAGAATCGATTTTATGCTCCGCAGCCACAGCCCCATCAATATAGCCGCGCACGGTTAAGTCCTGAAATTCTGTCCCCCAGGGGTTATATGGTTCTGCCCAGCGCACCGTAAACGGTGGATACTTCAGATGCGGGTAGTGTTTGGCATCGGGCTGGAAGCGACCCTGAGAAGCATCACCAATGAAAACCTCAATCTCCTCGCAATTGCTGAATATGGTCAGCGGGTTGTTGCCGCCGCCAGAGCGATCTCCCATCGTCCAGTTGGTCGCCGCGTAAAGCACAACTTCATCAGATGGTGATTTCTGGCTGCGATAGAAACAGGCCGCCATTTTTGGCAAACGATAGATGTCCATGACGCCGTGATAACAAATGCGGTCACCTGAACCAAATTCCTTATGGGTGTGATAATCAAACGCGCACCAGCCGATTGCGCCCGCTACGCCGGGATGTCCCATTTGGAGGTTGTGCTTCTGAACATGTTTTATGGCATGTTCGATGCGGCGTTCCTCATGATCCCATGTCTTGGTGGGGAACATATGACCGCCAAATTCTGTAATCAGATGCGGACGCACCAGTGGAGTCTGGAGTCCCTCCGGGAAATCATTTAAGGTAAAAACATCTTCCAGAAATTCACTCGGCATAAAATTCCGCACGCCGCCGGTTTGTCGTGTAGGATCAAGTTTGTGGGCAAGGAAGTTGGTGCGTCCGTACAAATCTTCATCGTCTGGCGATTCATTGATGCGAACGCCCCAGAGGATGATGGACGGGTGATTGCGGTCACGCTCGATCATCGCCTGTAAGTCTTCCAGCACGAGGGATTTCCAGTCTTCATCGCCAATGTGCTGCCAGCCAGCCAGTTCCTCGAAAACCAGCAGGCCGATTTCATCACAGCGATTTAAGAAATGTGGCGACTGTGCGTAGTGCGATGTTCGCACCACATTACAACCCAACTCATATCTGAGAATGTCGGCGTCAAGTTCCTGAAGCCGCTGGGGGGCGGCTGCTCCGATATAAGGGTAGGTCTGATGGCGGTTGAGGCCGAACAGCTTCAGCGGTTTTCCATTCAGGTAAAAGCTGCCATCGTCACAGAACTCAGCCGTGCGAAAGCCCAGACGGATGATCTGTTCGTCTATTGGATTGCCATTGACGGTCAACGTCATTTTCAGCTTATAGAGTGACGGTTTTTCGAGTGTCCATAGTCTAATGTTTTCCAATGCAGCAAATGAGATGGTCATGGCTTGGGCCTGAACCTCCTGCATTTGTCGGGCGATTATATGACCCTGGATGTCTTCCAGAATGGCTTCCAGGCAGAGGCCGTGATCGATTTGAGCGAGGCGAATGTCACATTCGAGTCCCGGAGCCGTGAGGACATTGAGCGTTCTGGCAAAGGCGCTGACGATGTGACAAGTTTCAATAATTCGCAGATGGACATCCCGATAGATACCGCCGAAGGTCAGATAATCGACCAGTCCACCGTAAGGCGGAACACTTTTTGATTCGGCAGCATCGACGTATACGGTTAAGACATTGTTTCCAGGCACAACATCATCGGTTATCTCAAATGAGAAGGGCGTAAAGCCGCCTTTGTGGACGCCGAGCAGTTTGCCATTGATGTAAACCGTGCTGACCAACATCACACCGTCAAAGTCAACGAAGACACGCTTGCCGCTTAAATCATCATTTATTAAAAAGTTCTTGCGATAGGTCGAAACAAACTGATATTCGCTGTTATCAACGAACAGGCGCTTAAATTGTTTGTTGGTGTGCGGCAGCGTCACAGCCTCAAAGTTCTCATCGACTGCATTCGCTTCCACCTCCTCAGGAGCGAAAAGCCAACCCTGGTTGAAATTATTAATCACCCGCATCCGTAACTTCCTGACTCGTAAGGCTAAGGCACATTTTTCCAGTCAACATCAATTAGAAGTTACGCAGTTGCAATCGGTGCAGAGGAGGGTTTTAAACCCTCCTCTACGAAAAAACACGCTCAACTGCATAAGTCCTATAAGTTTCTTGACTTTTCAACAGCGACAAGTCTATACTAAATCAACATGAGTAGTCAACACGTGTTGATAAATATTACGCAAACGGTTTGCTCGTCAGACATCATTCATTTAAAGGAGACAGGCAGCATGAAGAAGTTTGTTTTTTACGCCAGCAGATTTCTCGTTTTGTTACTGGTTCTGGGGATTTTTAGCACCGTCACCGCACAGGATACCCAGTTAACGCTATGGGTTTACGATGACGGACGCCTGGAAGTCCTCACCGAGTTAGGCGCAGCATTTGAGGCGGAGTACGGCGTTCCGCTGGCCGTAGAAGTTGTTGACCTCAGCGAAATCCGCAATGCGATGACACTGGGAGCGGCATCTGGCGAAGGGCCAGACATGATTATCATTCCACATGATAACCTCGGCCCTATTGTGGAAAATGGTGCAGCGGCCCCAATTGACCTCGGTGACAAGGCCGATAGCTATCTGTCAAATGCGGTTGATGCGTTCACCTATAACGGGCAGTTATACGGTGTGCCGTTAGCGGTTGAAAATATTGGTTTCTTCCGTAACACCGATCTCGTCCCGGAAGCCCCTGCGACCTGGGATGAAGTTGCCGAAATCGGCATGGAACTGCTGGATAGCGGCGAGGTCGATTCGGCCATTGGTTTGCCTGACCTGACTTATAACAGCTATCCAATCTATACCGCTTTTGGCGGATACATTTTTGGTCGTGATGACGAAGGCAGTTTCACTACCGAAGACATCGGCATGAACAACGAAGGCATGGTCGCGGGTCTGGCCTGGATTCAAAGCCTGATTGACGAAGGCGCAGTCTCCGAAAATATCGACTGGGAAGCATCACATGTGCAGTTTGAATCGGGGCGTTCCCCGTTCATTCTGACCGGCCCCTGGGCGATCAATCGCTTTGAGACGGCTGGTGTGCCTTATGCAATTTCCGCTTTCCCGGCGGCTGATGAAGCAAGCGAGGCGGGTTATCCTTTCCTGGGTGTGCAGGGACTCGTCATCAACGCTAACAAGGAAAATGCCATTCTGGCAGAGATATTCGCTGTCGAGTTCCTCGCCACCGAAGAAAATTATCAGAAGATTTTTGATGCTGAACCGCGTCCATCAGCCTGGGCCAGCATCTTTGAAGCGGCTTCTGATCCCAATACCGCTGGTTTCAATGAAGCGGGTATCAACGCCGTGCCGAT
Organism: uncultured Anaerolineaceae bacterium; assembly: GCA_964447795.1. Lineage (GTDB taxonomy): Bacteria > Chloroflexota > Anaerolineae > Aggregatilineales > Phototrophicaceae > CFX2. The sequence goes on from CAYUTY010000012.1 coordinate 92,980, forward strand.
GCCCTCTATTCCTGCGATGGGCTTCGTCTGGGATGCCTGGGTGAATGCAGGCGCACTGGTAGCTCAAGGTGAACTGGAACCCCAGGAAGCACTGGATGGAGCGGTAACCCAAATTCTGGCGCAAGTCACAGAATAAGGCCTAATCTGAAGTAGTCACAGATTGGCAAAGTGGCAGTCTCAGGCTGCCACTTTCTCTATCTCCTCATAGGCAACTACAAAAAAACTCTCTCTTTGCTATTTAGATCGTGAGTTTAAGTGGATGAACAAAATTTCTACTATCATCCCCCGAACAGCTTATTTGCTTCAACTGGCTTTACTCGGTGTCTGTTTAGCTGTGATGCTGTGGCTGATAAGCGTGCTGTTATCCAATGGTCTTTTTCCCCTGGCATCCGCCCTGAGCGCTATCACGGTCTTCGTCGCACTGGTCTATCTGCGGCGACAGTTCACCCCACTGCGCTGGTTAGCAATCGGTATTTCGCTGGCGCTGTTGTTCACGCTGTATCCCCTGTTGTACACGCTCTATCTCAGCGTAACCAATATGGGCAGTGGTCACCTGATGTCCAAGCAGCAGGCGATTTCGCGTTTAGAGTCACAGATGTATCTGGCCGCCGATGGACAAAGCTACCAATGGGCGGCTTTCCAGGCAGCCGATGGAACCTATGCCTTGTGGCTGATACCTGAGAGCGGTGGCGGGCTGTTGGCACTGCCGGGTAAACCTATTGAAGCGCTCACCCCAGATAGCGGTGATATTGGCCCGTTAGACGATAATGGTATTCCCGTTTCGATCAATGGCTATGAGCGTTTGCCTAACAACCGAACGGTTCCTATTATCACGGAACTCAGTGCCATTGAATTCGGCGAACCCCCTAATACGGTGCGGATTCGATCCCTGCGTGCGGCGGCGGCTTTACAGCCCAAGTATCAATATGACGACGCACAGGACGCGATCATCGATCAGGAAACCGGTGAAGTCTACCGTCCCATCGAAGGCACTTTTACTGCGGAGTCCGGCCAACAACTGCCGATTGGTTATATTGTATTCATCGGCTTACGCCATTTTGAGCAGTTTTTAGGAAATCCGGGTTTCAGAGAGCCGTTGATACGGATGCTCATCTGGAATGTCACGTTCGCTTTCAATTCCGTTTTTGCAAGTTTCATTCTGGGGTTAGTCGTCACGCTGCTGTTTGATAATCTGCCCGGAAAACGCATCATTCGTGCTTTGCTCATCATCCCCTGGCCGATTCCTGTTTTGATCTCTATTCTGATCTGGCGCAGTATGCTTAACCCCGACCTGGGATTTGTCGCGCCGCTGTTAGAGTCGATCTTTGGCGAGTCTCCTTCCTGGTTTCAAAATCCGTTCTGGACACGCTTCGCGGTGGTGATGGTCAATGTGTGGCTGTCGTATCCCTATTTTTATGTTATCTCCGCCGGGGCGATTCGTTCTATCCCCGGTGAAATCTACGACGCAGCGGTTGTCGATGGTGCAGGCGGGTGGGGCAAACTCTATCACATCACCCTTCCCTTACTGTTACGGATACTGATGCCGCTGCTGATCGCATCGTTTACTTTCAACTTCAACAATTTCAATGTGATCTACATCTTCAATTTTGGCAATCCACCGATGGCGAACACCATCGTGCCAATGGGACACACTGATATTCTCATTTCGTTTGTCTACCGGCTTGCCTTTGTCACGTCGAATGTCACCAATTATGGACTTGCAGCGGCTATCACCGTCATGCTGTTCATTCTTGTGAGCGCAATGGTCATTATTCAAATGCGTTTCACTAAAATATTCAAAGAGGCGGAATAAGCATGAATAACGTGCGCGAATTCCCTGTTTCTCGTGAACGTCCGTTAAAACTGCCCCTGCCAGGTAAATTGTTCGGCCTGGCGATTCGATACGTCATCGCGGTTGTGCTGATTCTATTCGCTGTTGTCCCAGCTCTGTGGGTCGTGTCTGCATCATTAAATCCAGCCAAGTCGCTGATTGGCGGAACATTTTTTCCGCAGAATCCGGGTTTCGTCAATTACCAGGAGCTAATCAGTAATCCGTTTTTTCCCTACCTGACATGGCTGCTCAACTCGCTTAAAATCGCCACGATCACGACGCTTCTGACCGTGTTTCTGACATGCCTTTCGGGTTATACGCTGTCGCGCTTTCGCTTCCGAGGGCGGCGTATGCTGATGATGGCGATTCTCATTCTGAATGTATTTCCTTCTATCCTGGCAATGGTGGCGATCTTCTCCATGTTGCAGCAGCTCGGCCTATACATCGCCGGGTTGGGGTTAGACACACATACCGCGCTGATTTTCATCTATGTTGCTGGCTCAATGGGAATCAATGTGCTACTCGTCAAGGCTTATATTGACAGCATCCCAATCGAGCTGGATGAGTCGGCGCTGGTTGATGGTGCCACACACTGGCAAACGTTTCGTCACATTATTCTGCCTATCATGACACCCATTGTTATCACGATAGGCGTGCTGACCTTCATCGCATCTTATGGAGATTTTGTCATTGCCCGCGTTCTGCTCAAAAGCTCCGACAAGCTGACTGTGATGGTTGGGCTTCAGCTTTTTCAGACGGATCGTTTTGATCAGGACTTCGGCATGATTACTGCTGGCGCTGTGCTGGCTGCTATCCCGATTATTCTGATCTATATACCGCTGCAAAAGTACGTCATTGACGGCCTGACTGCCGGTTCAGTCAAGGGCTAACCGATTGGCAACAATCGTTTTTCGAGCATACATGATGAACAAACACCTTATTCAAAGAATTATGGCGACAGTCTTTTTACTCCTGCCGATGCTGTCTGTCGTACAGGCGCAGGATGCTGCTTCCCCTTTTTACTTCGGCGTTGATCTTTCGTATGTCAATGAAATGGAAGACTGCGGCGCTGTTTATCGTGAAAATGGTGAGGAGCGCGATCCGTTTACGCTTTTTGCCGCACATGGCGCGACTCTGGTACGGGCCCGTCTCTGGCATAATCCCTCCTGGACGAACTACAGCACACTTGCCGATGTAAAACGAACTTTTGTCCGCGCCCGCAGCGCAGGCATGGCTACCCTGCTCGATATTCACTACTCCGACAATTGGGCAGATGCAGGCACACAGGCTATTCCGGGGGCATGGCAGGGCCTGGATGATGACGAACTGGTTGATGCGGTCTACGATTACACTAGCGCTGTTCTCGCGGAACTGGCAGCAGAAAAACTTGTCCCGACCTTTGTTCAGATCGGGAATGAGACGAATTCAGGCATCCTGAAGCGGGGCGGTGAGCAAAACTGGACGCGGGATGCGACACTTTTCAATGCCGGTATTCAAGCTGTGCGCGATTTTTCCGCCGAAACCAGCACCAAGCCTCAAATTTTGCTGCATGTCGCCCAGCCAGAAAATACAAACTGGTGGTTTACCCAGGCAGAAGCAGCAGGGATTACGGATTTTGATGTGATTGGTGTGTCCTACTATCCACAATGGAGTTCATTTTCGATTGCCGATATGGGGGCGCAGGCCGGTTATTTACAGCAGCAGTTTGGGAAAGCGGTCATGATTCTGGAGACGGCCTATGCCTGGACACGTGATGGCGTCGATGAAACGGCCAGCAACATCCTCAATCAAGGGTTGCGCGGCTACCCTTTCAGCCCTGAAGGCCAGCTTCGTTTTATGACTGACCTCACCCAAAGTTTAATCAGCAATGGCGCTTTGGGCGTGGTCTATTGGGAACCGGCCTGGGTTTCGACAGAATGCACGACGCGCTGGGGGCAGGGGTCACACTGGGAAAATGCCGTTTTCTTTGATTTCCAGAATGATAACGAACTGCTGCCGGGCATCAATTTTCTGCGCGACAATTATCTGCATCCGGCTACCCCTGTCGATGGGGTTATTGATGAAGCCTATGGACAACCGGTGGCTCAAGATGGTACAGGTGATGTCTTTGACGATATCAGCGCGCTGGATCTGGACAGCCTTTACCTGCAAGTTGATGAAGCTTCCATTTCCCTGGCGCTGCTCATCGCTGGTGATATTTTTAGCGGCGAGGGCAACTACCTGATCTATTTCGACACCACCCATGATGCATCCGGCGCAGCAGTTGATGCTGGACGACGGCCCATCACCGTTGCTGATCCCTACAAGCCGGAGTTTCGCCTTGACATCAGCGCTCAGCAGGAAGGTGACATGCATAGAGGGAGTTACACTCTGAATGCCTGGGTGAATGAGGAATGGCAGCAAGTTACGTTTACTGGTGGCGCTGCAATCTCAGCAGGTGAAACATCGGTCATCGAACTCTATATGCCGCGGGCGCTGTTGGGCAATCCGCAGCAGGTGAATATTGCTGTAGTGAGTACAGGGCGCGGGCGGGTTCACACTGCTGCCGATATACTGGGCAGTGATTATGTCCCCGCCACATCCTCTGAGTCACTGGTGCTGGATGTGTTTTTCGACTTTGATCTTTCGGACTGAGATGATTTTAGGTTGGATCAGGGCGCATTAGTCATCGCTATAAATCTCCGCAAGCTCATGGAAAGCCTGTTTCGCGTCCCATCGAAGGACAGAATCCGGCTTTCCGGAGTCATGTGGATAAACTTTGACGATACCGTAACTTGCCATATCCAGATCGTAACGTGGGTCATGCGAATGGGGATGACTCGGTTCAGTGAACTCAAAGACAAAAGCGCCGTACATGCCCTCCGACTGAAATATGTTGAGGAGATCAACCAGATAGTTGGCTTGTACCGTTTCGTTTCTGCTGTAGGAACCTCTCAACGCCGGTACGGGCCTAGTGTAATCGACAATGCTATCACCAGAAGCGCCAAGCCTGTCAGCGCCATCGAAACTGCAACAGCCAAATTCCGTGATGACTATCGGTTTACTGTATTTGTGAAATGCCCGCAGATCGCTGACATAAGTTGACTGATTGGAGGCTTCCCGGTAGTAATTTAAACCCACTATATCGAATTCAGCCCACTCAACCCGCTCCCAGATGCCTGAGCCATAGCTGATCTGACCGTTAAAATTTGATCGGGCGACAGCACAGGCTTTTCTGAGATGATCGTTCAACCGTTTATTGAAGCGCGGCAGTAACATCCACAGCCACCACATATAACCCAACCATCTGGCTCTTTGCAGATAGCTATGTCCAGGAATCAGGCCAGACATGAAAATGCTGAGTTCGCAGCCCAGGTTAAGGGTAATGCTGAGGTTGGCGTACTGTTTTCTCAACTGTTCGGCTGCGCGGGCAATCTCTGATAAATGGACTAACATCTCATCCGCACTGCTGTCAATCAAGCGGGGTTGAAGCCATACCTGGAGGCCGCTTTCCAGAGCCGCCACCGCGCATTCTATCAATCGGTTAGTATCGGAACCGAAAATATTAATCGTGTTACAGTGCAGGTCATCGCGGATGGTTCTGATCTCCTGCCGCATCAGGTCGTGATGCCATACTTCGCGGGATAGATAGCCTGGCGCATAATTCGTTCCAACATCGTAGTTGATCCCTTTGAGAACCAGACTTTTCTGATCTGTCATTTTATGGTTTTGTCCGTTAAGTGTGATCTGATGACGGGAGCGGAAGATCGGGTTCGCGGTCATGCCAGTCTGGGCGCGTTTTGTAAAATCGGCTGAGGAGTGTTAATGCAATTGCGAAGGGGAAAATTCCAAAAGCAAACAGCATGAGGGACTGGGGGTTACTGATGATGAATTGGCTGCCAACAGTACCAAATAGTTGAGCAACGGTCTGGAAAGCGAGATGGAAGCCGATAGCCGCCCAGAGTGAACCTGTAACTGCGCGGAAAATTGCCACGATGACGGCGAAGGTGAAAAACAGCAGACTTCTTTCCAGCGAATTTTCGCCTCCATTGGCGAAGCCCCACAGCGTGAACAAGAGCGCCTGTATGAATATCGCCATCCACAGCGGCACAGCAGCAGCAAGATTACGATAGAAGTATCCCCTGAAGATAAGTTCTTCAGGCAGGGCTTCGTAGATGAAAACCAGAACTAACAACCCGAAAGCGAGGGATATGGTTTCGGCAATGGAAGCGAGCGGGGTGATGCGCGTCCAACCAAGCAACAGACAAAACATAGTGCCGATAGCAGCGGGAATCAGCCAGCAGACCATTCCAACGAGCAGGGGGCGCCAGCCTATCCGCAGCCCGATTAGACCAAGCCCACTCCAGGGTCGGCGGTCAAGGAAGCGACATGACCAGGCGATCAGAGGAATAACCAGCAACGAAGTGAGCAGCGCACGCATAAGGTGCGCCTGACGATGATAATCCAGGCCAAAACGGGCATGAGCCAGCGCACCGATGAACAACCATATCAGGGTCACGGCGGCCAGCACAATCATGATGCGCCAGAAAATATTCAGACGCGGTTTGTTATTACCTGACGCCAACCGGTTGTCGCTGGTTATGCGTGCGGAAGCAGGATTGTCTTTTACACTTTGCTCAGCCATTATTTCCCTCCATACAGTCTTATCTGTTAAAGACGATGCTATTCATCAGATGGATGCTTTTGGGTTGCTCGATCAAACAGCTCAATGATTTCAGCCGTGTAGCTCTCCAGTTCAGACCTTGATTTGTTCATCTGCCCCAGAAATTGGTCAATCGTGCCGCGAATGGCAAGGGCCATGTTATGCACATTAAACTGGCGAAATTCACCGGTCTTCTGACCTTCGGTGAGCAATTTTTCGAGCGGTATTACACTGGGGTCTTCCTCATCCATGACATAACGAAGGCTGCCGTCAGCATTACGCACATTGAAAACCAACTCCAGCAGCGCCAGAAAATGTTTCGGGCGTGTACCCATATAGGCCAGATTTGACTCAATGTAGATGTGCAGTTTTTCTCGTGCGGATATGCCTTCTGTCACCTTTTCCTGTACATAGGACGTCCATGACATGGAGATTTCATTCACCATCTGTTCCATCAGATCATCCTTATCCTTAAAGTGATAGGGAATCAAACTGGTGCTGATGCCTGCGCGTTTGGCGATCTGGGACAGACTTGCTTTGACATAACCTATTTCAGCCAGAGTCTCAATCGCCGCCGACACAATTTGTGTGCGCCGCGCTTCTTCAATGAAAGAGCGCTTTGACATAATCTGAATATCCGATCTGTTTTTTGAATGAACATTCAGGATTTAACATGATTATTCGATTTTTGTCAATCACCCTGGAAATTTTATGATTTTGGTTGCTGGTTAGGCTGTGCAAAGCAGAAACCGGGTAAACATAGCAGGTAATCCCCGCTCGAAAGTGGCACTCACCAATTTCTAAAGAATGGAAATCCTACCTTGAAGGTCGAATTCTCAAGCGATGATCTGTACAATACTGAAAATCGCCCTGTAACTTTCACCCGGTTTAGTGGTTTCCATATTATGAGGGTATGATTTGTTTCTGTTGCCTATTTGCTGCCGTGCAGCATTTTCACTGACCCTGCCAAGCCTTCACCCTGTATCTGCAAAGCTGTAAGTTAAAACAAGGAAGTCCGGTCCGATGTTGGAACCTAATATCCATCTGCACCACAACCCAATTGCGATTATTGGCATGGGTAGCATCATGCCACAGGCCCGCAACCTGCGAGAATTCTGGAACAACATCGTAGGGAAGGTCGATTGTATTACTGATGTTCCAGAATCCCGCTGGCGTGTTGAAGATTATTATGATCCCGATCCAGCCGCCCCGGATAAGACGTATTGTAAGCGCGGCGGATTTATCCCTGATGTCGATTTCGATCCGATGGAATTCGGTTTACCACCCAATATCCTTGAAGTCACTGATGTTTCGCAGATGCTCTCGCTGCTGGTCGCTAAAGAAGCGCTGACCGACGCTGGTTACATTCAGGGGGCTGACGAAATCCGCGAACGCACAGGCGTGATCCTCGGCGTGGGCGGCGGGCAGAAACTTATCACGCCGCTGGCATCCCGGTTACAATATCCCATCTGGGATGAGGTGCTGCAAAGCTATGGCATCAGCGATGAAGACCGTCCCAAAATCATCGAACGAATGAAACTGGCCTACATCCGCTGGGAAGAAAACAGCTTCCCCGGTATGCTGGGCAATGTTGTCGCCGGGCGCATCGCCAATCGGTTCGACCTGGGCGGTACGAACTGTGTTGTGGATGCCGCCTGTGCCAGCACGATGGCAGCCTTGAAAATGGCGTTAAGCGAGCTGACGGAACATCGCGCTGACATGATGCTGACGGGCGGCGTTGATACCGACAACTCCATTTTTATGTATATGTGTTTCAGCAAAACCCCCGCATTTTCCAAAGGCAGCAATCCGCGACCTTTCGACGTCGAATCCGATGGGATGATGGTGGGCGAAGGTGTTGGCATGATGGTGCTGAAGCGCCTGGAAGATGCGGAACGCGATGGTGATCGTATTTATGCGGTGATAAAGGGACTTGGCTCCTCCAGTGACGGGCGCTACAAAAGTATTTATGCGCCGCGTGGAGAAGGGCAGGAAAAAGCACTGCGCCGCGCTTATGAAGATGCGGGTTTCTCACCAGCTACCGTTGGGCTGGTTGAAGCGCACGGCACCGGTACAGTCGCCGGCGATACTACCGAAGTAACGACAATTATCCGCTACTTTAACCAGCATGATGCCGAAAAACAGCATGTAGCGCTTGGCAGCGTCAAATCACAGATCGGTCATACCAAGGCGTCGGCGGGGGCGGCAGGTTTAATCAAGACGGCCTTAGCCATCCATCACAAAGTGCTTCCCCCCACCTTAAATGTCGAACAACCCCATCCAAAATTTGATATGCCCAATTCGGCATTTTATGTCAACACAGAAGCGCGCCCCTGGGTGCAGCCTGCCGATGATATGCCACGCCGGGCTGGTGTGAGTTCATTTGGCTTCGGCGGCACAAACTTTCACGTCGTGCTTGAAGAATACCGAAACGATCATCAGGCAAACTACCGCGTTCACAGCACTCCACAGGCGATTATCCTGACTGCGAGTACGGCGGGTGAATTACAAACCCAGGTCAAGGCTGCTATCGATGGTGTGCAATCGGAAGATGGTGAACGCTATTTCCTGAATTTAGCGCGCGCCTCACGTGAGGTGAATATCCCGGCAACGGCGGCACGTATCGGCTTTGTCGCCGCGACGCCCACTGAAGCGGTATCACTGCTGCAAATCGCATACGATATGCTCGGCAGCAAGCCGGACGCCGACGACTGGCATCACCCGAAAGGTGTGTTTTATCGCCGCAGTTCGCTCAATGTTGAAGGTCATGTTGTCGCGCTGTTCGCTGGGCAGGGATCGCAGTATCTCGACATGGGGCGTGAACTGGCGCTCAATTTTCCGGAAATTCGCCAGTCATTCGCTCAACTTGATGCATTGATGAAGCAGGATGGCAAGGCATCGCTGTCCAGCGTTGTATTTCCACGCCATGCATTTCAGGATGGCGAAGTCCAGACACAGGAATCCGCCCTGCAAAGTACCGATTATGCACAGCCTGCGATCGGCGCTGTCAGCGCAGGGATGTACCGCCTGCTGCAAAAGGCCGGTTTCCGCGCGAATTTTACAGCGGGTCACAGCTTTGGTGAATTAAGCGCGTTATGGGCATCCGGTGCTTTGAACGATGATGATTACGCGATGCTGGTCAAGGCGCGTGGCGCAGCAATGGCACCGCCGCCGAATGCTGCTCATTTTGATGCTGGAACTATGATAGCGGTTACTGGTGATGTGGATGCCATCGAACGCGAAGTTGCCACACTGGTGGGTGTGCAGGTGGCGAACCGCAACTCGCGCACGCAGGTTGTCGTCGCAGGGGCGAAAGATGCGGTGAAAAATGCTGAAACCGTATTGAAAGCAAAAGGCTTCAAAGTCGTGTCGCTGTCAGTTGGGGCGGCCTTCCATACCCCTCTGGTTGGACACGCGCAAAAGCCCTTTGCAGAGGCAATCAGCCGTGTGATCTTCAATGCGCCGAAAATCCCGGTTTACAGCAACAACACCGGCAAACCCTATCCGACTGATCCAGCCACAATTCAATCGATGCTGGCGGATCACATCCTCAATCCGGTGCTGTTCCGTGATGAAATTGAGAATATTTATGCAGCAGGTGGTACTGTCTTCGTTGAATTCGGGCCGCGCAATGTACTGACCAATCTGGTCAAAGATATTTTGGGGGATCGGCCCTATGTCGCTGTCGCGCTGAACAGCAGCCGCCAGAAAGATAGTGACCGCCAGTTTCGGGAAGCGGTTGTCCAGCTTCAGGTGCTGGGGCTGGGGTTGAGTTCGATTGACCCTTATGTCCGTGACTTTGAGCCAGCGGTTAAAAAGAAAGGCCTGAGCGTCAAACTGAACGCCTCCAATTATGTCAGCGATAAGACGCGGGCTGTCTATCAGGATGCGCTGGCATCAGGATCGCAGATCACAATCAGCGCTGCGCCGCAAGAGAAGCCGGTGGCATCGCTGCCTGTTCAGAAACCAGTTCCTGTTTCCGCACCTGTAGTTGAATCGGCTGCACAACCGTTTAATGTTCCTCCGCCCCCCGCCCTGGCGACTAATCAGGCTAACACCCTAACCGAGATGAATAATACATCCCTACCCACCCTGGAACATACCTTCGCTGAGTTCCGTGAGAATCAGCGTGAAACTCTGCGCGTACACGAACAGTACATGCAGAGTCAAACCGAGTATTTCCGCATCTTTTTTGATCTGACACAGCAGCAGCAAACGCTTCTTGCATCGCAAGCGCTGCCTCCCACACTGGCCGAATCGCTGACGCAGAATATGCTGCAATTCCACGAATACCAGTCGGAAACGCTGCGGATGCACACTCATTATATGCAGCAGCAAACCGAAATCGCCCAAACGCTGCTTTCGATTATTCGCCAGCAGTATGCGGGCGGGACAGCAGGTATGGCTGCTTCGAATCCTGCACAGCCATTCCCTGCGCTGCCTAAAGTGAGCGAACGTCCCACGCCAGTGATACCCTTACAGCGGGAGCAGAAGGTCGTACAAACACCGACGCCGGTTATGCAAACTTCGCAAGCGCCCATATCACCCCCTGTGATTACTCAAACGGCAGTGAGTCCAGTGCTGGAACGGGTCAGCCTTCAGAATGGTCACGCTGTAACTGTTCCCACACCAGTCGCGGCAGCGAGCAGTCCTGCGGCGGTGGCTGCACCTGTCAATGCCAATGCCACAGCCGAGTTAGCCGAGGCGATGCTGCGGATTGTGGGGGAGAAAACAGGTTATCCGGTGGACATGCTGGAACTGAGCATGGACATGGAAGCTGACCTGGGGATCGACTCGATCAAACGGGTGGAAATCCTGGGAGCGATGCGGGACGCCTTCCCTGCCCTGCCGCAATTCAGCCCGGAAGCGCTGGGCGAACTGCGTACCTTGCAGCAGATTGTTGATTATATGCAGGTGCAATCCGGGAATGGCTCCACTCCTGCTGCTCAGGCAGTGGTACAGGAGAGCCAGGCAGCGGTTGTTCCCACACCTGTCGTGGCTACGGCAGCGGCCAGTCCTGCGGCGGTGGCTGCACCTGTCAATGCCAATGCCACAGCCGAGTTAGCC
>CAYUTY010000012.1:104619-108636 GCA_964447795.1 uncultured Anaerolineaceae bacterium
TGCCGCAATTCAGCCCGGAAGCGCTGGGCGAACTGCGTACCTTGCAGCAGATTGTCGATTACATGCAGGAGGCAAGCCGTCAGGCATCCCCTTTTGATGTAACCGGCAGTTCATCATCATTGATGACGGATGCAGCTTTGGGTGCATCCGACCTCGGTGATGCCGGGCTGCCGGTTATGACTGACACTTACGGCATTGAACGTCGTGTTGTGGAACTGCGGCGGCTACCGTCCCCTGATTATCAGGATTTTACGGGATCGGGCGCAGTCTGTTTAATCACCGACGATGGCACAACGACTGTCAATGCACTCAGCGGGGCGCTTTCCGAGCAAGGCTGGAAAGTTGTCATCCTCAGCCTGCCTGCCACGATGATACCGGCATCATCTCATCTGAATGGCACTACCCGTGTGCAGCTCGACACGCTGGATGAAAGCAGTCTGCAAACCGCGCTGTCGGCTATCACCAGGCAGTACGGCAGCATTGGGGCGTTCATTCACCTCAATCCGGCAGGTCGTGGGACTCTCTTTGATGAGCGTGACAGGGCATTGGTGAAATTTGCCTTTCTGATGGCAAAACATTTAAAACCGCTGCTCACCCACACCAACGGCAGCACTGATCGAAAATGTTTCATCACCCTGACCCGGCTCGATGGCGCACTTGGTACCAGCGTCGATCATGACTACAGTGTAATCACAGGTGGTTTGTTCGGACTGGTCAAGACTCTCAATCTGGAATGGGAGCAGGTTTTCTGCCGGGCTGTCGATGTGTCACCTGCTGCCAGCAGTGAACAAATTGCCGCTTATCTCCTGGCGGAAATGCACGACCCCAACCGTTTGCTGACCGAGGTTGGATATGGAACGCAGGGGCGCACGACCTTAACTACGCGGCACAGCAACGGAGTAGGGTAGGCGGATGGGCATTATTACAACGTCGTCGGTGTTTGTCGTCAGCGGTGGTGCAAGGGGCATCACCGCGCAGTGCGTGATTGAGTTAGCGCGTCATTTCGGCTGCAAGTTCATCCTTCTGGGACGTACAGGGTTACAGGATGAACCTGCATGGGCGGATGGCATCCTTACTGAAGCTGATCTGAAGAACCAGGCAATTGCAACAGTTCGGGAACGCGGCGATAAACCGACACCGGCTTTAATCAGCAAACTGGTCAGTAATGTGCTGGCACAGCGCGAAATCCGCCAGACCGTTGCTGCTGTGCAGGCAGCAGGCGGTGATGCGATTTATCTCAGTGTCGATATTACCGATCAGGCTGCGCTGAAAACGGCGCTGGAGTCCATCAGTACATTCGGCACAATCACTGGCGTTATTCATGGCGCGGGCAACCTGGCTGATAAGCTCATCGAGAACAAAACCGAAGCCGATTTTGAAAACGTGTATGCAGCAAAAGTGGGAGGGCTTGAGAATATACTGGCCGTCGTCCCTCCTGAGCAGTTAGACGCCCTGATTTTGTTCTCGTCAGTGGCCGGATTTTATGGCAACGTGGGGCAGGCAGATTATGCGATTGCCAACGAAGTTCTGAACAAGACCGCCCATCATTTCAGGAAACATTATCCTGCCTGCAAGGTGATCTCGATCAATTGGGGCCCCTGGGATGGCGGGATGGTGACGCCGCAACTGCGCGAATACTTCGACAAACTCGATATCAAGGTGATTCCGATTGAAGTGGGGACGCGGATGCTGGTTGATGAACTGCGTGCAAACGGACAACACACACCTGCACAAATCGTGATCGGCAGTGCTATCCAACCGCAGCCTGCTCCCCCGACTGCTGAACTCAACACCTTTCATCTGCGCCGGAGGCTGTGCCTGGCCGATAATCCCTTCCTGGCCGATCATGTTGTCAACAGCCGGGCGGTGCTGCCGATGGTTTCGGCGATGTCGTGGATGGCTAATGCCTGTGAACAAATCCATCGGGGCTATCATTATTTCGCTTTTGATAACTACCGCGTGCTAAAGGGCATCGTGTTTGACGATACCCTGGCGGACGAATACACGCTGGAATTGAAAGAAGTCAGCAAAAGCGCTGATGAAATCGTCATTGATGCGAAAGTACACAGCCAAAATCCTGAAGGCAAAATGCGTTTTCACTACAGCACTCGCATCATGCTGCGTTCGCGCCTGCCTGATGCCCCAACCTTTGTACCGCAGAATACCCTGTCAACCAGCGAGGAAATTGACGGCGCGAAGTTTTATCAGGATGGCACACTTTTTCATGGCTACAGCTTTCAAGGGGTTGAGCGCGTCCTGAGCATTGATGAACACGGTGTGGTCATGCGCTGTGTGCTGCCCCCTACTGATGCCGCCTATCAAGGGCAGTTCCCGGTACAGGCTTTCAATTATGCGATGGCCGATATTGGGCTGCAAAGTATTGGCATCTGGTCGCGCCATTTTTACAAAATGGGCAGCCTGCCGCTGCGGGCTGGCAACGGACAACACTTTCGGCATGGGGTATTCGGCCAGACGTTTTACGTCACGATGCAAGTCCGGTCCCACAGCGATACCAGTGTCATAGCCGGCATCACCCTGTATGACGAGGACAAGCGTGTTCACATGGTGGTCGATGATCTGGAAGTCACCATGAGCAATCACCTGAATGAACTCTTTCTGAAAAATCGGCTGCCTGAAACATTATCATGAACCAAGATCGCACCACTGAAAAGATTGCCATCATCGGGTTATCGTGCCTGTTTCCGGGCGCGGCAACTCCCGATGCGTATTGGCACAATCTCATTAATGGCTTGAACACCACTTCGCTGGCGACAGAAGCGCAGTTTGGGGTCAACCCGGATTACTTTTATGCGCCGCAGCAGCGCACACCTGATACAACTTACTCACTGCGCGGCGGTTATGTGAATGCGCCGGTTGATATTCCGGCAGGGATGGACAAAGCGGCAGGGTGGTCACTATACACCTCACGCGAGGCACTGCGTGACAGTGGTTATCTGGATCGGGCAGATGTACTGGCCCGCTGTGGTTTAATTCTTGGTAGTCTGTCATTCCCGACCCAGGAATCACATAACGTGGTCGGCGCGGTCTATAATCCGGTGCTGGAACGGTCAATAGCCGAACTCATTGGCGTTAATGATTTTCAACTCCCTCGCGCTGAACACGCGCCCGCTTCAGATACAATACTGCTTTCTCCGGCGTCGATTGTGGCGCAAACGCTTGGCTTAGGTGGGATGCAGTTTTGCATTGATGCCGCCTGTGCTTCTTCGCTTTATGCAGTGGGGCTTGCGTGCGCTTATTTGAATGCCGGTCAGGCCGATCTGATGCTGGCGGGTGCGGTCAGTGCCGCCGATCCACTGTTCGTCAATATGGGCTTTACCCATTTTGGGGCTTATCCTAAACAGGGGAAAAGCCTTCCGCTCGATACCCGCTCCGAGGGATTGATCTCTGGTGAGGGTGCCGGGCTGCTGGTGCTGAAACGCTATGCTGACGCCGTACGCGATGGCGATACGATTTATGCAGTCGTCGCGGGGATCGGTTTATCGAACGATGGTGGGGGAAAACACCCCCTGACCCCTAATTCCAGTGGGCAAATTCTCGCCTTTCAACGCGCCTATCAAAGTGGGGTTGACCCGCGTACTGTCCAGTATATTGAATGTCACGCCAGTGGTACACCGTTGGGAGATAAAACCGAACTTCATTCGATGGACAGATTTTTCGGCGTAATGAACACCACTCCGTTGATCGGGTCGGTTAAAGCAAATCACGGCCATTTACTCACCGCCGCCGGTCTCGCCAGCATCCTCAAGGTCATTCTGAGTATGCAGCATGAGCAAATCCCGGCCACCATTGGCGTGCAGAACCCACTCACATCTCAATACTTCGGCGCAGCACAGATTGTCCAGCAAAATACGGCATGGACACAACCGGAAAAAACGGCAGGAATTAATGCCTTTGGCTTTGGTGGTGTCAGCGCACATCTTGTTTTGCAGAATCCCGCCGCCGCCAAACGCACACAGACTATCCCTGCTGGACAAATTGATAAGCCCAAACTGGCAA
>CAYUTY010000013.1:0-71722 GCA_964447795.1 uncultured Anaerolineaceae bacterium
GCCTCTTGCTACACCAATCAGCCGCGCCAGCAGGAGCATACTGGGTTCATCAGCCCAGTGCAGATCTTCGAGAATGAGGACAACCGAACCGCGCTGGCGCGTGAACAGCCCCTCAACCGCCTCAAACAGGCGCGTTTGTGCAGCTTCTGCACCCAGTGCGGGCGCATCCGGGATGGGATGGCCGAGCAAGGATTCCAGTTCGGGCAAAATAGGTTTCAGGATGCCTGCTGTTCGGTCATCGAGCGGTGTTTCCAGAGAGAGACGGTACAGGGCATCGTGCCAGAGTTCATAAGGATTGCCACCCCGCGCGATTGCCTGACCGCGCAGCACCAGCTCTCCTCGCACCAGCGCATGAGTTTGTACCACCGCAATCAGACGCGATTTGCCGACGCCGCTCTCGCCGCCAATCAGCCAGGTCTGGCCGGAGCCGTCGAGCGATTCCTCCAGTTCATCGAGCAGGATTTTCAGTTCACTATCACGGGCGGTGAAAGGAGCAGCTTCGAGAAAACTGGAACGAATGGCCTCATTTTCCAGCGGATAATTGAGAGACGTAGCGCTGTTGAAAGCTTCCATCACCTCGACAGCGGTGAGGTAGCGGTCAAGGGGGGACTTGCTCAACAGGCGCTGCACGACGGCGATCAACGCTGGATCAAACCCGCTGAGCTCAAAATTGGGCATCACATTCAGAATGCCGTTAATCAGTTCGGTAGTGCTTGCAATGTTAAAGGGGTGATGGCCGGTGAGCATTTCATAGGCCATGACACCAACAGCATACAGGTCAGAGCGGGATGTTGCGGCCTGTCCGTTGAGCAGTTCCGGCCCCATGTAGGCCAGTGTTCCAACCAGTGTATCGCGATCTTCCTTCAAGTTTGTTTCGTGCATCCAGGCGATACCAAAATCCAGCACTTTGACCTGCCCGTTATTTGCCACCAGCACATTGGCTGGTTTCAGATCACGATGAAGGATGCCGTGCCGGTGCAGGTAATTGAGCGCCTGCAACATTTGAATGAGCAGGTCTACCTGTCGTGAGATAGTCTGGTCTGCGCCAGCTTCCATGAAGGAACTTGCGCCCTGTAACAGTTCCATCGTGAAAAATGGGTTGTGGTCTTCATCAAAACCGTAATCCAGCACACTGATGATATTGGGATGGCGCAGACTGGCAAGAACCTTGAATTCATGAGCGAGACGCAGGCGGAAATCGGACTCCTCAACAACGGTGGCCTGCGAGTCTAATGCGGCGGGTCGGCGGGTCGTTTTGACACGTTTGAGCGCCACGGGTCGGCGGGTGAGGCGGTCGGTCGCCACGTAGACCGCGCCCATTGCACCATGTCCCAGTTCGCGCTCAACAACATAGCGCCCTATATTACTGGCGAGAAGCGTATCCATAGCGGGTCGTTCATCTCCCCGGATTGATGACTTTGGGTTGTGGAAAGCAGGCCGATGCTGTGAGATGGGCTTACGGCGCTTTTGTTCTGATTGTACCCAAAAGAAAACCTGCCGCAAAAATTTCGAAGTTGATAGTATAAGCTAACCCTACAACATTCTCGTTCTCCCGCTATAATCTCAGCCGGATGTGGGAAGTGACTAAATCTTGAAACACGCTGAAAACCGCTTCAGCGGCCTAGTATCTGAAAACAATCCAGGACTGCCCTGATGGTCAAATTCATGATGTTGTTTGGGAAGCCGAAGGATACAGCAGCTTTTGAGAATGCTTACAACGATCTGCTGGCGCTGGTTGAGCGAATGCCGGATGTCGAACGTCGTCAGGTGGTAAATGTGCTGGGCAGCCCGGCGGGAGACGCACCTTATTACCGGGTGTTAGAAATTTACTTCGCTGACAGCGCCGGGATGGAATCCTCACTGCGCTCCAAAGCCGGGCAGGAAGCAGGGGGCGAACTGGGGCGGCGCTTTCCGGCTGGCAGTTTCGAGGTCATGTACGCCGAGGTGTACGAAGAAACAGGCGGCAGTACGCCATTATGATGTTCATTCTGTAGGGGCGTAACCATGTTACGCCCCTACTTGTATCATTCAGGAATTTACACACAACATGAAAACACTTCGAGAACGTATCCTTGCCGAAGGCCAGAACCTCGGCAACGGCATCCTCAAAATAGACAGCCTGCTCAACCACCAGCTTTACCCTGACCTGATGATGGAAATGGGGAAGGATATGGCCGCGCGCTTCGAGGGAGTGCAGATTGACCGCATCCTGACGGCGGAAATTTCCGGTATCGCGCCAGCGTTGATGACCGGGCTGGTGCTGGGTGTGCCGGTTGTTTATGCCCGCAAGATGAAGCCAATCACCATGTCCGGCCCGGTATTTCTCGAAACCGCGCCCAGCCACACCAAAGGCGGGGAGGTTAATCTACTGGTGTCGTCGGAATTTTTACATGCGGGCGAAAATGTGCTGATTGTGGACGACTTTCTGGCGTCGGGAAAAACATTGTTGGCGCTGTCGCGGATGGTGAAAAGCGCCAGGTCGAATCTGGTGGGCGTGGGCGTGGTGGTCGAAAAGACCTTTGAAGGTGGGCGTGATGCCATGCTGAAAGCGGGCTTCACCGATATTCCGATTGAGGCGTTGGCCGTTATCACCAGTATGGACGACGGTAAAATCGTCGTGGCGGAATAATTGATGACCGACCCGCGACACGGCGGCATTGCTGTCATTGATTATGGTTCGCAGTATACCCAGTTAATCGCCCGGCGTGTGCGCGAACAGGGCGTCTATGCTGAGGTATTCCCTTACGATGCTGACCCGACAAAAGTCAACCTGCATCAACCGCGCGGCTATATCCTTTCCGGCGGGCCGAACAGCATCTATGAGCCGGGCGCGCCACAGGCTCCCGGTTGGCTGCTCCGAAGCGACCATCCGGTTTTTGGTATTTGCTATGGGATGCAGGCATTGACACATGCACTGGGCGGTAAAGTCGCCCCGGCGCAGGCGCGGGAATACGGCCCGGCCTACATCACCCGAACTGGCGACAGTCTGCTGCTGCATGACCTGCCGGAAACACTGGCAGTTTGGATGTCACATGGCGACAGAATTGAGCAGCCGCCGCCTGGTTTTGTCCCGCTTGCCGCGTCTGACAATTCGCCTTTCGCCGCGATGGGCGACCCGGAGCGCGGGTTGTATGGCGTGCAGTTCCACCCGGAAGTGATGCACACGCTGCGCGGCGCTGATATACTGCGAAATTTCATTTTCGAGGTGTGCGGCTGCGCGGCGGCATGGTCGGCCTCAGCCTTCATCGACGACGCAATTGCAGCGATACGCGACAAGGTTGGCGGCGAAAAGGTGCTGCTGGGCTTAAGCGGCGGTGTCGATTCGGCGGTAGTTGGGGCGCTGCTGCAACAGGCCATTGGCTCACAGTTGACGGCCATTTTCGTCAACACCGGTCTGCTGCGTAAAAATGAGCCGGAACAGGTCGTACAGGTTTTTGGCGGCGAACAGGGCATGAACCTGATCGCTGTGGACGCCACTGAGGACTTTCTCGATGACTTGCGCGGTGTAACTGAACCGGAAGCCAAACGCAAAATCATCGGTAAACTCTTCATCGACACTTTTGCTGAAGAAGCCCGCAAACTGAAAGGTGTGGCATTTCTGGCACAGGGAACGATTTACCCGGACGTAATCGAAAGTGCCGCCAGCAGCAAAACCTCGAAAACCATCAAGAGTCATCATAATGTCGGCGGGCTGCCCCCGGATTTGCAGTTCACGCTGGTCGAGCCGCTGCGTGATCTGTTCAAGGACGAGGTGCGGCGTGTCGGCGAGGCGCTTGGTTTGCCAGAACATATCGTCTGGCGACAACCATTCCCCGGCCCCGGTCTGGCGGTGCGCTGCCTCGGTGATCTGACATGGGAACGGCTGGAAACGCTGCGCGATGCGGACGCCATTTTCACAGAAGAACTGGACGCTGCTGGTTTGCTGCGTGCTGGCACATCGCAGGCCTTTGCGGTGCTGCTGCCTGTAATATGCGTCGGCTTGATGGGCGATAAGCTCACCTACGAGGAAGTGATTGCGCTGCGGGCGGTGACAACTGAGGATTTTATGACGGCGGATTGGGCGCGTCTGCCCTACGATCTGCTTGCGCGAGTCAGCAACCGCATTGTCAATGAGGTGCGCGGCGTCAACCGTGTCGTCTACGATGTGACCAGCAAGCCGCCGGGGACTATTGAGTGGGAATAAAAGAGCCTGGTAAGTAACAAGGTTTGCGTGAAAGCCGTGATCTTGACAATTTGCCAACTCACGGCGAATCGCTCAAAATCGCTGACAATAATCTTTTTAGGGAAAGAAGGTGACTTTTATGTCCGCCCAACCCGGTCAGATGAATCCCTATGGGGTACTGCCTGTTCCCCGCCTGACGCCTGAACTGTTATCGCTGGTCAAAACAGGTGCGGTTTACAGCCTCGCCGTCGTCAGTTATCCCGGTATGATGGTTCCCGGAGGGCTGACGCCGTTCACCCTCTCACCCGCGATTCGGCATGGCGACCTGACCGACATCCGCCCCGGCAGCGCCGCCGCCGAAACGATGACGATGGCGATTCATACTGGCACGCATATTGATGCGCTGTGTCACATTGGCGAACACCAGAACGAAGCGGGCGAACCGGATGCCAGCGGGCGGGTGAAACTCTACGGCGGGCAGGATGCGACGGTGAACGCGGATGAACATTCAGATCATCGCGGGCAGCGGCACATGAGCATCGCTGAAATGCCCCCGATTCTGACGCGAGCGGTGCTGCTGGATGTTGCGGGTCATAAAGGTGTAGACGTGCTGCCAGACTCTTACGTTATCACAGCCGAGGACATCAACGAAACGCTGGCAGCCCAGGCAACACGCCTGCAACCGGGCGATGCAGTTCTCATCCGTACCGGATTCTATCATCATCTGCGCGACGGCAATCCGGCCTACCGTGATGCCATCGCCGGGATAGGTGTGGAAGCTGCTCAACACCTGCACGGGATGGGTATGGCGCTGGCGGGCGCGGATAATATGAGCGTCGAGGCGATGCCGCCGCTTGACCACGCTGTTCACCGCTTTTTGCTCGTCCATAACGGCGTCACACACCTTGAAAATCTCTATCTGGACGAACTTGCTGCCGCCAAAATCTATGAATTTCTGCTGATCGTCACACCGCTGCGGTTGCAGGGCGCAACGGGTTCGTGGGTGCATCCCATCGCCATCGCCTGAAAATCTTATCGCCCGACATACTAAAGCGGGCGTATACTACAGGTGTACAGACAGTCAGATTTTCGCTCTGACGCAGCACCCATACAGGGATGGTTTTCCCCTGCCGATGGCTGAATCGTCCGCTTGATTTTCCAGGTTTTTTATGCCCCTAGCTGACGTGAGTATCATTCAGAATCCTGAACGCCTCTCCGCTCTGCGAGCGCTGCATCTGTTGGATACACAGCCTGAACCCGCTTTTGACCGACTGACCCATCTCGCCAGCCGCATCCTGAATAAGCCAGTGGCGCTGGTCTCGCTGGTGGATTTTGACCGTCAATTTTTCAAAAGTCAGATTGGTCTGCCTGAACCCTGGGCATCGGCACAGGAGACACCGCTGTCGCATTCGTTTTGCCAGCATGTTGTCGCTACTGGTGATGCTCTCATCATTGAAGACGCACGCCATCACCTGTTGGTATACGACAATCCGGCAATACCTGATTTAAATGTTATTGCTTATGCAGGTATCCCGCTGACAACTGCCGCCGGGCAAACGCTCGGCTCATTTTGTGTTATAGACTCCCAGCCGCATAAGTGGACAGACGACGAAATCGCCATCCTTCGCGATCTCGCCGCATCGGTGATTACCGAAATCGAATTGCGTGCTGAACTGCTGAACAGGCAGGAGACTGATCGAAAAATGCGGGAAAGCCAGGATCGGTATCGGATTGTGTCGGAGTTAAGCGCGGACTATGCCTATGCTTTCCGTGTCGAGCCGGACGGAACACTGGTGCGGGAATGGACAACTGATGCCTTTGCCCAGATTACCGGGTATACCACACAAGACCTGGACACCAAAGGTGGGTGGGAAGCCGTAATTCATCCCGATGATCGGCGTCTGGTGAGAGAAAATCTGATCCACATGCTAAAAACGGGTGAAAGGTCATCGCTGGAATACCGTATCGTGACCCAGGCGGGAGTCGTGCGCTTTATGTACGGCATTTTAAGGCCGTTCTGGGATACTGACAGCGGTCGGGTCACACATGTTTTCGGCTCCTCGCGGGATATTACGGAGCAAAAGCAGGCCGAGGATACCGTTCGCAAAACCATGATGGAAATGGGAATTGTCCGAAGGGTGGACTCGGAGTTAACCAAAAAACTCGATATTGATTATGTTGTTTCGCTGGCGCTGGATATTGCTGTCCGTCTAAGCAACGCTGAGCGGGGGTTCATCGCCCTCAGCGAGGAGGGAATGCTGCGCCTAAAGCAGGTTGTTGGTAAATTTGAAAGTCTTCCCGACCCCAGGGCGCTGAGTGAGGCCAGCCTTCAGGCTGTCAGAATGCAGCGCCCTGAGCTTGTACTGGCGACGGATAACAGCGTTCAGAAAATCATTATTCCGCTCATCGCGGGCAGTCGAACCATCGGCCTGCTCGATTTGGAGAGCGACAAATCCAGCATGATAAAGCGCGAAAGTTTTGAACTGGTGCAGATGATCGCCGCACGTATTGCTGTCGCGCTGGAAAATGCCCGCCTTTATGCCATCGCTCAGCGACAGGTGATGGAATTGCAGCAGCTTTATGACCAGCAGGCCTATCAGTCTGAGCATGATTTGCTCACCGGATTGGCGAACCGTACATTGTTCGAGAAATCGCTGATACAGGCTATGGAAGATGCGGCTGCCGCTGAAAAACAGGTTGCCGTGATGTTCATTGATCTTGACCGTTTTAAACAGATTAACGATACCCTTGGTCACGCGGCGGGCGATACGCTGCTGCAAGAAGTAGCCGGGCGCATGACAGCCTGCGTCCGTGAAGGTGATATCGTAGCACGAATGGGCGGCGACGAATTCACGATTGTGCTGCGCGATATCGCTTCACAGGCGCAAGGAATCACGGTTGCTGAGTGCATTCTGGAAGCCTTGAATCAACCGGTGCGAATCGAACATCACAGCCTCACCGTAACTGGCAGCGTTGGCATCAGCTTTTTTCCATCTGATGGAACAATGATGGATGAGCTGCTTCGCAGGGCGGATTCAGCACTTTATCGTGCCAAGCAGACAGGGCGTAATACCTTTCAACTGGCAATTGCCGGTGAGGAAGACACCCGCCTCAAGCAGCTAAAACTGGAAAATGCGCTTCGCAGCGCGATTGTTGAACAGCAGCTTGAACTGCATTACCAGCCGCAGTTCAACCTGAATTCGCAGCAAATTATTGGCATGGAAGCGCTGGTGCGCTGGCAGCACCCGGAGTTAGGGCTGGTTTCGCCGGGTGAGTTCATCCCCATTGCTGAAGCCAGCGGCTTGATTGTCCCGATTGGTGCCTGGGTGCTGAACGAAGCCTGCCGTCAGGCGAATGAATGGCGCGCATCAGGTTATAACCTGACGATGGCGGTGAATGTGTCAGCCCTGCAATTGGAACAGGCTGACTTTCCTGATTGGGTTGCTGGCGTGTTAAAGCTATATGAGCTGCCGCCGGAAGCGCTGGAAATCGAAATTACCGAAACTATGCTGGTGCAGGATATCGACAAAAAATTTGAACGGTTGATGCAAATAGCCTTGCTGGGAGTAGGCATCGCCATTGACGACTTTGGCACCGGCTATTCGTCGATGCGCTATCTGCAAAATCTGCCGATTACCAGCCTGAAGATTGACCGGGCTTTCGTAGCCGATATTGGCGATGATCCGGCGCGGACAGCTAAAGCAACTGCCATCATCCATGCGATCACCGCTGTCGTCCATAACCTTGGCCTGACCGTCGTGGCCGAAGGTGTGGAAACGGAGCAGCAGGTCGCTGTCCTGCGGAGCGTCAGCGCGGATGCGCTTCAGGGTTACCTGTTTGGAAAGCCGATGCCGCCAGAAGCATTGCAAGCGCTGCTGTCAGAAAAAGCGCGGCGGTTAGAATAGGGCCCAGCGCGTGATTAACCTGATACTACCGCGTGCTTAAGCTGATTTCGACGCAGCCGGAACAGTAATATTTGCCTGTCTCTCTTCGTCCAGACACCATAGACTCAGTATATATAGAAGGCTCATTGATACATGACGATCCCCGTGTCGATTCTGGATGTGTCGCCGATTCCATCCGGCTCAGGCAGTTCCCAGGCATTAGGCAATACAATTGATTTGGCGCGGTTTGCCGACAAACGGGGTTTCACCCGTTACTGGCTGGCCGAGCATCACAATTCGCCGGGGATTGCCAGCACCACTCCGGAGATCATGATCGGACGAATCGCCCAGGAAACGACTCAGCTTCGTATTGGTTCTGGCGGTGTGATGCTGCCCAACCATGCGCCCCTTAAAGTTGCTGAGTCGTTTCGGCTGCTGGAGGCGCTTTACCCTGAACGCATTGATCTGGGGATTGGCCGTGCTCCCGGAACCGATATGATGACCGCGTTGGCGCTGCGCCGCTCGGAGGCCGCCTTGAACGCCGAAGATTTCCCACAGGCGCTGCTTGAACTGCTGGCATTTTCAAACGGAACCTTCCCCGCCGATCATCCTTTCAAGTCCATTACCGCGTATCCCAATGATGTCCGCCTGCCGCCAATATGGCTGCTGGGTTCAAGCGGTTACAGTTCGCAGTTCGCCGGGGAATTGGGCATGGGATTTGCTTTTGCCCATCATATCAATGGCGGCGCGGCAGTCCCATCAATGAAATTGTACCGGCAAGCCTTCAAACCGTCCTCGGAATTTCCCCACCCGCACGCGATTCTGACCGTATCCATCATCTGCGCCGACACGGATGCCGAGGCTGAAGACCTATCGCTGTCACTTCAGTATGCCTTCTTGAGCCTTCAGACCGGGCGCTCCGGGCCGCTCGCCAGCCCACAGGAAGTGAAATCATATCCCCTAACAGCGCTGGAGCGGATACAGATGGATGCCATTCGCCAGCGTCATTTCGTCGGCAGTCCGGCCACCGTGCGCGATCAAATTGCCCCTTTGATTGAGCAAACCCAGGCCGATGAAGTGATGATTTTGACGATGATTCACGATCATGAAGCGCGGCTGCATTCCTATGATCTGCTGGCTGAGATGTTTGAGGTTGAAGCAGTAGGCGCACTGGTAAGCTGACAGGCTCGTTTCAGATAGGCATTCGTTCGTTCAAAACCTCACTCACTTCATATCGGCATCAATCAGAGATAGAAGTGAGTGAGGTGAAACCATACAGGCTTTCCAAAACGCAGACTGTTTATGGAGCGGCTGTGGTTTCCGGCACGCGGAAACGCACTGTATCGAGGATAGATTGAAGCGCATCGCTCCCTGTATCCATCGCCGTAATAGGTTCAGTGTAGGCATAAAAGACGAAATTCAGCCCGTGTTCCTGCAATCCGGCGAACCAACCACGTGTGTCCGACAGTTCGGGACAGTCCACCGCCGCGAATTGCGTCCCAACCGCCGCCAGCAGGCCAACACGATAGCTCCGTTTCAGGTCAGTGCCAACATTGCACCCCTGTTCAACAACCCCCAGCCGCAGCAGCCGCAAACCGTCAGACCACAAATCAGGCGGGGTTGCCGTCGCGCCCGGCGGTGGTGGATCGATCACATTCTGGAAACCCCACAACAAGACAATAGTCCCTGTGCCACCCGTCACCGGCCCGCTGTAGACGGCCAGCGGCACACCCCGAATCTCGCCGACATCATTCAACACCAGCACATCATACCCGACTGTTTCCCAGCCTTCAGGTAGGGTGATGTCCAGCGGCGGCGGGATACGTTCGCCAGCCAGCGCAGGCAGCGTGACAACAACGGGGGTTTCGGTGAGCGTGCCAACCGGCGCGGGCGTGCTGGTCAGCAGAATTTGTGCTTCCGGCGAGAGCGCGATGGCGGTGAGCGTGCTGGCGACAGCGGCCACTGTATCTGGCGTCGGGCTTGCAGTCAGCGAAGCCACCAGTGTCGGCGTGGCAGTTGGTACAGATTGGGCTGCCCCGCTACAGGCAGTAAGCATGAATGCAAAAATGAGCATAAATAGAAAGTTCGGGGTACCTGGTTTCAAATTCGGGAAAGGGTGAATTATGCGATTCAACGAGCTTATTCCTTCACAAAAAGCACAAGATCAACCTGATTCTGTGCCAGATTGCCGCTGCCCGCAAGCCCTCCTTCAACAAAAAACGCCCACCAGCTATTCACTGATGAGCGTTTCGGTGCGTTCAATAATCGTTAGGTCTCGTCCGGGATTTCCTGTACCATAATGGTCGCCAGATATTCCCCTGCGCCCGTCTGGCTGGCAACCATTGTTAATGTGCCGCCCCAGACTTTGCCGTCCTCATCGTTGAATGTCCAGCCGCTCCAGGCAGATTTTTCGCCAGTTTCAGCGCCAGACGCTTGCCATCCAAGCGCGTTGAGCTGCTCTTGATAAGCGCTGGTAATATCCGCCAGCGGCAGTTCACTCTCAAGAAAAACTGTATTAGATGCCGAACGATAGCCCGGCACACTACCGCCGCCACCGCTGCCGCCGCCATGACTGGGTATTAGCTTCACTCCATCGGGAGTCAGCAGTTGTGGCAGCAGCAGATATGGATCACTCATCATGAATGCCGCTTCGCCGACTGGATCACACATCGAGGCGTCAGCGTAGTTATATACATACATGTGCAAATCGCTGCCGGTGCCAGCAGCTCGCGCTTCGAGCAGTATCATCGCATCCTGGCGGCTGTTACAGAACTGCACACCCTGCACATCATTATTGGTAAATCCATTATTTGGATACATCGGCACTTCTACCCGATTCCAGTTTTCAGCGGCCATTGCCTCGGTGAACCAGGCCAGTACCTCGCCAAAAGGCTCGCTGCTCTGAAGCATGATTTCTGAACCAATTATGCCTTCCTCGCGCATGATGCTGCCAATGATGCGGGCATCCTCCGGGATTGGCAGCGCCAGCGGCAGGGTTTCTGGAATTTCACCAATCAGCACCGTTACCGCGCTGCCAGGATAACCCATTTGCCCAACAACCTGCGCGAGCATCTGGCGCAGGGCGCTTTCATCCCCGCCCACCACTTCTGTGCCACCTTCCTGGGCAGCCACAGCGAGGACAGCCAGCAGTAAACAGGCGGCAATTACTGTCCAGCGTACATATCGATGCATGTTACATCCTTTCACTAACCGTAATACAGTCTGTAATCGCACCGGGGCAGCATTGTACCGTACTTTTGCGGGCTGAAACCTACGCTTAGCCTACGCCGCTGTTACGATGTCGCAACCTGAGATAGCTCGCGCTGAAGCGCCCACAGATGTTTGTGGTATTCAACTTCAATGGTATGACGGGCAGATTTGAAGAACTGGCGGTTGCGTGCCTGGATTTCCTGGTTGATTCGCGCTTCCATATCCGTGGGCAGTTCATAACTGCCAGTGATGTAGCGGGCGCCCAGCTTGCTCTGCCAGTCCGAGAGCGGCCAGATGCAGCCAAGCGGCTGTACCAGTCCGATGAAAAACAGGCTGGGATGTCGGGGATGAAAAACGCGCAGGAACAGCGGGACATCCCCTTCAGAGTAATCAATGAAGGAGCGATCAAAAAAAGGATGAGTGATGATAAAACCGGTGCAGGCAACAATAGAATCATATTCCTCGACTTTGCCATCGACAAAATGCACCATTTTCCCGTCGAAGTGGCTGATGTCCCGGCGTGGGTGAACTTTGCCATGCCGGATGAAATAGAGCAGTTCGGAATTAGTTGTTGGATGCTGAGAAAGCAGGCTGTGTGTGGGGCGCTCCAGCCCGTAATCAGCATAATCGCCAACATTCAGCCACAGCGAAAAACGCAGCAGCGGTTGACGAATAAAGTCCGGCAGGTGAACGATTCGCTCTGCCAGAACATCGATGGGCTGTCCCATCATGAACTTGGGCGAAATATAATATCCACGTCGCATACTGATGGCAGTGAAGTCCGAGACGCGGCTGGGTTCTACAGCGATGTCACAGGCGGAATTGCCGCCGCCGATCACCAGTACCCGTTTGTCCTTAAAGGGTGCGGCGCTTTTGAAATCGTGAGAGTGCAGAAATTCCCCACTGAATTCGCCGGGATAATCTGGCATACGCGGATTCCAGTGATGACCGTTGGCGACCAGCAGATAATCGAACGCCTCTACGCTGCCGTCAGCCAGCGTGATGCGCCACGTCTCATCCGGCTGCAATTCAGCCTTCGAAACGGTAGTATTAAAGTGAATATAGTCGGTCACGCCGAAATGCTGCGCATAATCCTGAAAATATCTCAGAAGCTGCTTATGGGAAGGGTAATCAGGGTAATCAACAGGCATAGGGAAATCTTCGTACTGCGACAGCTTTTTGGAGCTGATGATGTGGGTGGTCTCAAAAACGCTGGAATGACTCAGTCTTGGGGAGAAGAGCCAGTTCCCACCAACCTGATCGCCTTTTTCATAAATGACAAGATTTTTCAGCCCTGCCTGTAATAAATTTTTACCGGCAGTGATGCCGCTTGGTCCCGCCCCGATGACACAAACCCTGACACTGCTGTCCCGCTTCACGGTCTTTATCCTTAATCAAATCATTATTTGATTGGGATTGTAACCGGGGCGTGGCAAAGGTGACAAGCAGTGAATTTAAGGTGAGCTGGTCGGACGTGGAGTTCGTGTCGGCACAGGCTCGCGTGTTGCTGTTGGGCGCGGGGTGCGGCTGGGTTGGGGTGTGCGCGTAGCATTTTCTGTAGGCGTGGCGGTTTGTGTGGCTGTCAACGTCGCCGTGAGAGTTGGCGAAGGGGTCTCCGTCGGTGTTTCTGTCGGCGGCGGAGCAATTTTTACAACCTGAATATCCCCATAAACTGTCACCAGTGTATTGGCCGACACAATCCAGCCGCGATTTCCATCCCGCAGAATGATCTGATACCAGGCACCGTCCGCGCTTATACCTAATAAATCTCGTCTGTCATTAGCTTCAATGGTAGCAATAATCGGATAATCCGGGCCGGGGCCAAGCCGCGCAACCACATCTTCAACTGCCTGTGCAATTGGCGTAGCCGGAGTAGGTGAAGGGGTGTTGGATGGCGTGTAACTGGCGGTATAGGTAAATGTCGCGGTAAAAGTGAACGTAGCCGTCGGTGAAGGGGTAGCGCTGGGGGTGGCAGTTGCCTCCATAATGGCAGCCAGGGCAGCGGCCTGCGTCGCCTGAAGATCAGTTTGCTGTTGAATTTGATTGCTGATGATGAGCAGTCCCGCGCCCAGCAGGACAATTATGGCGATAGCCACGATATAGGGCATGATGTTACGGCGATGTGGACGAGACGATGAACCGCTCCCCGGTGGCATCATCGGCAGGGTTTGTTTGCTGGTGATCGTGACGCCCTCATAAGGAGTAACTGGCGTTGGGATGGCCTGTGCCTGATCGAGCGGCGGCAGGATGGGTGCGTCCGCAGTAGGCATGACGGCCTCGCTCACCGGTTCGGGTACCGGTGGCGGCGTGGCCGACATTTGCGTCACATCGGGGTTAGTCAAAGGATGGTCAGCCCCTCGCTCAGCATGGCCTGAATCAGCAATAGGGGTAAGAGGAGACGGAGGGGGGGTGGCACCGGGGTTGATGACCGGATGTGGCAGAGGCGTTCCCGACGGCGTGACGGGCAGAAGCTGCGCTTGATCGAGGGCGGGCGGTGTCCCCCCAGGCGGCGATTCAACCACGCCGAACCCGCTTGCTGCCCCTCCGGTTTCCGGCGGTGTGAGTGTCACCGGGGGTTTTGTTCCGGTCAGCAGGCCGCTCTTCGAAGGGCTAATCTCCCCACCGACCAGCGGCGACACTTCTGGCACCGTTTTCGCGGGCAGGGGACGTATGAAAAAATCGGTACGCGGCTCGTCCAGATCGGCAATCGCTGATTCAAAGGCTGCCGCAAAATCCTTGACTGACGGAAAGCGGTCACGTGGATTTTTCGCCATCGCCTGGTCGAGAACACCCTTCACCGATTCGGGCAGATCAGCCCGCCAGACCTGAGGGGGCAGCGGTTCTTCATTGATATGTTTATGCATCAGCGCATAGGGTGTTGGAGCTTCAAATGGCAGGTGACCGGTGATAGCGGCATAAGCGACTACGCCCATCGCATACTGGTCAGTAGCGGGGGTCACACTTTCGCCGCGCCACTGTTCCGGCGCCATATAAAGCGGCGTCCCCATCGCCACACCCGTACCCGTCAGGGCGTTGACGGCGTGCGTCAGCTTGGCGATACCAAAATCAACGATGAACGGGCTGCCCTGATCATCAAACATAATGTTGTTGGCTTTGATGTCGCGGTGAATGACCCCCCGTGAATGGGCGTAATCGAGCGCGGCGGCCAGCCGTTTGAGAATATAGACAGTTTCGCCCAGTGACGGCAGCGGCCAATCAGTTTCATTGGTCAGTGCCAGTCGTTCTGCCAGTGACCCGCCGGAGAGGAGGCGCATGACCACGAAGCTCAGGCCGCCGACGTTGCCATAGTCATAAACCGGGACAATATGGGCATGTTCCAGCGCGGCGGAGGTACGGGCTTCGCGCAAAAAGCGCTCTACCGAGGCCGGCTGCGAGGCGAAAGATGGTGGCAGCACTTTGAGCGCTACATCGCGCATCAGGCTTTCCTGGTAGGCACGATAAACAGCGCTCATGCCGCCCAGACCGAGCAAATCCTTCACTTCGTACTGGCCGAATTTCTGCCCGGCCAGCGTTTCAATGTTGATGCTCAGGATCGGTTGAGGCGGCGGTGTATTGGGCGTTGATGCCATCAGCCAGGCGGCTGTGTTTTCAATCATCCGCGCCAGCGCCTCAACCGCCTGCGGCACATAAACATTTTTCACGTCAAAAATATAAACGCCATCATGTTCCAGCAGTGTCTTGATAGCCTGGTTAGGTGCCTGTTCCAGCGGCAGGGGCGTAAACGTCTCCTGAAAGACGGGAATCATCGGCTTCTTCAGCTTCTGGGCATGTTCGATTTCGTACTGCACCCACTCTGATTCGAGCGTGCCTTCCCCCAGCAGGCAGACAAAAACATCCGACGCTTCTATTGCTTGGAAAAGCCGCGTCGGGAAATTACCGGCGTTTTCCATTCGTTCGATGTCGAGATAAACTTCAATGCCCTGCTCCTTTAAGTCCTTGAGGATAAGCTGGGCAAGAATCGCGCTCGGTTTGCGCCGGTAGCTGATGAAAACGCTTGGCATGTTGCCGCCTGGGTGCTAAAGTGTGACAAGAGAGATTATAACTGAGCCTGTATCAGAATACTGCAAGTAGCATTTGAGGAAGATATGCCTGCTTCAAAGCTGGAACAATTGTGGCGGTTGGCACAGCGCCAGGGTGAAACACAGGGCATCAAGCCAGAATACGCCTTTGATTCCCTCGGCCTGATACTCCATTATCCACCCTCTGCTGACAGTGACCACAAATATGATTGCACCCCCCTCAATGCCTCGGTTTTTGGCTCTACAGGGGGAGATGGCGTACACTTCTCGCTGCTACATCAGGACGGTCAGGTGAGCGACGATTCGCCCGTCATCATGACGGTTCCCGCGCTCTACGGCGGGCCGAAAAATTGGGTGCTAGGGGCGGATTTAACCGAATTTCTCGCGCTGGGCTGCCAGCTTGGATTTTATCGGCTGGAATATATCGCTTTTGAACGCAGCACTTATCCTGATTTCGGGGTTCGCCAGCCAGTTACCTTTGCCGATTTCCAGCCTGTGGAGCCGGACTACCAGCCGGGGTTAGACTTAATCGCACAGGAATTCGATTTGAAATTGTGGCCGAGTCTGCTGCCGCGGCTGGACGAATTGGAATCACGTTATCTGCACCTCATTCAATCTGGAGATACTGAAAACTATGACTGACATACTGCGCTGGGGCATCCTCGGCACGGGCAGCATTGCCCACAAATTTGCTGATGGGCTTGCCGCCGCGCCGGGGGCGGAACTGGTTGCCGTCGGCTCGCGGACAGGTGAGGCTGCTGAAAAGTTCGGCAGCCAGTACAATATTCCCCACCGCCACATTAGTTACGAATCCCTGGCAAATGACCCCGATGTGGATGCCATTTATATCGCCACGCCGCACCCTTTCCACGCGGCCAATAGCATGTTGTGTCTGGAAGCCGGCAAAGCCGTGCTGTGCGAAAAGCCCTTCACCATCAATACTGCTCAGGCCGATCAGGTGATCGCGCTGGCACGAGAGAAAAATTTATTTCTGATGGAAGCCATGTGGTCGCGTTTCCTCCCTGCCATTGTCAAATTGAAAGAATTGGTCACGGCGGGGACAATTGGCGACCTGCGGATGCTGGTAGCAGATTTTGGTTTCCGCACCAGCCTCAATGAAGAAGGTCGCTTATTCAATCGTGATTTGGGTGGTGGCGCACTGCTGGATGTGGGCATTTACCCTGTGTCGCTGGCCTATTTCCTGTTCGGCCCTCCCGCGCAGATCACGTCATTCGCGGAAATCGGCGCAACCGGTGTCGATGAACAGAATGCTATCATCTTCAGCTATGGCGGCGGCCAACTGGCACAGTTGTCATCTGCCACCCGCACCAGCACGCTTCATCAGGCAGTCGTCTACGGCACGGATGGCAGCATCACCGTTCCTGACTGGTGGCATGGCAACAAGTTGATTGTCCGCATCAACGGCAAGCCTGAGCAGGTCATTGACGCGCCTATGACCGGCAATGGCTACAATTATGAAGCGCTGGAAGTTGCCCGCTGTCTACATACCGGGCTGACCGAAAGTGAAACCATGCCGCTCGATGAAACCCGCGCCATCATGACGACGCTTGATGCTATCCGCGCCCAGTGGGGGCTTAAATATCAGGGCGAATGAATCCATCCCTATCGTGTGCGCGTCGAATCACATTTAATCAATGAGCCATTCAGGATGACTTCATGGGTTGGGCGCAGTGGGGCGGCGATACGCTCAAACAGCAGTTCGGCGGTGGTTTTGCCCATCTTACAAGTCGGCTGGCTGACGACGGTAATGCCGGGGCCAGCATGTGGCATCCAGTCAGTTTCGTCAAAGCCAGCCAGCGCTATGTAATTCGGAATCGATAAGCCCTTCATTATGGGTATTCTCATCATCGCGGCGTTGGCGGCGCAAAAACTATTGATGAGCTTCAGGCTGATACAAACAGCAAGCAGGCGCTGGCTCGTTGAAAGCTGATCGGTAATTTGGGTTGTGTTATAGGCGGTTAGAGTTCGCTAATTTTTGGGGAAAAATTGAGGTTTTTGACCTGACGCGAATAGAAGCGTCCGTTATAATGAAGGAAGTAAAGGTTCGATCAGCAAGACCCCGGAAACAAACGACTATGTCCACACAGCCGATTTACGTCCGCATTCCAACGGAGAATGAGACGCCGTTTTTCAAAAATCGCAGCGCTGCCGAAGCCGTCATCGGCGCGGTGATTGAAGCACAAAAACAGGATTGGATGCAGCTTCACGGTTTCGTCGTCCTGCCAGAAGCGCTGGAATTGGTCGCCACGCCGATCAAGCAGGGTGTTCCCAGTCTGATTGCCCATCTCCAGGCAGAGACGATTCCGCCGCTGGCGATTCTCCTCCCCAACGCGACCACCATCTGGGAGCGGCGTTACGCGCATATCACCCTGACAACTCAGCGTGCGCTGGATGCCCGGCTGGCGATGCTGCTGTTGGCACCGGTTGCCAGTGGCATTGTCGATATGGCCGCCGTCTATCCTTACAGCTCGGCCAATCCGCGTTATACAGCCAGCGTGTCAGTTTACACTGGCTTTGCTGATGCACGCGCTACTACCGAGGCAGAAGCGGTGAAAACCGCCCCCATCGAACCGCCGCCAGGGGCGCAGTCGGTGGCATAGGGTTTTACTTCGAGTCATAATAATTCACGGTCAATTTAACCGTGAGGCGTTAATGCTCTCTAAAATTGAAGTTATCGAACCGGGCATCATCAGCCTGGCCTGGGAAGGTGTGCTTGACAGGGAAGGATTCACTGAGGGAGTTCATGCCCGCAAAGTCTTCGCTGATGAACATCATGACGCGCCTTACGTCCTCATTTATGATCTCCGTGATGCCAAAATTTCCACGCTTGACGCCCGTCTGTCGCGCTGGGGAGCAGAATTTGACCAGCGCATGATTCATGTCATCATCCTCGGCGACCATCTGATCGCGCAGGTATTGGTGAATATTCTCGCCGGGCTGACCAAAGCCAGATTTGAATTTGCCACCACGCCGGAAGACGCGCTGGAACGCGCCCGCGCCCGCCTCAGTGACGCAGCGCCCTGAAATCTTTCCTTTCTTCTTAATTTCAACCCTGGAGAAAAACATGGCAGCTTTCAAACAATGTGTATCGTGGTGGTGCTTCGTCCCGGATAAAATGACCCCGGAAGCGCTGCTCAAGTCTGCCGCCGAAATCGGTTATCAGGGTGTGGAACTGGTAGGCAGCGCATACTGGCCGCTGGTGAAGGATTACGGCCTCAGTATCGCTTCAATCAGCGGTGGACTTTCGCTGACGGAAGGACTCAACCGGCGTGAAAACTGGCCGCAAATCGAGCGGCAGATTCACGACAACCTCGAACAGATGGTGAAGTGGGGTATCCCCAGTCTGATTGTCTTCAGTGGCAACCGTGATGGGCTGGATGATATGACCGGGGCGCACATCACCGCCGAAAACCTGAGCCGCGCTGCCGAAGCCGCTGCCAGCGCAGGTGTTACCATCATCCTGGAACTGCTCAACAGCAAGGTAGACCACCCCGATTATCAGTGTGATACGACGCCCTGGGGTGTAGAGGTTTGTAAACAGGTCAACTCGCCGCAGGTGAAACTGCTCTACGACATTTATCACATGCAGATCATGGAAGGCGATTTAATCCGCACTATTCAGCAGCATCATGCCTGTATCGGCCATTATCATACAGCGGGAAACCCCGGACGTCATGAGATCGACGACTCGCAGGAAATCAATTATCCGGCGGTGATGCGGGCGATTGCCGCGACGGGCTACACTGGTTGGGTGGGTCAGGAATTTATCCCGACACGCGATCCTGTGGCCGGTTTGCGCCAGGCCTATCAATTATGTGATGTTTGATCGCCTGCCTGTTCGTTAGCCCCTCAACCCTGAAATTCGGGGGAGGGGTGAAGCTGTAATCACGACAAATCTAACCCTGAAAAAGGGTATCTCAATCAACGTTTTCGATGAATGAAAGAAAATGCATCCTCTCCTCGTCTGTAATGTATTCCTCGGTATCAACTTTTCCGCCTGAAACTGCTACACTTGCGACAATCAGCAAAAGGATTCACGATGACTCAACATTACGATGAGATTGTGCAGGGCTTGCTGCGGGCTGCCCTGGACGATAACCACATGATACGCAGCGCTGCTATGCGTGCGCTTGGTAAAACGAAATCACCGGAAGCGCTTCCGCTGCTGATGCTCTCGCTGCGGGACAAAGCCGGTTTTGTCTACGACTTTGCCATCGCCGCGCTGTCCGCAATTGATGACCCGGCTGTCGGCCCGGCCATGCTGGAACGATTGACCGATGAAGACCCGGATGTGCGCCGCGCTGCCGCCACCGTTCTCGGCGCAACCCGCCATGCCGAAGCTGTTCCGGCGCTCATCACGGCCTTACAGGATGAAGTGCTGGCAGTCGGCCATGCCGCCGCCCAGGCACTCGGTGAAATTGGCGACTCCGCTGCTGTCCCCGCCCTGATCACGGCCATCGAAGACCCCAGCGCAGACTGGGCCATGTGCATCAACGCGGCACAGGCATTGGGCAGGCTGGGTGACGGGACGGCTGTACCAGCCATGATCGATGTGCTGCGCCGTCGCTGGGATGTCGTCCAGGGGATGAATACGACGCCACCAGTGCGAAAAAATGTCATGGAAGCACTGGTCAAACTGGGCGCTGCCGCTGTTCCCGCGCTGCTGACCGCTTTACAGGACGATGACATCAAGGTGCGACATGGCGCGGTGGAAGCCCTCGGCCAGATCGCTGGTGGGGATTAGTTGAGCGAAGCTCCCTCATGAACCCCACTTTATGATGAAACTGCGTGCTGCTTACGACACGGCTGCCGTCCGCTTCCGGGAGAAATGGGCGGCCAGTTTTTTGTTCCGCTGGACGCTGGCAACGGCGGCGGGCTGGACAGTGGGTTTGTACCTCAGCGCCTGGAGTCTCTACACACCCGCATTATGCCTCGGCGGAGCATTTTCTGGCGCGGTTGTCGGGGCGGCACAGGCTTATATTTTGCGACGAAATGGCGAGTCGCCGCGCCGTTGGATCGCCCTGAGCGCGGTGGGGACTGCCCTCGGCGTGCTGCCTGCGGCGGGCGCGGCTATCGTTTTGACGCTTGGCTGGGGATGGGGCATCGCTCTAATTGGCGGCATCATCGGCGCGGGACTGGGTGTGGGACAGTGGTTTATCCTGGCGGAGCGGCATGAAAACCGGGCGTTCTGGTGGATTGGTGCCAATGCCGGGGCAGGGGCGGCCTGTGCTTTGTTGACCCTCGCGCCGTTAATACGCGGTCTGCCACTTGGGCTGCTGCTTGGTGCGCTGGCCTATGGTTATATCACCGGGCGGGCGCTGCTGTGGGTGTCAGAAATGTTAGATTAATCCTGACTCAATAAGCTGACCACCGGCGTCAATTCCATCAGCCTGTTTCCTCAGACCATTCGCGAACTAATTTTAGTCCACGCCAACCATCCGCCGTTCACCGCCGGGCAAAATGAACTCGATATCAGCATACGGCAGTGCATAGCCAGCGTGTTTGCGGCGGGCGCTCAGATGAATTTCATCACCGCGTGATTCAACGCTGAGTTCAACTTCAGTGTAGGCTCCGCGCCGGTAGTCGAGCGTATGAC
This sequence comes from uncultured Anaerolineaceae bacterium, assembly GCA_964447795.1. GTDB lineage: Bacteria > Chloroflexota > Anaerolineae > Aggregatilineales > Phototrophicaceae > CFX2. The sequence goes on from CAYUTY010000013.1 coordinate 20,914, forward strand.
CGTCATCCTCGATCAGTGTGAATGAGCCGCTCCCCGGAAATACATACACCTGCCGTACATCATCAGCTTGCGCGCCGACATGCTTCATCGGCTTACCCATTGGAATCAGGCCGCCCGCCGGGACAAACAGCGGAATCCGCTCCAGCGGCGCATCAACTGTGATGGTCTGTCCGCCCGTGTAAACTGCGCCTGTGTGGAAGTCGTACCAGTCCCCTTTCCCCGGCAGATACACCTCCCTCGTCCGTGCGCCTTCCTCTAGAACAGAGGCCACCAGCAGATTCGGGCCAAGCAGGAAATCGAATGACTCGCTGTGGGTGTGCGGGTCGTCGGGATAAGCGTAAACCAGCGGACGAATCACAGGTGCGCCGCTTTGTGCCGCTTCCCACAACAGCGAATACAGATAGGGAATCAGCCGGTAGCGAAACTGGAACAATTCGCGCACCAGCGGCAGCAGTTCCGGGTACATCCAGGGTTCGTTAACGGTGCCGTCGGTATTGTAAGAATGGATGGTGAAGCGTGGGTGAAAAATACCGTTCTGTATCCAGCGGATGAATAATTCCGGCTCAGGCTTGGGCCCGTAAAACCCGCCCACATCATGCCCGGTATTCGCCATCCCCGACAGGCTAAGTCCCAATCCCATCGGAATATTCCATTTGAGCGCGTGCCAGGAGGTGAAGTTGTCGCCCGACCACGTTTGGGCATAACGCCCTACGCCGGGGCAGGCCGAACGCGACAGCACGAAAGGCCGTTCATCTGGTTGGTGCGCCTCCTGCGCCTCGAAGGATGCCCGCGCCATAAGCAGGGTTTGCAGCGGACGCGCCAGGCTGACCGGGATTTCCGCGCCGAACCCATCACAGCGCGCCTCGTCGTCCCAGATTTCAAATTCGTTGTTATCATTCCACGCCGACTCGATGCCGTACTTCAGCAGCGAGTTGGTCAAACCATTTTTCCAGGCATTGAACCCGGCGTCCGAAGTAAAATCGAAGTATGAGCCATCAGCAGCCGTGAAGGGCGCACCGCTCCAGAAGGTATCAACCTGCGCCGTGTTAGCCTCAGCAGACTGGATGAAACCCCCTGTCGCAGCGGTTTCGCCGTAGTCAGGATGTGTCGTCAGCATCCAGGGTTTGATGTTTGCGGACAGATGAATGCCCGCGTCTTTGAAGTAAGCCGCCAGTGCCGCCGGGTCTGGCACTTTCTCCCGATTCCAGGTGAAGACATAACGCTTGCTGTCTGCCCCGCTGGTATAGCCGGACGAGAGGTGAAACAGATCGCAGGGGATGTCATGTTCACGACAAAGATCGACAAATTTTTTGAGCTGTTCCCCCGCGTCCGCCGCTTCGGTATATACCATCGTTGAACCAAGATAACCGAGCGACCAGCGCGGTGGCAGGTGGATACGCCCGGTAAGCTTCGTAAACTTCGCCACCACCTCAGCGATGGTCGGGCCATAAATCATGTAGCAATCGAGGTCGCCGTCGTCGGCCTGATAGTAGCGGTAAAAACCATAAAAAGCGCTGATTTCTTTCCCCATATCGAAGGTGGTCGGGGCGAGGTTGTCATAGAACAGGCCGTAAGCGATGTTGAGCTCCGGCACATAGGTGATATAAAACGGAAAGTGTTTGTAAAGCGGGTCGCCCGTTTCTGCATTGTAGCCGAGCGAATCCAGGTTGAGCATCCGCATCCGGTAGCCGGTTTTATCGAGCGCTCCAGCACGTTCGCCAAAGCCGTAATAATGCTCGTTTGTGCGGCGTTCCAGGTAATGAAAAATACGCTTCCCGGCACGGTCATATTCATAAGCCCGTCGGCGCAGGTCAGCGGCGAAATTGTTGCCCATCGCATCCGCCCATTCGATGCGGAAGTCCGGCAGCGAAATCGTCAGGCGGAGTTGTTCCGTCGTCAATTGTATGACACCGGTCTGCAAATTCGCTGCCGACGTATCCCCGGATGCGTCTTCTTCCAGTCCCTTTAGTGGACTTGATTTTTCGGTAGCCGGACGTTTTAGCGTCTGGTGGCGCAACCCGAAGCGATGGTCATTCGGTGTATCCGTTTCAAATCCCGGCAGCGGAAACGGCGACAGATCATCGCGCTGGCGGCCTTCACGCGGCGTATCCCCATCCGTGCCCACCACCATCCAGGTGCGGTCAAGGCGCGGCTTGCCATCCGGCCAGTGGCACACCCGAATCAGATCATGGTCGAGAACAGTGACGCTCAACCGTTCGCCTCGTTCGCCATCAAAAATCAGCGAATGGTCGGATTGCTTCTGTCGTGTAATGTGGGGTTGGGTGATTCGCATAAGGAGTCGCTAGCTGCTAATTGCCAGTCACGAGCTGAATAGCATAACGCAACAGACTTGTTCTTAGCCATAAATCAGTTTGCAGGTAGGGGCGGGTTTCAAACTCTCTAATATCATTGCTCCTTTCAACAGATTGCTCAGGGGCTGGTGACTAGCAACTCTCTACTTTGAACGCTGTGCCAGCGTTTTGGGTAAATGCTACAGAATTGCAGATGCGTTTTCCGTCTGCCAGTAGGTTTGCGGCGATTTCGCATCGCGGGTAATATACCTTTCGTCTTTTAAAGTGTTTTTAAGGAGAACAACCTAATATGAAACGGCGTTTGTTATTAACTCTGGCGCTGGTCTTGTTGCTCGCTCTGAGCGCAGTCCCGGCGCTGGCACAGGATGCCAGTAACACTGTTCGCATCGCGCTGGAGCAGGAACTCGATACGCTCAATTATGCCTACACCAATATGTGGTTCTCGACCACTGTACAGGATTTGGTACATGCCCAGGCATGGGTGACGGATAATGAACTCCTGCCTGTTCCAGTCATCGCTGCTGAAATCCCCAGTTTGGAAAATGGCGGCCTGAGTGAAGATGGAACCAGCATTACCTTTACCATCCGTGAAGGGGCAGTCTGGTCAGACGGCACGCCCATCACCGCCGACGATTTTGTGTTCACCTATGAAATGATTATGGACACAGCCAATACCCTGTCGTCACGCACGCCCTGGGACACCAAAGTTGCCAGCGTAACCGCACCAGACGCGCAAACGGTGGTGACGACCTTCAACGAGCCTTATGCGGCCTGGACGGCGACTCTCTGGGGAGCCATGCCACCGCTCCCGGCGCACATTCTGCGCCCGGTGTTCGAGGCAGAAGGCACGCTCGACACTGCCACCTGGAATCGCGAACCAGATGTCACTAGCGGCCCGTACAAATTCGTCAACTGGGAAACTGGCAGCGAAATCAACCTGGTTCGCAACGAAAATTATTTCCTCGGCCAGGCCCAGATTGAGAACGTGAAAATTCAGTTCGTGCCAGACGGCGCGGCCACCGTTGCCGCGCTGATCGCTGGCGACTCGGATGTTGGCACGTTCATTGCGGCGGGTGATGTCCCGGCCTTGCAGGAAGGCGGCAACATCAATATCGAGTTCGTCAACGGTGGCTATAACGAAGGCTGGTTCTTCAATGTTGGCGAAGGCGGTCATCCTGCCCTTCAGGATGTCAACGTTCGCCGTGCGCTGGTGATGGCTTTTGACCGCGACAAAATCAACCGTGATCTGAACGGTGAACTGCTCTATACCGGCGCGAGCTTCTGGGAAAACACGCCCTATGCTCGCCCTGATGCAGCCCCCATCCCCTATGACGCTGCCGCTGCCGCCGCCATGCTCGATGAAGCTGGCTGGGTCGATAGCAACGGTGATGGCACCCGCGATAAGGAGGGGGTCGAACTTTCCCTGCGCTATGTGACCAACCAGCGCCAGCTTCGTAAGGATGTGCAGGCAGTGGTGCAGCAGGATATGGCCGATCTGGGTGTCGGCATTGAAATTCAGAACTTCGACTCAGACATCTTCTTCGCCGGTTACGCCGATGGCGGCCCGATGTCCACCGGTCAGTATGATATTGGTGAATACTCGGCCGCTTCAAATTTCCCTGACCCCGATACTTCCCGTTTCACCTGCCAGCAGATTCCCAGCGACGATAACCCCGAAGGCATCAACGACAACTTCTTCTGTGACCCGGAAATTGACGCCCTCTTTGAAGAACAGGCGCGCACGCTCGATTTCGATGCCCGTGTCGCCATCTTCCAGCAGATTGACCAGAAGCTGTTTGATGCCGTTGTGTGGAACAGTGTCTGGCACGACCCCGACCTGTGGGCTGTCAGCTCGCGCATCGAGAACACCCTCATCAGCGGCGCTGACCCACTGTGGAACGCCGCCAACTGGGTAATCGCCGGATAAAATGCCGCTGCACTTCAGCTATTAGGTTTTTACAGGAGCATGAGCTTCCTCCTGCTCCTGCTGAACAATCAAATTAGATGGGGCGGGTGACATACCTGCCCCACATTTTTAAAAATATTAGGACTTACGCAGTTGATCGGAGAAACAAGGGGTTTAAACCCCTTGTCCAGGCGAGAAATAGTCTGACCTGCGTCTATTTTAGAAGTGACGCACTTGCCGAATCTGTAGGAGAGGGTTTCAAACCCTCCCTAAGAAAATCATCCTCAATTGCGTAAGTCTTAAATATGATTGAGGGCAAAGAAATAAATCGCCCCTTAAAAAGCCGTTTATACAGGACTCTGTGGTTTATGGCTCAATATATTTTCCGGCGGCTGCTTCAGGCTATTCCGCTGATGTTAATCGTCAGTTTCGTGATTTTTGTGCTGCTCCAGTCGGCGGGTGATCCGCTGGCGACAATGGGCGGGCGCGTGCCGCCCAAGCCGGAAGACCGCGCCCGGCTGCGGCGGCAGCTTGGCCTCGACCAGCCAATCGTCAACCAATACCTTTACTGGCTCATCGGCAACGACTGGACAATGTTTGACCGCGATGGCGATGGCGAGCCGGAAACCTATGGCACCCGGCGCGGTGTCCTGCGCGGGGACTTTGGTATTTCCATCGTAACGCGCCAGCCAGCCATGCAGTTGATTATGGAGCGTATCCCTAACACGCTGCTGTTGATGATTACCTGCGAGATCCTTATTCTGACGGTAGCGCTGGTAATCGGCGTTGTCTCCGCTGTCAGACAGTATTCGCTGCTGGATAATATTGTCACCGGATTTTCATTCGTCACTTTTTCAATGCCGATTTTTTTGCTCGGCTTCGGGCTGCTGTATATTCTGGCGGTCAAATTTCGAGAATGGGGCTTGCCCTACTTCCCCACCATCAGCAACCCGTCGGCGGCAAAAAATATTGGTGAGCTGGCCTGGTATATGGCGCTGCCCGTCCTCACCATTTCACTCATCAGCATCGCCGCCTACAGCCGTTATATTCGTTCCAATATGCTGGAAGTCATCAACTCCGATTACATCCGCACCGCCCGCGCCAAAGGTATCTCCGAACGGCGCATTCTCTACCGCCATGCCTTCAAAAATGCGGCGCTGCCGCTGGCAACCCTGGTTGGGCTGGATATTCCCTTCCTGCTGGGCGGTGCGGTGGTCACGGAGCGCATTTTCTCCTGGCCGGGCATGGGTCGCCTGTTTATTGACCACCTGGGGCGGCTGGATTACGCCGTCATCATGGGTCTGCTGATGCTCATCACTATCTCTGTAGTCCTGTTTCAGTTATTGACGGATATTGTGTATACCTGGCTCGATCCCCGTATTCGCTTTTCATAAGGATTTTTTATGGCAACGATAGCAGGCGCGAGTCCGGTTAAACTGAACAGCACCCACGATGAGATCAAGCCGCAGACGCCCATGCAGCGGGCAGCGCGGCGCTTTGTCAGACACCGTGCCGCCATGTTTGGTTTGCTGCTGCTGTGTCTGATGGTGCTGTATATCATCATCGGTTCCCTCGTCTTCAGCGAAGCCGACGCCAATCGCAACGACACCAGTATTCGACTGCAACCACCTTCCGCTGCCCACCCTTTCGGCACCGACCGTATCGGGCGCAATATCCTGGCGCGGACGATTTATGGCGGGCAGATTTCGCTCATCATCGGCATACTGGCGGTCATGGTGGAAGTCACAGCAGGAACGCTGATCGGAGCGCTTGCCGGATTTTACGGCGGCTGGATTGACGCCATTCTGATGCGCTTCACCGAAGCCATGTTGAGCATCCCTTCGCTGCTGCTGCTGCTGGTCATGGCAAAGTTTTTCGCCAGTCAGATTCCCGATATACAATTTTTAGGGCGAACCTTCAGCGGCAGTGTAATCGTGGTGATTGTGGTCATCGGCCTCACAAGCTGGATGAGCCTGGCCCGTATCGTCCGTTCCAACGTCTTATCACTCAAGGAAACTGAATTCGTGACGGCGGCGCGGGCGCTGGGTTTGCCCAACTGGCGCATCATCACCTCGCATATTTTACCCAACACCACCGCCTCAATCATCGTCGCGCTGACTCTGGGCGTGGCCGGGGCGATTCTGGCAGAGGCTTATGTCAGTTTCCTGGGGTTAGGTGTACAGGCGCCAACAGCCAGTTGGGGTAATATGCTGACCGAGGCGCAGGAATTTCAGATCATCAAGGATGCGCCCTGGTACTGGTTTTTCCCCGGCCTCTTGATTCTGCTCACGGTACTCAGCATCAACTTCGTCGGCGACGGTCTGCGGGATGCCCTCGACCCGCGTTCGGATAAAAAGGTTTAACGGCAAATGTCTGACTCGCTGCTGCGCTGGCGCGGCGAATTCCCGATCCTGCAAACCTGTACCTACCTCATCAGCAATTCGCTGGGGGCAATGCCACGCGCCGTTTATGACCGGCTGACCGCTTTTGCCGACTCATGGTCAACGCTCGGTGTGCGGGCCTGGGGCGCGGGCTGGTGGGACTTGAAAGGCGCTGTTGGTGACAAAATCGCCCCGCTGATGGGCGCTCCGGCGGGCAGCGTCCTCCTCCACGAAAATGCCAGCATCGCCAACAGCATTCTCCTCAGCGCCCTCGATTTTGGCGGGCGGGATAAAGTAGTGGTCTGCGATCAGGATTTCCCTTCAGATGTCTACAGCCTGCGGGCCATGCTGCCGCCGGGCGTAAATCTGCATATCGTCCGCAGCCACGACAGCATCAGCATCGACACCGATGAACTGCTGGACGCAATTGATGAACGCACACGCCTGGTTTCCCTCAGCCATGTCTTATTCCGCAGCGCTTATATCATGCCTGCGGCTGCCATTGTCGAAAAAGCGCATCGTGTCGGCGCACAGGTATTGCTCAACGGCTACCACAGTGTCGGCATCATTCCGCTGGATGTGACCGCGCTCAATGTCGATTTTTACATTGGCGGCACGCTGAAATGGCTGTGTGGAGGGCCGGGCGGCGTTTTCATGTATGTCCGGCCTGATCTGCTGCCCACCTTGCAGCCGAAAATAACCGGCTGGTTCGCCCATCAGCAGCCTTTCACCTTCGATCTGGAGCAGTTCACCTTACGGGAAGATGCCTACCGCCTCGCCAATGGCACGCCGGGAATTGCCTCACTGTATGCCATTCAGCCAGGGGTAGAAATCATCGTTCAGGTGGGCGTTGATAATATTCGGGAAAAATCGCTGCGCCAGACGGCGCTGTTGATTGAACTGGCGGACGCGGCGGGTTATGCGGTCAACTCCCCCCGTGACCCGGCAGTGCGGGCGGGGACGGTCACGCTGCGACCTGGCGACCATGCCTATGAAATTTCACGTGAACTGCTGGAACGAAATTTGGTGATTGATTACCGCGAAGGCGCGGGCATCCGTATTGCACCACATTTCTATAACAGCGATGAAGAACTGCGGGCCGTCATGCAGGCTATCGCCGCCATTATTGCCGACGATAGCTGGCAAAAGCACGCGCAAAATCGCAGCTTTGTCACCTAACCGACATCGCTGCTGATAGTCTGCGAGGATTGGTCAGGTTCGGCTTTCTCCAGCGGCACCAATCGCAGCGTGAATTCCTTGATCTGATCGAAGGTTACTGGTTTGATGAGGATGACATCCGCCAGCCGTTCCAGTTCTTCCTGTTCAGCAGCACGGGCATTGGCAGTCACCATCATCACCTTTAATGCCCGAAAGCGTTCGTCAGCGCGAATTTGCCGCAGCACTTCCTGCCCGGTGACATGGGGCATCTGCATGTCGAGCATGACCAGCGCGGGCCGGCGCTGGGCAATGCGTGTCATGGCTTCGCGGCTGTCCTGAATCATTTCAACTTCAAATCCGATCATTTCCAGCACTGACGCAAACAGGGCGCTGAGGCTGGGGTCATCTTCAATGACTAAAACAAGCGATTTTGCCATGCCGGGAACGCTCCCATAATTGTTTTATGATGATAATACCACGCTCTCCACAGCAGGGACAGCAGGGAGTATGAACCAGAAGGTGCTGCCCTCGCCCGGCGTGCTTTCAACGCCAACCTGTCCATTGAGACGGGTGACAATGCGGTGGACAATCGACAGACCGAGTCCCAGCCCTTCCGCTTCTGTCGGACGCAGACGGGTGAACATCTCGAATAAACGTTTCTGATCTTCCGGCGCGATGCCGACGCCGCTGTCCTGTACGGCATAACGCACATATTCTCCCTGATGGGCTGCGTGAATGCAGATGCGCGGCTGCGGATTAGCCGTTCCCATGTATTTGATGGCATTGCTGACGAGGTTAGCAAAGACTTCTTCGACCCACTGGGCATGGCCGAGTGCAGGGGGCAGATCGGGCGCGATGGTGATGGCGATTTTGCTGGCTTCAATCACCTGCGTAAAGCGTCCCAGCGCCGCCGCGACAATCGCCTTAGTCTCAACCGGTATCACAGTTTCAGCTACATTCCGCAGTTTGGCAAGCAGCAATAGTTGGTCAATCATCTGCCCCATTTTTAAGCCGCTGTCCTTAATGCCGGTCAGTGCTTCTTGTGCCTTTTCCGGCAGTTCATCGCCGAGTCGCATCGTCACCAGTTCGCTTTTCAGAACAATGTTGCTGAGGGGTGATTTCAGGTCATGGGCGATGGTATGGCTGAAGGCATCCAGTTCCTGATTACGGGCTTCCAGTTCAGCAGCGCGGCTGCGGAGTTCGTCACGTGTCCGCTTCAATTCCTCGAAGTTGCGCGAGTTGCGGATGGCCGATGCCAGTTGCAGCGCCAGCATATAGCTGATTCGCATATCATCCTGCGTGTAGCGGCGCGGCTCTTTGCAGGCAAAATTAATCGTCCCCAGCACCATTTCATCAGCCACCAGCGGAATGATGATCTGTGAGGCGAATTCTGCCAGAAATGGCGCGGACGAACCGTCCCGAACAAGCTGGGGTTGGCTGCTTTTCAGCGCCCGCCCAACGTTCACCGTATCCAGCAGATCGATGCTGCTGTCGAGCGCCGGGCCAAAAAGCGTATTAACCTGCCACTTCTCATCAACCTGCAAACAAACGCTGCAATGCTCAAAATCCAGCAGCCATTTCGCCTGGCGGGCAATCACCTTGAGGATAGCAGCCAGATTGAGCGTGCTGTTGATGGCGATGCCAATTTCGTTGACAGCGGCCACCCGGCTGGAAAGTGCATCCGCCTCGGCGAGGAGGCGGCGCGTGGTTGCGAGGAGCTGTTCACGATCCTGATCTTCTAAACGACCCATCATCTCTGGTGGAGGCATCAGAGGGCGTCAATCTCCAGAGCGATGGCGTCTGTATACTGGTTGACCCCGGTAAAAAGGTTAGCCGTCGCCACGATCTCGAAGATTTCCGCATGATCCAGGCCGATTTTGCGGAGTTCATCATAGTGTTCAGCCTTCAGATCGTGCGGTTTGGTGGCAGCCATCAGGCCGAAGCGGATGACCGCTTTTTCACGGGCGGGCAGCGGGCAGGCTTCAAAGTCTGAAACCAGCGTCCGCAGCACTTCCTCACTCATGCCCAGTGCCGACAGACCGTGCAGATGTACCTTAAGTGCGTACTCACTTTTATTAGCCTGCGAGATAGCGACGCCGACCATTTCTTTCAAAGTGCGCGGCAGTTCGCCTTGCAGCACCACGCCGCGAAATTTTTTCCAGTTGGCTTCCAGGAAATCAGGGTTGGTCGCCATCGACTTGAACAGATTAGGAACGATGCCAAACCCTAGCTCCGCCGTGATCTGGTCATAGACAGCTTTTGCTTTAGCGTCGGTCAGGGCTTCATATTCGATAATGGGGAAATGGGCCATTTTGTATTTGCCTTAATAGATGAATTCGTTTGCATTATAGGGGATAAATACATGAAATATTGTGAAAGTATGATTAGCTGTACCCGAATTCACAAAATTTATGTAGATAACGTGAGTTATGGATAAACAAAGTCCTGCAAAGAAGGAAAGCGAGGAAGGTTGAGAGAAGGCTGCTTGGATTGAGGGGTATAGGCGATCAACCTGCGGGAATTCTCCCCTGAAATACACCACTTTCCTGGTAGTAGGCTTTGAACGTTCGAGACTGGCTTCGATGAAACTGGATGGTGATGGTTAAGGCTTTACTACACTTATCTGTCTCGTTCATTGCCATTACTGGTTGCCATCGGCCCAACAGTCGCCCAACTTGCTCCTTCTTCATCCCTAGGCAGAAATCATCGACAGCGCACAACAGTTCCAGTAAACTCATCTTGGATGCCTGTCGGTTTAGGTTTGGTCACCGAAGAGATTAGTCCCTCTCCCCCCTTGAGGCATCTGCTTATCCATAACTCAGGTTATTTAGTTGAATTTTGGGGAAATAAAAATGGTTGAACTCACAACATTCGAAACTGGTTTCACAATGGATACCTCCAGCATCAAATATGGCCCTGGTATCACCCGTGAAATCGGACATGATATGGCACATTTTGCACCAAAGCGCGTCATGGTGATTACCGACCCTAATTTGAGTAACAGCTCGATGGTCGAGACTGTCTGTAAGGCGCTGAAAGAGCAGGGGATTGATGCCGTTCTATACGATCAGGTGCGAATAGAACCCACTGATGTATCGTTCAAACACGCTATCGCCTTCGCTCAGGATGGCAACTTCGACGCATATGTAGCTGTCGGAGGTGGTTCGGTTATTGATACTGCGAAGGCGGCGAATCTCTACGCGACTTATCCAACGACTGATTTTCTGGATTACATCAATCCGCCCATTGGTAAGGGTAAGCCTGTCCCCGGTGCGCTCAGACCTTTAATTGCTGTTCCAACTACCGCAGGAACTGGCAGCGAAACAACCGGCGTTGCCATTTTTGATTTGCTGGAACTGCACGCCAAAACAGGCATTGCACACCGCGCATTACGTCCTGTGCTGGGTATTATTGACCCTGAAAACACCGCATCTCTCTCTCCGATGGCTGCCGCCTGTTCGGGTTTAGATGTGCTGAGTCATGCAGTTGAGTCACTCACTGCAATCCCGTTTAATGTGCGCCCCGCACCGGAAAGTCCGAAATTTCGCCCAGCTTATCAGGGGGCTAATCCCATTAGTGATATCTGGTCAGCAAAGGCGATTGAGATAATTGGCAAATATCAACTGCGTGCAATCCAAGACACTGATGATATTGAAGCACGCGGACAAATGCTGCTGGCCGCGTCCTTTGCGGGAATTGGCTTCGGTAATGCTGGTGTGCATCTTCCTCATGGTATGTCTTATCCGGTTTCAGGTATGGTGCGTGATTATAAGCCGGAGGGTTATAATGTTGATCATCCGATAATTCCGCATGGGATGTCGGTTATTTTGAATGCACCTGCTGTATTCCGCTGGACAGCACAGGCCGACCCCAAACGGCATCTGTGGGCTGCTGAACTTCTTGGCGCGGATGTGCGCGGGGCAAAAGATGAAGATGCTGGTGAAATACTCGCACAGGCTATCATAAAGGTGATGAAAGACACGGGAATGCCCAATGGTCTGAGTGCCGTTGGTTTCACCGAAAATGATGTTGAAAAGCTGGCGGAAGGTACACTACCCCAGCATCGTGTAACCAAATTGTCGCCTCGTTCTGCGAATAAAGAAGATTTGATGACTCTATTCAAAGATGCAATGCGATACTGGTAACGCTTTACGACGGCTAAAGCGGTGCAGTTTCTAAGCCGATGTATTTACCTTAGCGATTGCGGGTGCTTCCCCGGACGGCAGGTCACGGGGCATCATCCGCTAACATGACTCGCGTACAATGAGTTCACTGTAGACCATACTTTTAACGGGAATCGTTTCGTTACCCTCAATTATCCGATGGAGTTTGCGCAGGGCGAGCACACCGATTTCATATTTGGGAATGTGAACGGTTGTCAGCGGTGGGCGCGTGTACCCACTTTCAATTGTATTGTCGATACTGCCAATAGCAATATCGCCTGGGATACTCAGCCCCGCTTCCCGAATAGCCTCCATGGCCCCGAAAGCTGTTTTGTCGCTGATGGCAATGACAGCGCTGGGGTGATCGGGCAGTTTCAGAATTTCCTTCATCTGAACATAACCCTTCAGAGGATGACCCGATACTGGCTCTGGCATCCACTCAAGGGGAGGGAGTAGATTTGCCTCGGCCATAGCGGCCAGACAACCTCTAAACCGATCAACCAGGCTGCTGTACTTGGTTGGCCCCTTCAAGATACCGATTTTTCGATACCCTTTGTCCAGCATGTGACGTGCTATTTTGTATCCTGCCATAAAATTATCTCCTAATATGGCAGAGAATGTTTGTCCCTCAATATAGCTCTCAATCAAGACGACGGGCACATTGGGGACTTTGAGTTGAAGAACCATTTCAGGGAGGATGTCACCATCATTAGCGACGACAAATCCGGCCAGGTTCTGAGCGAAACCCATCTTCAACAAATCCAGGTCCTGTGAGTTGCGATCAAATGTCGAGAGCAGAACGTAGTACCCCAGCCGCTTCGCCTCTGCCTGGAAACCACGAATGACATCGCCATAGAAGACATCGCTGATCGCCGGAATCGAGGATTGTTCTATCAGCAAAGCGACTGATTCCGCCTTTGAACTATTGTCGTCTGGTTTAACAATGTATGACAGTTTATCCATAGCCGCCCAAACCTTGTCGATGGTTTCGGCGGGAATACCGGGTTTATTGTGAACAACCATCCAAACTGTTGTCGCCGAGACATCGGCTACCTCGGCAACATCCCGCATAGTTGGTTTAGACTTAGCCAATAGATTGTTCCTCAGTCCATGAGACTTGTTTATTAAACAAACTCATGATGTTTAGTTTACAGGAATTTGACACGTTCATCTAATCAGAGTATATTTAACTTCAAATGAAAATAAAATTTCTTTGCAAGATCGAATTATGTGCGTTTATCTTCATAAATTACTGAAATTCTCCAGACAAGTCTACTTGATGCGCCGATATTGTTTAATAAACAAATCCGGCGCTGTTTGCTTTCATTATCCTGCTTTACCTTACGCCGGACACCTTTACTTATGAATTACATCAAAATTGATCTCGACCGACAGTTAGGTACTATTCATCCACACATTTTCGGTGGTTTCGCCGAACATCTTGGCCGCTGTTTCTATGGCGGTATCTATGAACCTGGTTCACCCTTAGCAGATGAACAGGGATTTCGCAAAGATGTTCTGGAAGCACTGTCTCGCTTGAATATGCCAATTATACGTTATCCAGGCGGTAATTTTGTGTCCGGCTATCGCTGGATGGATGGCGTTGGCCCAGTGGAAGATCGCCCAGCCCGTCCCGAACTGGCCTGGGAAACGCTGGAACCTAACCTCTTTGGCACAAATGAATTTATCCAGTTCTGCCGCAAAATCAAGACTGAACCCTATCTGGTCGTAAATTGCGGGGACGGTGATATGCGGGAAGCACGCGACTGGGTCGAGTATTGCAACAGCAACCAGGACACCGCCCTGGCGAAACTACGCCGCAAGCACGGTTTTGACGCCCCACATAATGTCAAATATTGGGGTGTTGGCAATGAGGTCGATGGGGAATGGCAGATTGGCTACAAAACGCCTCAGGAATATGCGCGGGCGTACAAGGAATTCGCCAAGGTGATGCGGTGGGTTGATCCCTCAATCAAACTTCTGGCTTCCCTGGTTTCGAGCTGGAGCGCCGAATTCGTTGAGCGTGCTCAGTTACTGCTCGATCACGCGCCTGAGTTCATCGATTACATGGCCATACACTGGTATGTCGGTAATCCGGAGAATGACTTTACCCACTATATGTCCCTCTCCGAACTTATCGACGAACGCCTGAACGGCATCGAAGGTCTGATCAAGGCGATGAAATTGCAGCGTAATATTCAGCGGCCAATCGCCATCGCCGTCGATGAATGGAATGTCTGGTATCGCGCTCGCGGAGAAACCCTGGAAGAACGCAACAATCTGGAAGAAATTTATAACCTCGAAGATGCGCTGATGGTTGCCCTTCATTTCAATGCTTTCATCCGTCACGCGCAATCGGTCAAGATGGCAAATATTGCCCAAATCGTCAACGTGATCGCGCCGATTTTTACCAATAGAGAAGGTTTGTTCCTCCAGACAATTTATTACCCCTTTGAGCTTTACAGCCGTACCTGTGGAAATATTGCCTTAGACCCGTTCTGGAAGAGCGATACTTTTTCGGCTGGTGGTCACACGGCTCTGCGTACCCTCGATGTATCGACATCCCTCGACGAGGCAGGAAAATCTCTCACTATCTTTGTCGTTAATCGCAGCGAGACACAAGCTCTAGAGACAGCCATCTCTCTTGACAGCGGATTCTTTGCTGGTGATGTAAAGGCACATGTAATCAACGGGCCTGACATAAAAGCAACAAATTCGTTTGATCAGCCAAACCGTGTAATCACGCAAACAGCGGCTTTGACTGCAGAAAGGAGTCTGTTGAACTACACATTTGAACCCCATTCGGTAACCGCACTTGTATGCACGCTTGACTAAAAGACTTTTTTAATTTGGAGGCAAAAATGAATAAACGCATATCACTTTTGGTGATTGTTGCGATCCTGTTCGGAACATTCGGGATAAGTGTTATCCATGCCCAGGATGCCACCGATTTGTCTCTCTGGGTATTTGTGGAACGGCATGGGCTTTTCATGCAGCAACAGGCGGAGCGCTGGAACGAAGCCAATCCTGACCGGCCCATCAACCTCACCTTTGAACAGATCGATTATACCCAGATGCACGACAACCTTCTGGCAGCGCTGCTGGTTGGTATGGGCGCACCAGATCTGGCCGACGTGGAAATTAAGAAATTTGCTACCTTCACAAAGGGTGAAATCCAGTTTGTCCCGCTCAATGATGCCATTGACCCGTATCGTGGGGACATCATTGAATCCCGTCTTGCTCCCTATACCGCCGATGGTAACAACTATGGCATTGATTACCATCTGGGTTCATTCGTGATGTATTACAACACCGCTTTGCTGGAAGCAGCAGGTGTGGATGTCGATAGCATTGTCACATGGGATGACTACATCGAAGCAGGAAAGAAAGTTACTCAGGATACCAACGGCGATGGTACACCAGATGTTTACATGACCAGCATCGAAACAACGGACATTTTTTCTGCTTACGCTTTGATGTTGATGAATGGCGGCGGGACCTACAACGCCGACGGCGAAATTATCCTGGACAGCCCGGAAAATGTAGAAGCACTCCAATTCTTCCAGGATCTCGTCCATGTGCATGGGATTGCACGGGCGGCATCTGGCGGTGGTCATCACTCCCCGGATCACTTTATTGATCTGACCGAAGGCCGGATTGCTTCGCTATGGATGCCACAATGGTATATGACCCGTTTCCCGGATAATATGAGCAGTGTCCTGGCTGATGTAGAAGTTGTACGGCCCATGCCAATCTTTGAAGAAGGTGGTTATACTACGGCGATGGGCGGCGGCACAGGAACCGTTATCACCAACCAGATCGACCCATCTAAAATCGAACTCGCTAAAGAATTCCTGGCATTTGCCAAACTGACCTATGAAGCCAACGTCTCCCTGTGGACGGATCTGGGCTTTGATCCCATGCGAGTCGATGTCTACGATGACGAAGCCCTGTTAATTTCTATGGATGATTTCAGCGGCGAAGTCCCCTTCACCTTCATCAAGGCAGGGTTGGGCAATGTGGCACCTGAATACACCGGGCCCTTCTATCCCGAAATTGCCACGATTATGCAGACGACCGGACTGTATGAGCTGATCGAGAATCAGAAATCACCGCAGGAGGTTCTGGCGGCGGCATTGTCTGATCTTCTGGCAATGTGTGCTTTTTTCGGCGGCTTTTCGCGCTTTATCTTTCGTAAGCGGGCATCTTCAAGATGCCCGCTGTCTCCTCTATCGCCTGCAACTGTTTCATCAGCGCCAGAGGTAAAATAAATTGTTAAAATCAATTACTGCAATATTAAATCATCGAAAAGTTGTTCCCTTCGTTTTTTTAGCGCCTTTTCTGACCATATTTCTGGTGTTCAAGGTTTACCCGGTCATCCTGGCTGTCGCCATGAGTTTTCAGAATTTTCAGGGAGTCCGGAGCCAGGAGTGGGTGGGGCTAACCAATTATCAGAACGTTTTTAATCTGGTGCGGTTTAATCAGGCGCTCGCTAACACAACCATCTATACCATCGGAACAATTCTCATTCTGGTACCACTGCCACTCGTCCTGGCGGTTCTGCTGGATTCAGGACGTGTTGTCCAGACAACTGTGTTTCGAACCCTGATTTTCTTACCTGCTCTGACCTCCTTAGTCGTTGCGGGGACGGTCTTCCGTTTAATCCTGGCTGAAGATGGTTTTCTCAATCTTTTCCTGTCATCAACTTTGGGCATTCAACCGCAGCGCTGGCTAGAAGTCTCTAATCTCGCGTTACCTTCTCTTATTCTGGTCGCTGCATGGCGCTGGACTGGTATTAACATCCTGTATTTTAATGCGGGTCTGGTTAACATCCCGCGCGAGCTTTACGAAGCAGCGGTGATTGACGGGGCAAATCCGTTCCAGATGTTCTGGCGTATCACGCTGCCTTTACTGAGGCCAACCACATTGTTTGTCGTGGTTCTGAGCATTATTGGCGGTTATCAGGTTTTTGTGGAGCCTTTTATCCTTTATACGGGAGGCGGGGGGCCAGGGGATGGTGGGCTTACAATGGCACTGCTGATTTACCGTACAGCTTTTACCTCGTTTAATTTTGGGGCCGCCGCCGCAATGGGAGTACTCCTTGCCGGGATTATTTTAGTTTTTTCGCTGATCCAGTTCCGCTTCTTCGGCGTGTTTAGCGAGGAGAACTAGTTCAATGGCTGAACGGGCTTCTGAGCTTATGCTAGATACGAGACTGCGCCCAGCTACGCGGCGCATCGATATCAGCAAGATATTGCTGACCTTGTTTTTTGTCGTATTAGCAATTGTGTTTATCTTTCCACTGTACTGGATGGTCGTCAGTTCATTACGTCCGGGCGGGCGTATCTTTGTGGATGCCTTTGAGTTATTCCCTTCGGTGTTGTCACTTGACAGCTATCATGACCTGTTTGCGGAAGAACCTTTCGGACGCTGGATTTTTAACTCCATCATTCAGACAGCCGGTTTTGCCTTCACGGCGCTGTTTCTCTGTACAACCGCCGGTTACGCGCTGGCAAAATTCCGATTCCGGGGACGCAATCTGTTATTTATACTGATTATTGTTTCCCAAATGATCCCCTTTCATTTATTGATTGTGTCGCTGTTCCTGATGATCATTCAATTAGGATTGGTGGAGACCTATTGGGGTGCGATCATCCCGATAGCGGCATCGCCAATTGGTCTGTTCTTTGTCAGGCAGTATATGTTGGCTATCGATGATGAACTGCTGAACGCGGCACGAGTTGATGGAGCAAATGAGTACCAGATATTCTGGTCGGTTGTTCTCCCCAATGCCCGTCCCGCTATTGCCACCTTATTCATCCTGTTTTCGCTGGAATATTGGAATAATCTGCTCTGGCCTTTGATCGTTTTCCGGCAAGCAGAGAATATGCCGCTGGCGGTAGGTATCACACGTTTGATCAACCAGTACCAGAGTTCTTACGATTTGGTGATGGCTGGCTCAACACTGGCAACGCTGCCGATTATCGTGCTGTTCCTGTTCCTGCGTCGGCAGGTGATGGAAGGTCTGGCTGCGACAGGTACAGGGATGAAATAGATGTCAATCTCGATATGGTTTGTCCATATCCAACTCAGGTGAATAAATCATATCAGTATAAACAGCTTCCCTGTATTTTTTGCACATAATGTGCAGAAGACCCACTAAGTCGGGCAAGACCAGGTTTGCTCACCCGACAGTGGGCTTATACAACTTAGGTTAAAATACTACCGCGTGCCATCTTTCATGGCTTGTGCAATCACGGCATCCGCTACATCTTGGCCTAGTGTCATACCAGCCTCAATGTCGCTGCGAAAATGGATTCCCCCCCAAATCCGCGCTTCGCCAACCTCGTCTACGATTGCCATCAGGCGTTCGCGCTCAGTGGGAAACAGATGAGCCAGCACAGTTGCCGATGCCATTGAAAAGCACGAATGTGCCGACGGATAGCTGGGATGACCAGGCGTGGCGAACAGCGGGCTGAATTCCGGGTCAAACTGGAATGGCCGCATTGCCCAATAGGTGTACTTGGCATCCCAGCAGGCGGTCAGGCTGTCATAGGCTGCAATGTTCATCAGCGTGTATGCCCGTGCGGCCAGCAAAGGGTTGTCTTCCCAGCGAGCAGACAAAACAAGCTCGTTTGCCAGATTATTCCAGAACCAGTGAACATGTCTGCCGCCTGCGCCATACTCCCAAAAGAGGGCTTTAGCATTTGTGACGGGTGTACGCTCAAAGGTGTGCAGTTCGGCCATTTCAGCAGCCAGCGCTTCCGTATCATAAGCCGGTGGCGGCGCAGGCCGGAACTGATCAGGCGATTCCAGTACCCAGGGTTGCCACGAAGCTGCCGCCGGGAAGGCCGGATTTTCCCCTGTCCAATGGCCGGGTTCAGTGGGTACACTGCCTGTCCATGCATTCGTGAAACCATCAGCTTCACCGCGAGCGATTACCAGCGCGGCCACCTGTCGCCCCAATGCAAGCCCTGTCTCGACATCGCTTGGGTACTCAACCCCGGCGAGCAGCCGCGAGTTGACCGCTTGCTGCGCCAACGCTTCGAAATGCTCCGCGCTGTCCGGGAAAAGCCAGCTCAGCATAGTAGAAGCTGCTCCGGCAGTCACAGCATATTCAGAGGGATAGGCCGGACTTGATGGATTGCTTATGACCGTCGTCAGTGCGCTGTCGAACTCGCTGGGACGCAGGCGGTTGTAGGCATATTTGCTGTCGTAGGCGGCAGCCGTCGCATCGTAGATAGCCACATGCAGAAGCGCCAGATGGCGAAAAGCAGCAGGCGCTGGTACAGCGCGTGCAAGCATCTCATCCAGGGCTATCTGATTCCAGCGATAAGCCGCCGGGCCGCTGTTCCAGTAGGCAATCTGGTTCAGCGCACTTTCATCACGATCAGCAGCCATTGCCATCAGTTGAGCCACTTCCTGCGCTGTCGCTTCCTCATCAGGTGGTGCGTCAAGCCGGAATTGGTCTGGTGAAGCCAGCACCCACGTTTGCAGGGGCACTGGATTCGTTTCATCCTGAGCATGGGCGGCCACGCTGGGAATGATGCTCAGAGTGAGCGCAGCCACAAGGGTGATAGCCATACTTAGAGCATGGCGGGTACGAAAACCGAAACGAAACTTGTGAAACATATGGAAAACTCCTCCCAGAAAACGGTTTAGCAAGGTCACGTTAGTTGTATTGTTTGCTTGCTCTATGGGAGTGTATGAATCCGTCGGAATGGTTGTCACCACTCAAAAGGATGGATCAGGAAGGGGAATGAGCGTTCACTCTTTAAAACAGGTGAGCGGTTCGACTAAATCCAGCACTGTGGCTATAGTTATAATTCGGGTTCGCTTATACGACTGGTCAAATGATTAACTGGAAGAGTTTATCCCATGCCTCATCGATGCTCATCTTTCAAAGGCGCGGCAAGTCATATCTGTTTCTTGCTGTGGGCCATACTTTTCCTCAGTGCTTGCAGCGGCCTTGGGGGTGAACCCCGTATTGTTGCCACCCTGCCACCTGCACCTCAAATTGCTGAGGATATGGGGCTGCCAGCAGAACATCCTGATCTCTCGCAAGGAGCGGTTATTTTTGCGGAGAACTGCACCCGCTGTCACGGGATTAGCGGGCAAGGGAATGGCGAACTTGTCCTGAATGGCAATCTTCCCGACCCGCCACCAGATTTCAATGACCCGGCCACCATACAGGCACAGTCCCCTACTCAATGGTTTGACACCATCACTAACGGTCGGCTGGAAAAACTGATGCCGCCCTGGCGCGAAAGCCTAAGCGAGGCAGAGCGCTGGTCTGTCGCCCTCTACACCTACACGATGAGCTACGCTCCAGAGCAGATTACCCAGGGACAAAGGCTGTGGGAGGCAAACTGCGCCGAGTGTCACGGCGAAACCGGTGCAGGCGATGGCCCTCGCGCACAGGAGCTGAATATCAACGCGCGCAATCTTAGCCTGCCCGAAGCGCTGATCGATGCCAGCGATGCTATGCTGTTCGAAACGCTTACTCAGGGCAAAGGAGATGTCATGCCAGCTTTCGCTGACATCCTCAGCGAATCTGAACGGTGGGCGGTGATCGCTTTCGCTCGCACGCTCTCGCTGAAAAATGCTGATCTTTCTGCCCCGGAAAGCGTGAGCCCAGCCGTCACTGCTGAGGTTGAGGCCACAGTGGCGGAAGTTATGAGTCCAGCCGTAACCCCTGAGATTGAGGCCACAGCGGCGGAAGTATTCGGAACGGTCAGCGGCATCGTGACCAACGAAAGCGCAGGAGCGCAGCTACCCGATGATCTGGTGGTTTCGTTGCAAATTCTCGACAGGCAGGGCCGTGAGGAACGCCGCGAAACGCTCGTCAACGCTGACGGCAGCTTCAATTTCGAAGATGTACCTTTGAGCAATGATCGCGGTTACATGGTCACATCGTCTTATCAGGATCGGCTGTTCGGCAGCAATCTCATTCAGGGAGATGCGACCAGGCCTACGCTGGAACTGCCGTTTTCCATTTATGAGTTGACCGATGATCGTTCCGTCATCCAGACTGACAACATCATTCTGGAGATTTCACGAGCGGCGGACACCTTACAGATTACGCAGATTATGAGCTACACCAATTCGTCTGACCGACTTTACACCCGCAGCGAACAGGTCGCCGATGGACGCTTTGCATCAGTGGTCGTGCCATTACCCCTTGGAGCGCGCGTCCTGAATTTTGCTGACGATTCTCAACGTTATGTGTTTGCGGATAACCTGACGGCAGTAATCGATACCCGACCTGTGACACCCGGAAAAAGCCACATTGTACATATTCTTTATACACTGCCTTTTCAGGAAGGCATGACGGTGGATGTGCCGCTGGAATATACGCTGGAAGGTAGTGTACGCCTGCTGGTACAGCCCGACAGCCTGAGTTTGACCAGCGAATTAATGCCGCCGCTTGGCAGGCAGACAATGGGCAGCACGGTTTTTCAAAGCTACGGCTCCACGCTGTCGATGGCGGCTGGCGACGATTTACTTTTCTCTGTGAACAGTGTGGGAGTCAATAGTCCAGCCAGCAGCCTTACATCCGACAACCTGTTACCCGCTGTGCTGATTGCCATTGGCAGCCTATCCATTCTGATCGCTGGAGTGCTGTATTACTTGGGGCGCCGAGTGCCTGCCGCATCAGCAGCTACCCAGCTCAGAGATGTCATCATCGAACAAATTGCTGAATTAGATGAGCTTCATAAACAGGGGCAGATTAACCCTAACGCCTATCAGGAACAGCGCAAACGCCTCAAGTCCCGTTTAGCCAAACTGATCGACAAGGATTAATATGAATAAATAAAAAAAGTGACAAATGTCACAATTCTGGTAAAAACTATTGAAAAGCACCAAAATATTATAGTTTCTTAGTGGATTCACCAGAATTTATTCTGGGAAATGTTAATAATCCGCCGGTGAGGTAATTTGGAAGTGGATAACAGAGAGGATAGAATTTAAAAAGTGAAGTGTTTTTTACGCTTTTTAAATAAACAGATTGGATATTGAGTATGAATTATCCAGTTTGATGGTTAATGGCGTATTAACCTTTTTATATAGATTGCTTTTTCCGGAATTTTTTCTTTAGGGGGCCGTCCTCTCCCTCGGCCTGCCAAACGTGCGCTGTTGACCAGGAAACTAAAATTCAGCAGCGACCAGTCGATATAGAATGAACTTTATTTCGACGACAGGAGGGACTATGAAAAGTCACCATTACCTCGTTGGAGTAGGAACTCTGTTTATTTTTGCGGGGTTCATTTTGCTGCTCCAGTCTCCTGTACTTGCTCAGGACTCGTCTGATGAGCCACCCTATCTGGCGGAATTTTACCATCAATGGGTTGATTCTCCTCACGCCGATGTGACGGCAGAAGCATTCGTCCATTGGGATGCAGAAGGAGAAATTCCGGTTGAGTGCGCCCGCTGCCATTCGACAGCCGGATATCGGGATTATGTGGGTGTCGATAGTACCGATCCAGGTACAGTCGATAACCCGGTTCCCACCGGCACTGACACCATTGGCGTGACGTGCGATGCCTGCCATAACAGTGTCGCATCCAACTTGACGATGGTTTCCTTCCCATCCGGTGCACAGATTATCGATGAAGGTGGTTCTGCGCGCTGTATGGTGTGCCATCAGGGTCGTGCATCAGGTGTCGGCGTAGACGCCGCCATTGCTAAGGCGGGTCTGGCTGATGACATCAATACCCCCAGCGCTGATCTGGGTTTCATCAATATTCACTATTATGCGGCTGCGGCCACGCTCTACGGCGGTCAGGCACAAGGTGGCTACCAATACGCTGGATTGCGCTACCAGATGAAGAACGCGCATGTGCCGGAGTTCGACACCTGTGCAAGCTGTCACAATCCACATACTCTCGAAGTGCGGGTAGCCGATTGTGCGGGCTGCCACGAAGAGGTCTCAGATGTGGAAGACCTGCGCTTTATTCGGATGCCTGGTTCACAGGTGGATTACGACGGCGACGGCGATGACCGGGAAGGTATTGCAGAGGAAATCGAGACTCTGCAGGAAATTCTGTATGAGGCCATTCAGGTCTACGCTAGCAATGTTGCCGGGACATCAATTGCCTACAACGAAGCCGCTTACCCATACTGGTTCGTTGACACCAATGACAATGGTGACGCGGATGAAGACGAAGCTACCCGCGAAAATGGTTATAAGGCCTTTACTGCCAACCTTTTGCGCGCGGCCTATAACTATCAGGTGACGGTCAAAGACCCTGGTGGTTTCGCCCACAACCCAACCTATCACATCGAACTGCTGGTTGACTCCATCAACGCCCTGAACACTGCACTCCAGGAGCCGATTGATATTGAAGATATTCGCCGTAACGACCCCGGTCACTTCGATGTAACCGCCCAGGCCTTCCGCCATTGGGATGAGGATGGGGTTGTTCCGGGAACGTGCGCCCGCTGCCACACCGCAGGCGGCCTGCCTGTCTACCTGGAAAACGGCGTGACGATCAACAGCTCCCCAAGCGATTCGCTTACCTGCTCAACCTGCCACGATGATGTCGGTGAGTTCACACTTCGCGTAGTTGACGAAGTTCGCTTCCCCAGCGGCGCGACGGTCAGCTTCGGCGAAGGTGAAGACAGCAACTTATGCCTGAACTGCCATCAGGGACGTGAATCAACCGTGAGCGTGAACAACGCCATCTCGCGGGCAGGTGTAGCAGACGATGAGAGTTCCGCTGATCTGACTTTCCGCAACATACATTACTTTGCGGCAGGTGCAACGCTTTTCGGCTCTGAGGTACAGGGTGCCTATCAATTTGAAGGCAGCCTATACAATGGGCGTAATCTCCATGCGGAAGATATACAAACATGTACCGACTGCCACGATCAACATGCTTTGTCCATCCAGGTCAATCGATGCGATAACTGCCACGAGGATGTAGATGTCCAGGCGGACGTGATGTTCATCCGCATGGAGGCAGAAGATGTTGAACCCATTGACTATGACGGCGATGGCGATACCTCCGAACCCATCCGTGACGAAATCATGGCATTAGAAGATGCGCTTTTCGTGGCGATCCAGGCATACGCGACAAATACCGTCGGCACTGGGATTGTGTACGACTCCCATAGCCACCCGTACTGGTTCATTGATAGTGATGGCAGTGGCACGGCGGAACAAACTGAGGTCAGTGGTGACAACCGCTACGCCAGTTGGACGCCCACCCTGCTGCGTGCTGCTTACAACTACCAGTACATTCAGAAAGACCCTGGTGTGTTCGCCCATAACCCGGATTATGCGCTGCAAATTCTGTACGATAGCATTCTGGCGGTTGGCGGCGAAGAGGCTGTAGCGGAGTTCACCCGTCCGCCTGTTCAGGACAGCCCCAGTTAGCTGGCAATGAAGTTTCACAGTTACATTTCGGTCGGGCGTGTCACACGCCTGACCGATTTTTTTCCTGTCTATTCATGTTGATGGACAATGATGGGTGAGCGGTTTAGAATGCGTGTAAAAATAAAACTGATCTTCTTATTCTTCTGGGGGTCTACATGCGACGGTTGACGCTGTGGTCGTTAACCTTTTGCGGTCTGGGATTCCTGATCTGTGGGTTTTCCCTGCTTTTTGTTGGCACACCGACGGTGTCCGCTCAGAATATTGATCTGGAAGATGCCGAATATGTGGGTGCGCGGGAGTGCGGCGACTGCCATCGTGCCCTGTCCCGCCCACATAATGAAACACCTCATGCATTGACGATGCAGGATGTGAGTAGGGACGACGACCTCATTCTTGGGGATTTTGAGCAGGGTGAGGACACACGTACAGTACAGTTTCCCGGTGACGATGAGCCGCGCCCGTTCGAGGCCGACGATATTGCCTACACCATCGGTTCGGGGCGCAATGTGCAGCGTTACCTGTACGAGATGGGCCGCAACGAATTGGTAATCCTCCCGGCGCAGTGGAATGCCACGCAGCAGGCATGGGAGCCATATACATTAGCCGACGCATGGCCCGACGACGCTTATGCATTCGGCCCGAACTGCGCCGGTTGCCACACCACCGGTCTGGATACACGGCGTTTCAGGTGGGAAGACACGGGAGTTCAATGCGAATCCTGTCATGGGCCGGGCAGTCTGCACATTGAGGCTGTAGACGATGATGAAGATCTGGAAGTTATCCGCGCTTCGATTGTTCTCAGCCCCGACCCGCAGATTTGCGGCCAGTGCCACAGCCAGGGGAGTGAGCCGGAAGACAACTTGCCATTCCCCGCTGAATACCGCCCCGGCCAGGCCGACTTGCTGGATGAAGATATATTTATACTTGTCCCCCCGGACGACAGCGCACACTGGTATGCGAGTGGTCATGCAAAGCAGAAATACATGCAGTTTAACGAGGCACTGCTGTCGGCACACGCCACCGCGCTAAACGCTGTCAGGGAAAGCCAGTTCGCTGAAGACAGTTGTCTTAGCTGCCACAGTGGCGATTTTCGCTGGACACAGTCCCGGATAGCCCTGTTTGACTCCGGTGAACTCGAAGGTGATCCGCCAGCGCCCATCACGCTGGAAACGGCACAATTTGGCATCACTTGTGCCAACTGCCACGACTCGCACAGCAGCGATGATCAGATTACCCCCTTCGCCGACGACCCTTATGGCTTGTGTATCGACTGCCACACCAATCCGTCAGAAGGTGACTTTATCCACCATCCCGCCCGTGAAATGTTCGAAGGCATTACGCTGGTGGCGGCGGTAGAGGGAGTCCCAGGTGCCCATTTCAGTGCTGAAGATGGCCCACGCTGCACCACCTGCCACATGCCTCAAGTTCCAGTAGAGAATGCTGGCACACGCGCCAGCCATCGCTGGACACCCATCCTGCCTGGCAGTGAGGAAGCACTTCAGGATAGCTGCACAGGGTGCCATACTGACTTTGTGGATGTTGCCGGGATGCGACAGCTTGTTAACGATATTCAGACAGGCACTCAGGCGCGGCTGGATGCGGCACAGACCGCTGTGACCGACGCAAGTCCTGCATGGGTCAGTGAAGCACTCTCTTTTGTCGAAGGAGATAGCAGCCTGGGAATCCACAACTACATTTATACCGATGCCCTGCTCAAGGCTGCCGAGAGCGAGCTTGGCATCGCGCCGACACCGATTGCCGAACCTGATCTGGGGTCACTGCTGAACATAACACCACCGCCTGAAGTACCCGTCCCGACTGAAGCATTTACCGGGCAAGTAGGCGGTGGATTGACCACCCCTTCGATCATTTTGCTGGCGATTGCCGGACTGATAATCGGAGTGGCCGCCTATGCCTTTTTCCTCAGGAGGCCGCGATGAATCATTATCGCTCCCTAGCCTCTCTGTTTTTCACCTTAGGTGGCGCACTCCTGCTGGCTGGTGTGGTACTCACCTATAACTTACAGATTGTCCGCGCCCAGGATGGTGAAGTACCTGTCCCTACTGGCGACGACAGCTACTGCCTGCTATGCCATTCGCAGCCTGAACAGGCTTATACGCTGGCAGATGGCAGTGTTTTCGACATCAGCGTCGATCCACAGGCCATCGCCAATTCAGTGCATGGCACACAGAGCGAGGCCGGCGCGCTTGGGTGCATTGATTGTCATGGGGAAAACATATTCCCCCATACTCAACCGCTGCCTGCCAGCAGCCGGGCCTATAGCATCCACCAAAGTGCGACCATTTGCACGACCTGTCACGAAGACCAGACGGCTGAGATGGTGGACAGTGTGCATTTTAATGCGCTTGCAGCAGGCAACCTGAGCGCAGCATCCTGTGTAGACTGTCATGGGGCGCATGATGTACAACCGCCTGCTGAGTCGCAGCAGGATGTGGCGCTTGCCTGTGGAAGTTGTCACCGGGTTGTCTTTGAAGAATTCGAAAAAAGTGTTCACGGCGCAGCGCTACTGGAAGGGGATGGCAACGTTCCCACCTGCACCGACTGTCATGGCGTTCACGGCATCCAGCATCCAACCACCGCCTTATTCCGCAACCGTTCCCCCGAACTATGCGCAGAGTGCCATGCAGATGAACAGTTAATGGCTGAATATGACATCAGCACCCATGTGTTCGAGAGTTACCTGACCGATTTTCACGGCACTACAGTAGCATTGTTCGAGCAGCAGGACCCGAATGTGCCGACCAACAAGGCTGTCTGTATTGACTGTCACGGAGTCCATGACATTGCCAAGGCTGATACCGAAAACAGCCGTGTCGTGCGTGAAAATCTACTGGCGACCTGCCAGCGCTGTCATCCCGGCGCAACCAGCGATTTCCCTGCCGCCTGGGTCGGCCATTTTCCGCCCAGCGCTGAATCGCACCCGCTGCTGTTCCTGGTCACACTTTTCTACAATGTCCTCATTCCTGTGACACTGGGCGGATTCATCTTCCTTATTGCCACCGATATTTACCGGCGCATTCGTAGAAGAGGTTGAACATGGCCGAACAGGTAGCGCCACAAGAAGCTGAAAAACAATACCCGCGTTTCAATGCCGCCCAGCGCTTTGAGCATATGCTGCTGCTGGTGAGCTTCAGCGGCCTTGCGCTCACTGGCCTGCCCCAAAAATATGCTGGCGAAGCCTGGGCGCAGACCATGATTAATCTCATGGGCGGGATCGAAAGTATCCGCATCGTGCATCGCATTCTCGCGACTGTTCTCATGGCTGAGTCCATCTATCATGGTGGTATCATCAGCTATAAGCTTTTTGTGCTGGGCAGACGTGCCACCATGATACCCGGCCCGCGCGATCTTCGGGATGTTATCCATTGGGTCGCCTACAACCTCGGTCTTCGGAAAAGCCATCCCCATCTGCCCCGCTACAACTTCGGTGAAAAGGTCGAATACCTGGCGGTCGTATGGGGTACGATTGTCATGGTCATTACCGGCTTCATGTTATGGAATCCCATCGCGACATCGTCTGTCCTGCCCGGTGAAGTCATCCCGGCGGCACGCATTGCGCACGGTTCGGAGGCACTGCTGGCGGTGTTATCCATCGTGATATGGCATATGTATAATGTTCATATCCGCCGCTTTAACCGAGCCATGTTCACGGGTAATCTGGGACACGAGGCGATGGCTGAAGAACATGGTGAAGAATTGGAAGCCATCGAACAGGGTATCACATCCCCCGAACCGTCAGCGGAAGTGATCGAAGCCCGTAAGCGGCGCATCTGGCCTTATGCGGATGTGATGACGGTCGTGCTGGTGGGTGGGCTTATCTGGTTCGTAACAATTGAGCAGACCGCGATTGCTACCCTGCCGAACCCATTGGCAGACACGCGCCCGCAGGTATCAGTCAGCGAAGATGTCGGCAATCCATCAGAAGGTGCCGCCCTGTGGCAAACCTTAGAGTGCAAAGAGTGTCATGGGGATAATGCCGAAGGCACAGAGCGCTCCATTAATGTCATGCTGGCCGGGACAAAAATCTCATTCGAGGCATTTGTGGATGCGGTACGGCGTGGCCCGGCGGATATGCATCCCTTCTCCAGAGATCAGATTACAGACGAGCAGCTTGCTCACCTGTATGCCTGGCTACGCTCATTGGAACGCTGATTTAGTCGTCATCCAGCGAAATAATGCCTTTGCGAATCGCGTATTTGACTAATTCGGAGCGTGTGTGCAGGTTGAGCTTACGCATGATATTTTCACGGTGACGTTCAACCGTTTTTACGGAGATTTCCAAATGGTTGGCAATATCGTGGTTCGTGTGGTCTTCGGCAAGGTAAGTTAGCACTTCGCGTTCGCGTTCAGTTAAACCATCATAACTTTCAATTTCTTTACCGGTGTTTACCCTGGTCAGATAATCAGCCACTAACTCTTTGATGATTGATGATTCAAGGTAAACATTGCCTTTTGCAACCACACGAATTGCCTCAAGCAGCTCGGCGGGAGCAGCCCTTTTTGGCACGTAACCAGACGCGCCGGCTTTTAACATTCTGAAAAAGTAATCCGCTCCTTCATGAATGGTCAGCGCCAGCACCGCCACATCCGGTAATTTCCCCTTAATGCGTTGGGTAGCTTCCACGCCATCCATCAGCGGCATGGTTACATCCATAACGATCACATCGGGTTTGAGTGTTTCGGCAAGATGCAGGGCTTCCTGCCCGTTCTCACCCTCTCCCACTACTGTCAGATCGGCTGCGCTTTCCAACAGCATCCGTATTCCGGCACGCACGACTGCGTGATCGTCAACCACTAAAACACGGGTTAGCATTATTTTAGCCAGACCTCATTCTTGAGACGAACAGTTAAGGTTGTTCCCCGCTCTGGAGCAGAGTCTAAGGTCAGTGTTGCATTCAGGAGATTGGCGCGTTCCTGCATTCCAATCAGCCCCCATGCCGTTCCCCCCGTCATATTACCGGGTTCAAAACCAATGCCATTGTCGCGGATAGTCAGTGAGGGAGTTTCATTGTAATCGAGATTAATCCAGACTTCCGAAGCGCGAGCGTGCTTGATGACATTGTTTAGCCCCTCTTGTGCGATGCGAAATAACAAGGTTTCCACTTCAGGGGGCAGCGGCGATGGTTTGCCAGTAATCTCCAAATGAACCTGAAGACTGTGCTGCTTGTTGCGTTCCACCATAAAGCGAAGCGCCGCCGCCAGCCCCATATCATCCAGTTGTGGTGGACGCAAATCATTTATCAGGCGGCGCAGACCATCGAGTGCCGCCGTCGCCATGGTTTCAAGATCAGCCAACCGCCGGGTGATTATCACCGGGTCGTTCATCGCCGACACCCCGCGCAGCCCCAATGCCAGCCCGGTAAGCGTCTGACCGGTTTCGTCATGGAGTTCGCGTGCGATGCGTTTTCGTTCCGCCTCCTGCGCTGCGGTGATTCGTTGCAGCAGTTCTCCTCGTACAGCGTCACGATGCTGCACCTCCCGGAAAAGCCGCTCGGTTTCAGCATTGGCCGCTTGCAATTGAGCATTCAAGCGCGTCAGTTCCTCATGGCTGCGATACTCGGCCTCGAATTTGTCACGCCTGGATACCTCCAATCGCTGCTCGTTTTCTACTTCCAGCGCCCGAAGCACCCGAATCATCGCAATGGCAATAATAACGGCCAGTAAGGCGCGGAATACCTGCACCGGGAATCCGGCGATTTGCAGGAAGAGCAGGCTGTTCACATACATCGAAGGAAAAACGACACTTTGTGCGCTGAATATCTGTGCGCCCCCGTACAGAGCCAGCGCCACTGCCGCCCAGGTCAGATCATTAGCGAAAACCCCCATATCTCTCTGTTTAAAGATCGTCCGCTGCTGCCACAGCGCCCAACACGCCAGAAATGCCCCTGGAATGCCAACGAAGTAGCGGGACAGCACACCAACTGCGTAGCTCCAGCTCAATTCGTCCAACTGTTGACTGACCTGAACAACAATACTGCTCACTGCAAATAACATGGTCAGTCCGATAGTCAGTCGCCACGAGGGAGATCGATCACGCAGTTCACGTGCCAGGAGGTGTTCGCCAAATGCAAGCAATGCCACAAAGGATGTTGCCAGTAAAGCCAACCGAAACCAGACCAACACGGCTGGCAGAGATGTGCAATAATAGAGCAGGAGGCCGCATTCCACCATGTCCAGCCATTCATGAAAACCGTGTATGAGGCCAAATGCCGCCATCAGACGCATCGAACGTGCAAACCCCAGTTCAGAGGCACGACCTGATTCGACCCATAATGTCAGACCAAGTGAATAAAACGCCAGGCCATAGACGAAAAAAACCGGAATGATGGCCGTATCCCAGAAGGTGGTGGGCATAGCTAATGACTCTACCTATTTCTATTTCTTATTATACGGTATATGGCGTCTGACAGCGTGGGCATGGGGTGTTTTACCCACATGACTCTGGGGAAAGGCCGGATTCACAGTCCTTCAGCAATCCATTATGCTGAGTATAAAGCTAAACATGGAGGCATTTACAATGAACGAGATTCAACTAGCCGTAGGTGTTGTCGCTCTATTTGTGGCACGAATTGGACTGCCAATGCTAACCCTGATTGTCATCGGCATTATGATTGATCGCTGGCAAAGTATGCGGAATCAGGGTGCCAGGCAAAGAATCCACAAGGCCTGATAGGATGACGAATGAATGCACAGACTAAGCCAGAGTTGATTGGATTTTTGTGAGGCTCATAGCCGACGATTCTCACATGGTTTGTTCGCTGAGAGCCTTCAATTTCTGGCTTAGTCTGCTTCACAGAACTAAGCCCCGCAGACTCATATTCGCAGCCGGATTGAGGATTTGTTAACTACTGATGGTTTGCGTAATCAGGTTCAGCACTTTGAGAACCTCCATCGGTTTCAGGCCACCATACTGATAGAGATGCAGTCCCCCCCGCGTTTCATCATCTGAATAAATATATTTGGTCGCTGTCAGCAGAATAATAGGAATATGTCGGAGCTGAGGGTCGTCCTTCATGACGGCAATGACTTCAAAACCGCTCATGGTCGGCATCACCAGATCGAGCAGCACCAGATCAGGCGGAGATATTCGCATCATCTCACAGGCCTGCTCTCCATTGTAAGCCCGCCGAAGCACTAATTCTGGATAACCGTTTTCAAGCGAGCGCTGTACCAGCTGCACCACACCGACATCATCATCAATTACCAGTATGTTTTTGACCTCTCCATAGAGCTGTAACTGCTGGATGAGATGCTGCGGTAACATCGGCTTGGAAAGACAGGCATCCACCCCCAGTTTTTTGACCATCTGAGTGGTGCTGGGCAGCGAACAGGTCACAAGCGGAACAGACAGATTAAGCAGCCGCTCAGGAAGCACAGCATCGTGTGGGGTATTGAGAATAACCCCCTGTGGGCTGTAAAGGGTTATCGCCGCGTCGAGTTGTTCAAGGCTGTCTACCTGAACAATCGAACAACCGCCAGCATGTCGCTGGATGAGTTTGCTGACCTGTGGGTCAGCATCCACGACCAGCCACACGGCCTCTCGCGTGATTTCATCGGCTTTCTGAACAGTATAAGGGTGAGTAGGCGATGGCCGAGGCAGCGGTAAGGTGAATGTAAAAACTGAACCCACCCCTTCCTGGCTTTCGACCTGCAAATGACCATTATGGGCTTCAATGAAACGGCGGGTGATCGCCAGTCCCAGCCCAGCGCCACCACTCGCCCGGCTGAGGGAATAATCGACCTGAAAAAACTCATCAAAAATCAGGTGAATCTGATCCTGTGGAATGCCGATACCGGTATCCGCAACCTGAAAAATCACATCGCTGGCATTAGCCTGTACACAGAATGTCACGCTGCCCAGAGAGGTGAAACGCTGGGCATTATTGATAAGATTGATAATCACCTGGCGGATTCGGGTACGGTCAATCTGGATTTCTGGCAAATCTTCCGCAATCGTCACAATAAACTCAACCGGCTTATTTTGAAACAGATTCGCAACCAACCCAACCGTATCCTGCAAAAATTGCCTGAGATCCGTGCGCTCGAAATTCAGCGAAAACTGTGACATCTCGATATGCGAGAGATCAAGCACATCATCAATCATGTCCAGGAGATGACGGCTGTTGCGATGAATCTGGTAAACATCCTGCTGCAATTTGGGCGGAAAGTTTACAGGCCCGTAAACTTCCGGCGTCAGATGCATAATCTCGGTAAAACCCAGAATGACATTGAGTGGTGTGCGAAGTTCATGGCTGATGTTGGAGGCAAAACGCTCTTTCAACTGTCGCGCTTCTTCGGCCTGCTGGCGGGCATAAATGAGCTGGTTTTGTAAGCGCTGCTGAGTATCCTGGGCGATTTCCAGCGATTTTAGCGTCTGCGACAGTTGAGCGCGGTGTGTGCGTGCCTCCTCCAGCAAAGCGTTGCTTCTGCTGAACATGGAGCGATACCAGTGCAGCAAAATCCAGATGGTGTGTAAACTGCCATTGGACACCACAAACACAAAGAAAGTGAACAGAATAAGCGCCTCAAGCGGATAATCCGCATAACCTGCCTGAACAAGCAGCACAGCAAAGCCGAGGAAAAGCCCGCCGGTAACAATCGTCAACTGCGCCACCAGCAGTTCAGAGACAAACAACAACGGCGCGATAGTAAAAGGCAGCCATGTGAGCGGCAGCATCACCATACCAGTCGCCAGGATCACATACAGTGAACACACAAACAGATAGCGAGCGAGATTTGGACGCTGACGGGCGATCAGGCGGGTATAGATGACAAAGCCGCCAAAAACTTGCAGCGCGAAAACAAGCTGGTGCGGCAGGGGTGCAATAAATACCAGCGCAAAGCTGGTTATCAGGCTGCAAACGGCAGCGATAATCGACAGACGCTGAAAAATGTCTGCTCGAAATTCGGCCAGCATCTGCTGGTAGGTAGTATCCTTCATAGCCTGCTCGATTTCTAAACCCGAAGATGTTGCAGAGCGAGGCGCAGGGCTTCGCGGGTGACTGGCTTTGGCACATACTGCGAGGCTCCCAGCGCGAATGCCAGTTCCGGGTCGTTGATGACCGAACAGATGATGACGGGGATATACTGTGTCTCTGGTCTGGTTCTGAGCCTTTGCAATAATTCCCAGCCGTCAATGCCAGGCATCATCACATCGAGGATAACTGCGTCCGGCTGCAACTGCTGGATAGTTTGCAGTCCTTCTTCGGTGTTAGGGACGGACATGACAGTGTAGGCATCATCGGTCAGGTAACGCTGTAACAGATGAATCAGACCTTCATTATCATCGATGAGCAGAATCAGAGCGCTGCGCTGCGA
This sequence comes from uncultured Anaerolineaceae bacterium, assembly GCA_964447795.1. Classification (GTDB taxonomy): domain Bacteria; phylum Chloroflexota; class Anaerolineae; order Aggregatilineales; family Phototrophicaceae; genus CFX2. The sequence continues at coordinate 54,552 of CAYUTY010000013.1, forward strand.
AGATTTCAGGCATATTTCCTGAGTACCATTTGCCGCACTAAATTGAAGTTCCCAGTTGATCTGATCCATCATTTGCTGAATGATGGGCTTAATATGCAGGGTGGATTGGGTATCAGCCGCGTACCGCATCAGCATAAATTTATTGTCATCCAACAGTTGAATACTCAGGCTGGCAGGGCGAACCTGCTGGATAATCTGGCTCAGGATATGTGTGAGAATTTGCTGTGCCATGACGAGATTAGTCGTCAGCATGATCGGGTTGGCAGGCGCATTGATTTGGATAGTAATGTTGTATTTATCCGCCAGAATTTGAATGGGACGGACAGCGCTGTCCAGCATTTCCTGCAAGGCAACGATGGTGGCGTTATCGCCCAACCGCGTTAGTTCAGCATGGATGGACAGGGTGTGCTGTGGTGCAGCGACCTCTGAATGCAGTTTGTGCCACAGAACCGCGCTCACAAGCTCCTGCCCCTGACGCAAATCGCGGTAGGCCTGCCGCAGTGAGACACCCACCTCCCAGGCTGCCTGCTGAATGGTCAACCGGCCAACATAGTGCATATAAATCAGGTTATAGATGCGAACAGTCCCGGAATTCGCTGCGACATTCTGTCCCGGATTGAGTGTTTCAATGGCCTCAATCAATTGACCGCGCAGTTGATGAGCGCCGGTCATGCGGGAATCTGCCCGCTGGAAAGTGAACTTTTGCGTGAGGCTGTTTTCCTGGAGTGCCTGGAAATTATAGAGTTTTTCTAAAGCTTCTTTTACCTGCTCAATAAAACTTTCCGGTAAACTTTCATGAATTGACATGCTATAAATCCTGCAATTTTTAACAATTTTGCATCATTGTCACCCTGGAGAAAGGCTTTGGCATCATTTTGGCATGAATCTGTCAATTGGGGGAATGCGCTTATGTTAGACTTTTACTGAAGTTAATGGCGAACACACTACCCCTTAGCCCCATAACATTCCTACATTGTGACAGCGTCGGTTAAGTAATGGATTCGCCTCACCAAATATTCCTGTGTGTTTTGAGTGAGTCCTGGACTCCAAAACAATCCAGTCTTTTTAATTTTTTAGGAGACAACTTATGAAACGCCTGGCAATATTCCTTTTAGTGGGCATCCTTGCCGCCCTCACTGTCCTGCCGATACTGGCGCAGGATGCCACCGAAGAAGCGCCGGTTGGATATGATCCAGAAGCGTGCTTCGCCGCCGCGGAAAGCAGTGATGGCACAGTGCAGTTCGATGCTAAGGAAGGCCCTTATGTCATCGCCGTGAGCAATTCCTATATTGGGAATGCCTGGCGCACCCAGATGATCCAGATGGCGCAGGCATTTGCCGAAACTGAAGCCGTTGCCCCGCTGATCGAAGAACTGATTATCGTCAGCACGGGTGATGATGTCGAAGCCCAGATCGCCGCAATGGACAACATGATTGCCCTGGGTGTGGATGCTATCGTCCTTAATGCCATCAATCCCACCAGCTTTGATGCCGTTGTCAGCCGCGCTGCCGATGCTGGAATTATCGTGATCGCGTTCGACGGCATAGTCGATGCGCCTGAAGCAATCATTGTCAATGAAGATCAGGTTGAATTTGGTGCGGTCATGGCCCGCGATCTGGCGGAACGCATGGGTGGCGCTGGCAATGTCATGATGGTAAACGGTGTCCCCGGCACAAGCGTCGATTCGGATCGCATCGCCGGTGCGAAAGCTGTCTTTGAAGAATATCCTGACATTACTATTCTGGCCGAACTGGAAGGCCGTTGGGACAGCGGAACGGCACAGACTGTCGTGGCGGACTTCCTGGCGACACAACCACAGGTCGATGGTGTCTGGGTTCAGGGCGGCGGCCCTGGCGTGCTGCAAGCTTTTGCGGACGCCGGTTATGAAGACCTGCCTCCGATGGCCGGTGAAGCTGAAAATGGTTTCCGCATGGCGATGGGTAATGGCGATATTGAAGGTATCTCAGTCGGTCAGACACCCGGTATGATCGCCGTTTCGATGCAGGCCGCGCTGGAACTGCTTCAAGGCCGCGAACTGCCGCGCGTCATCTCCATGCCCCTTCCGCTGGTGACCAGCGAAGACATTGAAGAAGGCGTCCACTACTTCCCGGAACTGCCCGTCGATTTCTTCACCCCCATCAAGATTCCGGTTTGCGGTGTTGATCTCGATCCCGATGCAATCCTAACAGTAAAAATCGAATAAAATAGATTTTACAGGGCTGCGCCGGAACCCTCCGGCTCAGCGTCTTTCTGGAGTCCCACATGAGTCACTCAGCCAGTGAAAAGCTGCCTATTTTAGAGGCACGGCTTGTCAATAAACGTTTTGGCAATACCATCGCGCTTAATAACGCGACATTTGTTTGTCAGGCCGGCAGCATTCATGCCCTTCTTGGCGAAAACGGAGCCGGTAAAAGTACGCTGATCAAAATTATTGCCGGAGTGGTCACACCAGATTCGGGAACCATTCAGATTGACGGCAGTCTGTCGGATATTAAATCACCCACTCAGGCGGCGCAGCATGGCATCCTGCCCGTATTTCAGGAACTATCATTATTACCTGATCTGACCATTGCTGAGAATATTTTTATTTCCAAGCCGCCTCAAAATCGTTTTGGCATCATTAATCGGGGACGCTTAAAACAGGCCGCCGAGGCCCTGTGCGCTGAACTCGGTTTTGAACATCTGAACCCGAACGCGCTGGTCAGTGAGCTGCCGCTGGCACAGCGCCAGCTTGTCGAAATTGCCAAAGCCTTTTCCCACAATCCCCGGCTGCTCATTCTGGATGAAGGCACATCCGCCCTGGCGGTGCAGGATGTCAGAATTGTCTTCGATGTCATCCGTCGGATGCGCGATCAGGGACGCTCAGTCATTTTCATTTCGCATCGCATGAGCGAGATTGAAGAAATTGCGGATACGCTGACAATTTTCCGCGATGGCGAAGATGTTGGCTCTTTCCCGATGGGCGCAGTCAGCCATGAAGAAATGGTGCAGTTGATGATTGGTCGTAAGCTGGAACAGGTTTTTCCACCTAAACCTGTGCCGGTTCACAATCGCCAGCCCGTACTGGAAGTTGAGAATTTATCCTGGGAACCGACATTGCACAGAATCAGCCTGAGCGTTGGTAAAGGCGAAATTGTCGGCCTCGGCGGCCTGGATGGGCAAGGGCAGGCTGAATTATTGTTTGCCCTGTTTGGTGTCCTGCGCGGTGTACAGGGTAAGGTGCGGATTGATGGACGTGAAGTCAAAATTATCAGTCCAGCGGTAGCAACTAACAAAAAAAACCGGATGGCGCTCATCCCGGAAGATCGCAAAACCCAGGGACTCATTCTGCCCATGTCAGTGGGTGACAATGCCGTACTTTCCGTGATTGACCGGCTTTTGAATCAATTTGGCCTGGTGGACAAGCAGAAAGAGCGCAGTACCGTTCAGCAGATGATCGACCAGATGCAGGTAAAAGTCGGCTCGCCGCGTGCGCCTGTCCGCAGCCTGAGTGGTGGCAATCAGCAGAAAGTGGTAATCGGCAAATGGCTGCTCACCGATGCCAATATTTACCTGCTCCATGACCCCACGCGCGGCATTGATGTCGGCACGAAACAGGAAATTTATCAGCTTGTCCGAAAACTGGCAGATAACGGCGCGGGAATTTTATTCTTTTCTACGGAATTGAGCGAGCTGGTTGGGATGTGTGACCGCGTACTGGTGCTGTACGAAGGACAAATCTTCCGCGAACTCAGCGGCGCGGATATTCATGAGGAAAACATCGTGTCTGCCGCCTTAGGCCTCAATTCCACTAACCACGAACTGCAAGAGGCATAAATGATTGCAACGATGAAATCCAATCCGATCATGCCGGGTTTCCGGCGTTATGTCCTCCGGCATTTTCGGGTGGGGATCGCCTTCACCATCCTGTTTGTGCTGCTGGCTATCACGGTGTCGCTGAATGAACGCTTTTTTACCCCCGCGGTGATTACTTCAACTTCAAACCAGAGCATGACGCTGGTGTTCGCTGGGATGGCCCAAACTACTGTCGTAACCACAGGCGGTATTGACCTGTCGGTAGGCCCGATCATCAGCATGAGCAATTCACTGGCATCGTCCCTTTTCGCTGACACTGATGACGTCCTCAATATCATTGGGGTGGTCATGATCGTGTTGGTGGTGGCAGCGCTGGCCGGACTCATCAATGGCCTGATTGTGGTATACGGACGGTTGCAGCCAATCATCGTGACGCTGGCAACTGCATCCATCTACAGCGGTATCGCGCTGTTCTTGCGCCCCCAGCCCGGCGGTTATGTGCCATCTGGCTATGGGCATTTGCTGACGCGGCGTGTTGGGCAGCTTTTGCCACCTGCATTCTTCGGCGAAGAACCAAGCGGCATTGCCGCATTTTTGGAATCGCTGTTTAACTTCATCCCCTCTTCCGTTATTTTGCTGACGATTGTGCTGCTGGTTATCTGGATTCCTTTCCGCCGCTCCCAGTTGGGGATGTGGGTGTATGCCGTCGGCAGTAATGAGGGTGCCGCTTATATGAGCGGCGTCAACGTCAAGCTGGCAAAAGTTTTTGCCTATGCACTCGGCGGTTTATTCGCAGGTATAGGCGGATTATTTCTGACAGCGCAAACCCTCTCTGGCGATGCTACCACCGGGACGGGCTTCACCTTACAGTCGATAGCGGTTGTTGTGCTGGGCGGCACATCGCTGTTTGGCGGTTCTGGCGGAGTCGCGGGGACAATTGCCGGTGCGATTGCACTGCGCCTGATTCCGACCATCCTGTTTTTTGCGCGGGTCAATCCGCTGCAACAGCCGCTCTGGGAGGGCGCGGTCATTTTGCTGGCAGTGGCGGCGGGCGCAAGCCGTATTTTCACCGTTCGCAGCCGGCTGGATACCATGCGCTAATGGCGCAGCAAAAAGGAACTGACATGTCATCTATACAAAAATCCACGCTGCGAAGCTGGTTTTCAAACCTGGATCGTGAAAACCGCAGTGTGGTGATTTCTTACAGTATGATCGTCCTGCTGATTATTTTTGGCACGTTGTTTATTACCCCAAATTTTTCATCACCTACCTTTTTGACTCAGCAGTTACGCCTCGCCTCATTTCTGGGGATTATTGCCGCCGGGCAAATGGCTGTGATTCTGACCGGCAATATTGACCTGTCGATCCCCTGGACGCTCAATCTCTCAGCCGTAATCGCAACTTCGATCATGGCCGGGCTGAATGAGCGCCTCGGCCTGGGAGTTGCTGCCGCGCTGGGTATCGGCATGATCGTCGGATTGGTCAATGGCATTGGCGTCGCTTACCTGCGAGTGCCCTCAATGGTGCTGACGCTGGGCATGAATGCCGTCTTAAAAGGTATCACCGTCGTTTATACCGGCTCAGCGCCCCAGTTTCAGCAAACGCCGGAGCTGTTGAGCAGAGCCGCTACCGAAGTCCTGTTCGGTTTTCTGCCGGTTGCGGTGCTGTTGTGGGCATTTGTGTCGCTCATCCATTATCTGGTGCTGAGTCGCAGCGGGCTGGGGCGCAAAACCTATGCGGTGGGCAACAACGAAATCGCGGCCTATCTATCCGGTGTCAAAACACCGCGCGTATTGATTATGGTCTTTGTCCTCAGCGGGGCGCTCAATGCGCTGGCGGGGCTGCTGCTGGCGGGTAATGCTGGACGCAGCTTTAACGAAATGGGGGCGCCGTTTTTGCTGCCTGCGATTGCCGCAGTCGTGGTTGGCGGCACCTCCATTCTTGGCGGGTCGGGTAAATACGTGGGTACAATAGCGGGCGGTATCATTGTACGTCTGCTAGATGGAGCGCTGAACATTGTTCAGGTGCCTCCCGCCACTAAAGATATTACCTTTGGACTTGTGATACTGGTGATGCTTTTCCTCTATGGACGTGGTGAAAAAGTGCGGGAGTAAGTGACGCCAGTTTAACAAAATAGGAGTTTTTTGATGAAAAGACGCCTTATTTTGTTGGTTGGCATTCTGGCATTGCAAATGAGCATCGGCAGTGTGGCCGCGCAGGACGAAGCACCGGATGGTGTGCTGGAAATTTTTTCATGGTGGGCGGGCGACGAAGGCCCCGCGCTGGAAGCCTTAATCGCGCTTTACAATTCACATTATCCCGATGTGGAAGTCATCAACGCCACTGTGACCGGGGGGGCCGGAGTCAATTTCCGGGCGGTCTTAAAGACGCGGATGCTGGGGGGTGATCCACCGGACAGTTTTCAGGTTCACGCGGGGCAGGAACTGATCGGAACATGGGTGATTGCCAATCGGATGCAGGACTTGACGTGGCTGTATGAAGCAGAAGGCTGGTTCGATGTTTTCCCGCCGGGCCTCATCAGTGAGTTATCTCATGAGGGCGGCATTTATGCTGTTCCCGTGAATATCCACCGGGCGGGTGTGCTGTGGTATATCCCTGATCATTTAGAGGCCTGGGGTATTTCGCTGCCAGCCACACTCGATGAATTTTATGCCACCTGCGCCACCTTACAAAGTCAGGGAATCACGCCATTGGTGGTGGGTGAAGCCTGGACAACCATCCACCTGTGGGATCAGGTGGCGTTGAGTGTGCTGGGCGCGGATGGCTATGAGGATTTGTGGTCGGGCGGTCTATCGCCAACCAGCGGTGAGATGATCGCCGTGTGGGATGCATTTGGTCAGGTGCTGGACTGTACTAATCTTCACGAAAATGCGGCTGGCTTATCATGGCAGCAGGCGACTGATCTGGTGGTCGCCGGGGACGCAGCCTTTAACGTTATGGGCGATTGGGTCGCGGGTTATTTATCGACAACCCTGAAACTGACGGCTGGCGAAGATTATGGATGGGCCGATTTTCCGGGTACAGAAGGTGTATTTACCTGGTTATCCGACACCTTTGGGCTGCCGGTAGACGCGCCCAACGAAGCAGCAGCAGTTGACTGGCTGCGACTGCTTGGTTCGGTTGAAGGGCAAAATATATTTAACCCACTCAAAGGATCGATTCCAGCGCGGACAGATGCGGTTGAGGCTGCGCCAGAACTTTACAATCCCTATCTGCAATATACCGCCTCTGAATGGGCGAATGATCGTCTGGTGGGCAGCATGATGCACGGCGTGGTAGCAAACGAGCGTTTCATGGGAGACTTTAACCAGGTACTCGATATCTATATCCAGAGCCGCAGCAGCGCCGGGGCCGCCGCCGCCATGGAAGCAGTATGCCTTCAAGCCGGTGCGTGCGGCTTTTAAGCCACCATGAGAAACCGACAGGATCGTTTGATCGCCACGCTGATGCTGCTGCCAACTTTCATGCTGCTGGGCATCTTTGTCTATTACTTTCTTGGCAAAACGGTTTATTTCTCCACGACTGATTGGGGCGAAAATCGCGCACAGCCCGCCCTGGCCGAAACGGTCATCCGCGAAAATGTGGGTTTTCAGAATTACGAAAACCTGATGACGGACATCATTCAGGCAATGTTCCGCAATTCGCTCACCAATATGTTCTTTTTTTTTATATTTTTTGTCGCCGGCAGCATCGCAGTCGGTCTGCTGCTGACCATCATCCTCGATCAGCAGATCGTCGGCGAGACTTTTTTTCGCACCGTTTTTTTGTCGCCAATGGCATTGTCATTTGTGGTGACGGGGACAATCTGGCGCTGGCTGCTGCAACCAGATGGTGGCCTGAACTATCTGCCTACCGTTTTTGGCTTTGAACCGTTCCGTTTTAACTGGCTGAACAGTCAGGAAATCTGGTTTCAGTTTACCTGGGCGAATGTGCCGCAGTATCTGACCTTTGCCGGTTTTGCGATTCTGGCCTTTCTGGCGGTGCGCCACGCGCTGCGGCAGCGCTGGCGCTCAGTGAGTTTCTTGAGTGCGCTGGCTGTGATAGTGATGATAATTTTTGTTTCGGGTTTATGGGAACGCATCTGGCTGCCGTTGGATGTACCGGAAGCGGAGATGAGCGTAGCCCCGAAAGGTTTTAACGCCGCGCTCGTTGGTATCATCATCGCGGCAATCTGGCAAATGTCGGGTTATGTGATGGCAATTTTCACCGCCGGGCTGCGGGGCATTCCAGAGGATTTGCGTGAGGCAGCACAGGTCGATGGGTGCAGCGGCATCACCATCTACACCCACATTATTCTGCCGCAGCTTCGCCCCTTCGTGGTCAGCACCATCATCATCCTGGGGCATACCTCCCTCAAAATTTTTGACCTCGTATTTGCTATGTCCGGGCCAGACAATGCCCGTACCGTTGTGCCGGGGATTCTGGTTTACACCAAGGGTTTCCGCCAGAACTCTTTCGCTCAGGCCAGTGCTATCGCCACCATCGTCCTGCTGCTCGTCGTCATTATCATCGTCCCCTATTTGTATGTGCAACTGCGAAACCATGACTGATGCGCACTATCCGGGGTACAGATTCCGGCACTACACCATCCGCACTGCGCTCTATATCATCCTGATTGCCGGGATGATTATTTTTCTGCTGCCGATTTTTGTCGTGGTCAACACCAGCATCAAAGACCCGGCGACGATCAATCTGGCGACGACCTGGCGCTTGCCGGAGCAGATTTACTGGCAGAGCTACGCCGAGGCGATTGATAAATTTGGGCCGCGCATCTGGAACAGTATCACCCTGGTGACAAACGCGACCCTTTTATCGGCGGTCATCGGTTCGCTGAATGGTTATATCCTCTCCAAGTGGCGCATTACCGGTGAGCGCATTCTGTTTCCCCTGATTCTGCTGGGCATGTTCATTCCTTATCAGGGCATTCTCATTCCGCTGTTTGAATTCATGCGGGATATGCGTCTGTATGGCGGCATCCCCGGTTTAATCATCATCCACACCATTTATGGTCTGCCAATTACCACGCTGATTTTTCGGAATTTCTATGTCGAGATTCCCGACGAAATGCTGGAAGCAGCGGCCATTGACGGCGCGGGTTTCTGGAACATCTACACCCAGATTGTTTTTCCGCTGTCGGTATCTGGCTTTGTCGTTGTCATTATCTGGCAGTTCACGCAAATCTGGAATGAATTTCTGTTTGCGGTCACCATGACGACTGGCGCATCGGAGCCGATTACAGTGGGGCTGGCGCAGTTGGCAGGTGGGGAAGCCGTCAAATGGAATCTGCCAATGGCCGGGGCAGTGGTCGCCGCGCTGCCGCCCATCATTGTATACGTCATTCTGAGCCGTTATTTTATCCGGGGGCTGCTGGCTGGGTCACTTAAAACATAACTTTTTACCTCTCGCCACTTTCGCCTCCAATAAACACAGATTGTCCCGCATGGGTGGTTTTGCTGTTTCTACGACTCCTGTACTGTCCGCATTCGCACTGCCTTTTTTGCCATCTGAAAGCTCTGTTTTACAAACGGCAGGCGCAGTGCCAGCAGTAGCAGCATAATAGCAAGGTAGAGGTTCAGTTCTGTGCGCGGAAAAGTCTCGCTGAGGATGGCTTTTTTGCTGTTGGCATACGCCAGAATCGCGTGCAGCGTCACCAGCACGCCCGCTGCATAAACCAGACGGTGCAGCCGTTTCCAGTTTTTGCCCAACCGCCGCATCGCCCAGGTGGTTGAAGTGAGCGCCAGCGCCGCCAGGATTGCCAGTCCGATCATGCCAAAGGCGATTTCCAGGCGGCCCAGCAGATCGACGAACAGGGGATAACTGTCGCTCACATAGACATAAACATGAATCAGGGCGAAGGTGAAGGCCCACAGCCCCGCCCATTTCCGCAGCTTGATTGCCCAGCGCCAACCGAGATAGGTATTGAGCGGCGTGATCGCTAATGACAGCAGCAGCAGGCGAATCGCCCACCTGCCGCTGTTGCCGAAGGCCGGGTCAAAAACGCCACCGGCATAAATGTTGTAGTCGATGGTTTGGATGGACAGCGCCGAGAGCGCGCCGATGGCTACGGCGTGAAGGATGAGAATTTGCCAGTTGCGCGACAGCCATTTGAGCATCATACACCTCCGAATGATCAAACTTTTCCGGATTCTACACCGCTCGCTATGCCAGCGTTCCACACACATTCTCAACTAGCATCACAGGCTCAGTCATTGGTATGATTTGGTAAATTTGCTTTTTCAAGGAGCTGCGATATGTCGGCATTTATACCCCAGGCGGCTATCGAACGTGTGATAGGGGCGCTGCTTCATCTGGAGGAGCGTTATGAGCCCTATCTCCAGCAGATACGAATGACACAATCCCTCCTGGACAATATGCCGCACTCCCAACAGCAGGAGATGGTGCAGTATATAACTACCCGTTTATGCGATCCACAGGCCGAGCCAGACGCCTATCGTCGTGCCGCCTTCGGTCGCATTCTCGGCCTGCTCGATGAGGATCACCGCCCCGGAATCGGACTTGGCGCAGATGGGCTGCCGAACATCGACTGGGTCACCGTCCCAGAGGGCGTGTTTCTTTATCAGCAGGGGGAGATGCTGGATTTACCGACCTTTTACATTAGTCGTTATCACATCACCTACAGACAATTTCAGGTGTTTCTAGATGCGGAAGATGGTTTTCAGGATGCTCGTTGGTGGGACGGGCTGGCCGAACGAAAGGAACGCTATGCCATCCAAGAGGAAAAACCACAACAGGTATTCTGCTTCTGGAATCATCCCTTTGATGGTGCCTGTTGGTACGATGCCATCGCTTTCTGCCGCTGGTGGTCGCATCGCCTGGGGGGCAACTACGACATCGATCGGGTAATGGACTGGAAAGTACGCCTGCTGCCAGAGCAAGAATGGGAAAAAGCGGCGCGTGGGACCGATGGCCGACACTATCCCTGGGGCAATACATGCTTGTCCGGTTACGCCAACTTCGACGAAACCGATCGCTTCAACCTGCACCAGCAGCCTGGGCAGCAGCACAGCGGTAGAGTTGGCCCTCATTTTTATGGCGCTCCAACAGCCCCCGGTATTTTTCCACAGGGTGCTTCACCCTATGGCGTGATGGATATGATGGGTACTATGTGGGATCTCACCCTGACAGAATACCGTTATGGCAAAAATCATGATTTGCGCGACTACTATCCGCGCGTGATTCGCGGTGGCACCTGGTTTGTAGATGAGTCTTACTGCCGGCTTGACGTCCGCACGCTGCTGTACGCCAACGCACGCACCAACGGTGATCCGCGCCGGAATGATTACGGCTTTCGCGTAGCGACCTCAGTACCTCCCATAGGGGTAACTCGGCAGAGATAACTTCCATCACGACGCGCCTACCAGTTGGCAGTCGTGGTCGAAGCGCAGCCAGATGCCGGTGTCGGTGATGCGGAAGTCGTAGCCAGCGGCGTCGTATTCGATGATGGCGACGGCATCGGCGGGGGCATCTTTCGCCAGCGCTTCCGTCCATAAATCGGCGAAGGAGCAAGCGGGCGCGTCGGTGAATTCACCTGAAAGCGATGTAGTCGGGCTATCAATATCGCGCTCCATGCCCTTGTTCATATAGCTGTAGTTGGCTGAGCCGCTGACACGCCGCCACTGATTCGGCTGGTAAACATCAATTTCGATTGGCTCGTACCATTGGCCGCTGACCGTCCCGCCAGCGCCAACCGGAGGGGCATCCGCCGGGCGCGGCACTTCGCGGGCAAATTTGTAATCGACACGGGGATAATAATCCTCGGTCAAGTCCATCGTGCCATCGGATTTGACGTAATAGGCGCTGATGGAAATGAGTTTGGCATTCGCGCCAGCGTAGGCGCGAATTGCTTCGTAGGCGGCGCTAGGGTCAAAGCGGGTCGCATCCCCCGGAACAGGCTGCGTATCGGCAAAACCGCCGCCGCTGATGAAAAACGGAATCAGCACAAAGTGAGCGCAGAGGGCGAAGGCCACGCCCACTACACCCAAGCGCAGCAAGCAGCCAAGTCGATTGATGGGCTTTTGTGGCCGCGAACCGGACTTCTCGCCTTTCCATTTAATTTTGCCGCTCTGATCATCGACTGTATAAAGCGGGTCTTGCTCAGTGTGTTTCGCCATGTGTTCTGCTCATTGTGTGGGGAAATCCAAACCTCATTTTATGCCAAAGCGCGAAAAATGCCGCAGTACGATGAAGCTATTATGCGGCATTGGCTACAATCAACCACATGAAGCATATCAAACGGGTGATGGCGTGGGTTCAGTTAGGGAGGCCGTTGTTCCTCGGCGGCGGATTCGTGCTGCATGGGTTGGGCGTGGTGATGGCGATTTATGCGGGTGCTGGTTTGAATGTGGCGGCGCTGCTGTGGGGACAGCTTGCGATCACGGCGACGCAGTTGATGACACATTACGCCAACGATTATTTTGATTTACAGGCTGACCGCTTGAATCAGACGCCGACGAATTGGTCGGGCGGGAGTCGGGTGCTGCCGGATGGGATGCTGCCGCCACGCACGGCGCTGGTCACGGCAATGATTTTGGCGGGCGTGGCGCTGGGGGCGAATGTCGTCCTCAGCACGGTCATCAGGCCGGGGTTGGGGACGTTCGCACTGCTGTTTGTGGCGCAGTTTTTGGCGTGGTTTTACAGCGCGCCACCGCTGCGGCTGCATTCGCGCGGGGTGGGCGAGGTGGCGACGGCGGTGATTGTGCCGCTGTTGACGCCGCTGACGGGCTATTATTTGCAGGCGGGCGAGTTGGCGATTTTGCCGTTTTTGGCGGTAATTCCGCTGTGTTTTTATCAGGCGGCGATGCTGCTGGCGATTGAGTTCCCGGATGCGGTGGGCGATGCGCTGGGGGGGAAACATACGCTGGTGGTGCGTCTGGGTGCGCCTGCTGCCGCTCGCCTGTATAGCGCTGCCCTGCTGCTGGCGCTGCTGATACTGCCGCCGCTGTGGCGGGCGGGTTTACCACTGCTGGTGGTGCTGGCCGCAGGCGTTTGGTTTCCGCTGATTCTGTGGCGGGTCTGGCGAGTGTATCGGGGCGACTGGCGTGAGCCGGAGCGCTGGAATCAGCTTGGCTTTTACAGCATCGTGCTGCTGATGGGGATAGCGCTGGCGGAACTGGCGACGTTCGTGCTGCTGATTGGCACGCGCTAAATAGTGTTGAAACACCGCAGAGCAGGCGGCGGCAAAACGCAAGGCACAGCGGCACGAATTGCTCCTACAATCATTCAGGTGAAGTGTATCGACATGAGCGTGACTACAGATGCAAATTGGGAAATTAATGCTGCGCTGGGGATTGGCACTGGTCGCGCTCAACGCCGCGCTGGTGGGCATGAGCAGCGTCGTGGCGCGTCTGCCACCGAGCGGCGAAGAGATTGTTTACAGTATTGCAGATGGTCAGCAGGGCGATATTTATTTAATAGATATGGAGCACGGGTTTCAGGTTCAGCTTACCCACCACCCAGCCTTAGAGTATGGGCCTCAATGGATGTCAGATGGCGAACATATCGCATTTGTTTCCTATAGGGATGAAGAATTCGCTCTCTACGTAATGGATGCTAGTGGGAAAAATTTACATCGGTTGAGCGATACCGATTATCCACATAAAGTCACAGCAGTTTTGTCACCTGACGGAAGCAAGATTGCTATAGGCGCTACGTCGCCACTTTACATTTTCGACGTAGCAAGCGGCGAAATCAGTGAGATGACTGATGTTGATTCGATCACTTCAAATCCTATTTGGTCACCTGACAGTCAACATATCGCTTATATGTATTGGTTGGATAAAAATTTTGACAAGGCGGAAGTTGGTATCATTGCGGTTGACGACCAGCATGAAACGCACTTAAACATTGGTTCTCCAAAATGGCTCGAATGGTCACCCGACAGCCGTCAAATTGCTTTCATTTCTAGCGAGGCAGCGTATGTTGACTCGCTGAATATTGTCAACGCTGATGGTTCAGAGCTTTCAAGGCTCACTCAAATACAACAACAGCTATTCGTTGCGAGTTGGTCACCCGACAGCCGTCAAATTGCTTTGAGTAGCCTTGATGAGGCGAATCATGGCGCAATAAATATGATAAATACGGATGGAAGTAACTTACATCTTTTAGTCGAGCCAGCTTTGGCCGGACTAGGATCAGAATGGAGTTCTGATGGCAGTCACCTTTTATTTTATGCAAGCCCCAATGAGATGATAGGTGATTACCAGACAGAGCTTTATGTGATAGATGCTGATGGTATCAATAAAAGGCAGCTTACATTTACACCAGGCTTTGAAGCTAATGCCTCGTGGCGGCCACATAGCCCATAACCCCTGAATCAAATCCAACGCCCCGCCAAAAATTGCCCGCGAAACCCCGCCGCGCTACACTCGCACCTTCGCAAACCGCTTTTTCTAAAAACTGATTACTGATAACTGGAGATTTTTATGAGCGACGCACCCACCCGCTTCGACATCCCCCAGTCCGCGATTCCACAGGCGTGGTACAACATCCAGGCCGATCTGCCGCGCCCGTTGCCGCCCGTCCTCCACCCCGGCACGCACCAACCTATCGGCTCGGCAGACCTCGCGCCGCTGTTCCCGATGGAACTCATCATGCAGGAAGTCAGCCAGGAACGGTATGTCGAAATACCGGGCGACGTGCGCGAGATTTACAAGCTGTGGCGTCCGACGCCGTTGATCCGGGCGCGGCGGTTGGAAAAAGCGCTCGATACGCCCGCCCACATTTACTATAAATATGAAGGCACCTCCCCCAGCGGCAGCCACAAGCTGAACACCGCCGCGCCCCAGGCTTATTACAACAAACAGGAAGGCGTCAAAGGGCTGACGACGGAAACCGGCGCGGGGCAGTGGGGTACGGCGCTTTCGATTGCCTGCAACTTTTTCGGCCTGCAATGCTTCGTCTATATGGTCAAGGTCAGCTACCAGCAGAAGCCGTACCGGCGGGCGATGATGGAAACGTTCGGTGGGAAGGTGTTCGCCAGCCCCAGCGACCAGACGCAAGCGGGGCGCGGAATCCTCGCCAAAAACCCAGACAGCACCGGTTCACTCGGCATCGCCATCAGCGAGGCGGTGGAAGCGGCAGCGACCAGCGGCGGGCAGTATAAGTACGCGCTCGGTTCGGTGCTGAATCATGTGCTGATGCACCAGACGGTGATCGGTCAAGAAGCGCTGCAACAGCTTGAACTGGCCGGGGAATACCCCGACATTGTGATCGGTTGCACGGGTGGCGGCAGCAATTTCGCTGGGGTGTGCCTGCCTTTCGTGCGCGAGAACCTGACGAACGGGCGGAATACACGCATCATCGCAGTAGAGCCAGCGGCCTGCCCCAGCCTGACGAAAGGCGTGTATGCCTACGACTTCGGCGACACGGTGGGAATGACGCCGCTGGTGAAGATGTACACGTTGGGCAAGGATTTTGTGCCGCCGCCGCTGCACGCGGGTGGGCTGCGCTATCACGGCATGGCGAGCATCGTGTGCGAACTGTACGATCAAGGGTTGATCGAAGCGCGGGCGATTCAGCAGACGGATACGTTCCGCGCCGGGGTGCAGTTCGCCCGCGCCGAGGGCATCCTGCCCGCGCCAGAGCCGACACACGCCATCGCGGCGACGATTCAGGAAGCGCTGGCCGCCAAAGCCGCCGGGGAAAAACGGGTAATTCTGTTCAACCTGTGCGGGCATGGTCACTTCGATATGACGGCTTATGAGGCGTACTTGAGCGGGAAGTTACAGGATTATGATTTGCCAGAAGCAGAGATCGAGGCGGCGCTGGCGGCTTTGCCGGTGATTTAGAAGTCGATAGTCAGTAGTCGATAGTCGATAGTTTTTGACCCCTATCCCCCCAACCCCCTTTCCCCATTGCGATGGAGAAAGGGGGAGTCAGATTTGACACCCCCACCATATAAAAGCAGGATGGAATCCGATAATGTTATTCAGATAGGTTTTGGTTACAATGGGTCAGGAGGGTTCAAATAGATTGGGGGTTTGATATGGACTACAGCAGCTTAACGCCGTCGCAGCTTGTCGATTTACTGGCAGACAAGACGCAGCGCAACGCGGTGATTGTGGCGCTGGTGGGCGGCATCACGGCGACGGAACTACGGCGAGTCAAGGTGAGCGCAGAAGCAAGGCAGGCGTTGATCGACGGCTTAAAACACCCGAACAGCAAGGTGCGCTGGTGGTGCATCCAACTGATGGATCATGTGGCGGACGAGACATATCTGGAGCCGCTGCTGGAAGCAGCACAGACCGACCCGACGCCGAAAAATCGGCGGCACGCCATCCACGCGATGACCTGCGAAATCTGCAAGCCGAATCGCCAGACATTGGATGTCGATATTCGCTCGGAACTGACGTTGATTGCTGAGGCAGACAGCGACCCGTCAGTAAAAGCGCTGGCGCTTGAGGAGCTGTCCAGGCTGTGAAGTAGTGACCCACTGTCACAGCGACAGTGGGCTTGTATCGCAGAATGCACGGCGGAATAATCTCCGCCCTGCATATTGCTGTTACTCTTCTTCCTGATAGTACCAGCTAAACTGTGACTCCAGCGATGGATCAACACTGATGGCGCAGTCGGCAAACTGGCGATAATAAGCACGCGCTGCTGTCTGTTCCGTCAGTTCCATTGGGCTGACGTCCGGAATCGGTTCGACACAGGTGCGATATTCGCTGATGAACCGTTCGGCGTCAACCAGATCGGTTTCCAGGTTGCCATCTTGCAGCACATAGTTGTCGAAGGTTTTGTTCAGCCACATTGTTTCGACGTAGGTGTTGAAGTCGCTGTACTGTGTCGGGATGAACAAGGCATTCGGGTCGTTGATGGTAGCGGCAAAATTCTGATATAGATTCACTACATCCTCACCTAAGGCACTGAGCAGCGACGAGTCATTAACCTGGGATAGCCGTGCCGGGACACCACCGAGCAGATCAGGCCGTTTGGCAAGCTGGGCAATCCACTGGTAGCAGGCTTCAGCGCTCTGCGCTTTAGCATTGATGTACGCCGCGCCGATTCCATAGGCCATCGGAACAGTCTGACCCCCGCGCGGGTAATTGGAAAGACGGTATGGGTCGGCTGTATCAGACTCAGCGGCGGTATTTTCGCGGCTTTGCATCCGCCAGTTATAGCGGTTGAAGGACTCCCCATAAATTGGCTGGCCGAAACCGCCGCCGCTGGTGAAACTGGTGCTGACAAGCTGCTGGTAGTCAATGTAACCGTCTTTCGCCAGGTCAAGTACCTGCCGCAGCGCATCAACAGTGGCTGGCTCGGTGAAGTGGATGCCCGGCGGAGTCGTGCTGTAATCATAGGGGACGCCGCCATAAGCCGCCGCCAGCAGCAGCACG
>CAYUTY010000013.1:71732-88711 GCA_964447795.1 uncultured Anaerolineaceae bacterium
GGTCAGCGTGTGGGTGCCGAGCGGCACGGCGAGAGCCGCCGCCAGCAGCAGCAGATAGGTGTTACTGAAGGATTCCGGTATGAACACGGGTTCATCCGGGTCTTCCGCTGCGGCCTGCAACTGCATCAGCGCATCGCGGAATTCATCGACTGTCCAGCCATCTTCCGGGGAAGCCAGGTTGGCGCTGCTGAACGTCTCGCTGTTATACCACAGTACCGACGGCAAAATGTCGATTGGGTATGCCCAGGTACGCCCGTCGCGCTGCACCAGTGAAAGCGTGTTGCCCAGGAAATCACGCCGGTCAAAAGCTGGATCAGCATCCATGTAGGGATCGAGGCTGACGAGTGTCGTCAGATCAGCATCCGGCACCATATTATAGGGCTGATAGTAGCAGTCAATTTTTTCCATATCCTCAGGGCGGAAAAACTGCGTTTTCAGATCAATATTCCCAACCGCAGGATAGGCCGCTGTGAATTCCTTAATGAGCTGATCCCATTCACCCCGGTTAGGAATGTCGGATGAATACAGCGTAAGGCCGAATTGCAGCACAATCTGGTCAGCCGCAACGGCAGGAGTCGGCACAGGTGTCATGACCGCGAGGATAGTGCTGCCCCGGCTTTCTGATGCGGCCTGCATATTAGCAGCAGCAGTTTCCTGCGCTTTCTCTAAAACACCCGCTATATCCAGCCCATCTGCTTCCATTGTCCCCAGCGCCGCATTGATGTAATCGCTGAAGCGCAGTTCAGAACTGGGTATACCGTTGGCGAGTCCCTGTGCGATAAGTGCCTGTACCTCCTCCGGTATAGGAGAGCGGAAGAAAAAGTCATCATCTGCTTCCACACCGACCATGCTTTTTCGTGCGGGTGAATCGCCGAAGAAACGATTGGCAATGATGGGCTGCTGGCTGAGGTAATTAACCAATTCATAGGCCAGTTCTGGTTGCAGCGTGCCAGCGCTGACGGCGAAACCCTGGACATCGATCCCGGCAGTTCCACCCGGCAGCAGCGCCCCGGCCCATTTTTGCGTCTCGTCACCGCTGGGCGGATTGGTGAGCTGCCAGGGGCTGTTGATGGTCAGCGGCACGGCGTTATAATCGTAATCACCGGAAGTCATCATCGCTTCCTGCAATTCCTGCCATTTTTCGAGCAGTGCTGGCAGTTCAGGATGATCGAACCTGGGTTCATTGGGCAGCGTAGTGGGATCATAAAAACCTTCGCCCAAAAGCGCCCGAATCAGCAGAGTACCCCAGGCATTCATGCCCGGCACTTCGACCTCACCATCTTCATCATAGGTTGTCAATGCCAGCGCTGCATCGACATAATCCTGCATCGTCCAGCGATCATTCGGATAGGACAGCCCGGCCTCGTCAAAAGCGACCTGGTTATAGACCACCATTTGCACCGATGCAGACACAGGAATTGCCCAGATACCTCCGTCCCACTGGACAGCCTGCCAGGCCGCAGGGAAGAAGTCATCTGTATTAAAATTCGGATCGCTGTTGATGAGCGGGGCAAGATCAAGAAAATGCCCGGCGCGGGTTGATTCAACGGATAGTTGATAGGATGACATCATCAGCACATCAGCGCTGCTGGCGAAGGCCGCCGAGCTGTCCAGATGCTCGTCCAGCTCCCACGCGCCCGATCCGTAATACATCACCTCGTCACTAACCGGCGCGAGGACAATCTTGACGCCAGGGTGGTCGGCTTCGAATCCGTCAAAAAGCTGGTCGTTGAAGACATCGCTCATCCAGCCCTGCGCCGCGATAGTAATGATCGTTTCTCCCTGTCCCAACAGCGGGGAGATAACGCCGACTAACAACAGTAAAATCACAATAATAGGTAATGCGAGACTGCGGAATTTCAACTCATGCTCCTTTCAATTAAGCAGATCGACTCCGCCGTTCATTTAGCACTGCCCCGTAATACGGCATGTTATTATACACATTCCATTAGCATCCGGCTCAATTCTGGTGGGAAGTTGACTACGGAAAGCCTATGTCTGCCCTACGAAGCAGCCCACCATAAAGTCTATTCGCCCAGCGAACTCCCAGTGTTACTTTATGCTGGAGATTAAAGTTTGCCGCATATATCTGTGCATAGAGCGCAGTCAGCATGTAAAATGGCTGAAGGAAATAGTTTAACGAGAGTCTATTTGTGGAAATAATCGAGAAACAGGCACGCGCCGGTTTATGGCGACTAATCTGGGGTATTGTCGGCCTGGCACTGTTCATTCTGTTGCTGGCAGCAATCATTGGCACCGGGCAGGATGCCGCTACCATCATCAGTATTTTCAGCACCCGTTTCCTCGGCATTTTCATCGAAGCTGTGCCGTTCCTGCTGCTCGGCACCCTGGTCTCCGGGATAATCGACTCTTTCCTGACGGCGGATGACATCGCGCGATTTGTGCCACGTAATCCTATCGCAGCAACGATTATGGGCGCGTTCATGGGATTCGTTTTTCCGGTATGTGAGTGCGGCGTTGTGCCGGTGGTGCGGCGGCTCTTCAACAAAGGGCTTCCGATGTGGGTGGGTGTGACATTTTTGCTGGCCGCGCCCGTCATCAATCCCGTAGTGCTGGTCAGCACCTATGTAGCTTTTGGCTTCGGCCCCATCCTGATCGGACGGTTCGCCCTGACCATTGCGGTAGCCATCGGCGCGGGGCTGGTATTCGCGCTCGGCGCTCGCCCGCAGGATGTCTTGCAACCGCGTTCGCTGCTGCCCGTGCGCGGCGGTTCCGGCCCGGTGGTTGTCCATAAAACCACCGCGCGTAAACCGCTCGCCATCGGCATGATGGACGCGCTGCGGAGCGCTGAACGTGAGTTCTTCGAGATGGGGCGCTACCTGATTATCGGCACAGCGCTGGCGGCGGCCATGCAAACACTGGTATCACAGGAAGTGCTTCTGGCGCTGGGGCGCGGGCCAGTTATCTCGGTGCTGGTGATGCAGGCGCTGGCTTTCCTGCTCAGTGTATGCTCGACAGTGGATGCGTTTCTGGCGCTGGCCTTTGTCGGTACTTTTACTACCGGTTCGATTTTGACCTTCCTCACTTTTGGCCCGATGGTGGATATTAAAAGCACACTGATGTTCCTCGGCGTGTTCAAACGGCGGACGGTACTGTATCTGATTCTGCTGCCGCTGTTGATGACTATGCTGGCAGGGATATGGCTCAATCTGAATGTGGCGTTTTAAAGTCATGATGACTAATAAGGATAGAAGTTAGGCAGTTGCCATCTGTGTAGGGGAGGGTTTCAAACCCTCCCCTACGAAAGCACACCTTCAACTGCGTAAGTCCTAAAGGGATAAAAAATCATATCATCCCCTGCCAGACAGAACGATCATGATAGAGGTGAAAAGCAATGCAGCTCACTGACCAACTCAACGATATGACCCCGGCGAAGATGCGCGGCGACCTGCGCGGCTGGCTGAAGACCGGGCTGTTGTTCGGCCTCGGTTTTTACTTTGTCTATGTCATCGCCAGCGGTAATCTGGCGAATTATATCAATGAGCGCTTTGCCTGGCTGTCGTATGTGGCGGTCGCGCTGTTCTTCCTGCTGGGCGCGTCCAGTGCCTTCAATCTGCTGAAAAAGCGTAACGACAGTAACGGCGGCCATCACGAGGGAACCCTCTCATGGGGTGTGCTGGCGATAGTTGCCGTACCGCTGGTACTGGGGACGCTGATTCCCTCACGTCCGTTGGGCGCGGCAGCGATTGGGGGTAACATCAGCCTGAATGCAGCGGCAGTTTCCAGCACCACCACCTTCACCACCGACCCGCTCAAGTGGAATGTGCTGGACTGGCTGCGAGCTTTTAATCGCAGCGAGGACATCGCCAGTTTCAACGGTAAAGAGGCCCAGGTCATCGGTTTCGTCTACCGCGAAGCCAGCTTCGACAGCCAGCACTTTATGGTGGCACGTTTTACCATTAGCTGCTGTGTGGCCGACTCCAGCGCCATTGGCCTCCCTGTCTTTTACGCCGACGCAAACAATTTCCCGCAGGATACCTGGGTGCGCGTGCATGGCACATTTCAGGTGGGCGAATTCCGGGAAGATACTGTCCCGGTGCTGATGGCCGATAACATCGAAATCATCACCCAGCCGGAACACCCTTACGTCTATCCCTAACCTGGGGAGGCAAAAGATGGCCGAAATGGAACGCACACGCTTGAGTGTTGAGGAATTCAGACGCCTCGATTGGTTCGTCAAAGGCCACTCGTTCATCTCAACCGTCCTGAACGGGACAACCATTCCTGTCGATCAATTGATTCCCTGAGAAAATTGATGGCGCATAGATTAGTGACACTGTATCGCCCGGTCGGCCAAAAAGAACTTGATCTCATTCGAGAGAGTGGCTTCAAAGCGTTCCCGCCGCGTCTTCCTCATCAACCGATCTTTTATCCTGTCCTCAGCGAGGAGTATGCTGTTCAAATCGCGCGAGACTGGAATACAAAAGATGCTGCCTCTGAATTTGCTGGCTATGTTACCCGTTTTCAAATTGAGGAGAATTTTCTGCAATCCTATCCTGTCAAAACGGTTGGCAATTATACTCATCGGGAATACTGGATTCCGGCTGAAGATTTAAAAGACTTCAACGAACGTATCGTCGGGCTAATCGAAGTGATCGTCGAGTTTCGAAATCGAGAAAACTGATGCTCCTTGCCACACTCAATGCCGGTTTCGCCATCGGTGCGCTGACAATTGCCTTTCAAGCGCTGCGTAAAGGCATCCCTTTCCTTCGCTATGGCTGGCTGCTGATTCAAACTGGCTCAGCAGCCGATGTTCAACAGAATATTGAGAGCCGCCGCTCTGCCAGCGAGGGTGGTCGCTTTTTCTTCAGCGGCTTGCTCTGGCTGGGTGGAGGATTAGCGGCCCTCGTCGGCGCGGTCTATTTCGGCGTGCAGGCTTTCCAGCTCATCAATCCTGGCTGATTCTCTGCTTCCAGAAATCGTCTGTTTCGGGTTACAATGACGTAAGCACAAGGTTTGGTTTGGAGGGAATCAGCATGGTCAACCCAGGAACCCCCCGTCGCGCTGCGTCTGAAACCGGGGCGATGCCGCGCGTCGATGTCGAACCCGCAATCCAGCATGAACCACTGGAACCACCCACCCTGCCGGAATTTGACGACAATGGCGGTATCACCGGAACCCTGCCCCGCTTCGCCGAAGAGGGCGAGGACGAGGCCAAACATGCCGACGATTCCGCGACCTCTACCGTCTGAGAAAGTAGAGTCATCATGACCATCTTCAATACGCTGGTGGCCTTTTTTGAGGCCGATGACTGGCCTTTCGACCGCGTAAATGATGTGCAGGCCATCCGCACAGGCTTCTCCGGCGAAAATGGCAAGTGGATGTGTTATGCTCACGCCCGTGAGGAAGCGCAGCAGTTTGTCTTCTACTCGGTGCTGCCTGCCAATATCCCGCTGCCAAAGCGTGATCTGGTGGCGGAGTTCATCACTCGCGCCAACTATGGCATGATTATCGGCAATTACGAGTTGAACTATGATGACGGCGAAGTGCGCTACAAGACCAGCATTGATATAGAAGGCGCAGAATTGTCGTTTCCGCTCGTGCGGCAGGTTGTTTATCAGAACGTCGAAAATATGGATCGTTATCTGCCTGGCTTTATGTCGATCATTTATGCCGGTATCACCCCGGCGGACGCGATTGCCCGAATCGAAAGCGAAGACTGAGCAGCGCTGCCCCCCCCAGCAGCCACGCCGCCAGCCCGACTCCCAACAGCCCCGGCCACCACGCCGGACGATAGGCGAAAGCCACTTTGCTCTCTCCCGCCGGAACAGGCACGGCGCGGAACATGACATCTGCGCGTAAAATCGGTGTTGGCTCGCCATTCACGCTGGCTTCCCATCCGGGATACCAGGCGTCAGTCAGCACCAGCCAGCCAGCGGCTTCGGACGATACTTCCACTTCCACAACCTCCGGCTCATAGCGGATAATCTCCACCTGCGCCGCCTCCACTCCATCTGTGGAGAGGGAATCAAAGCTGGAATTATCACTTGCCAGCATAACCATCTGTATCGGGTCAAAATCTGCCACGCGCATCACACTGAGCGTGTCCTCACTGCCCTGCCACGTATCCGCTACGGTCAGCGCCTCATGCACGACGAATGCGCGTGGCAGCACAGCCTGATTTTCGTAGAGCTTGATGTCGCTCGACAGCACCCGCCGCCACTCTCCCAATGTCACCTGCTGAAAATCGCCAGTGCGGGCATCAACCAGCGTCATCGCATGGATGCTGACTGGCGCACTTGCCTCCAGCCGAATATCGCTTAATTCAATGGCTTCAGGCAGTACAAACCGCGCCCGTCTGAAAACATCGATTTCAATGACAGTTGCTTGAGCGCTGAAGCTCTCGCTGTTAATCACCATCCGGGCCGGTACAGGGCAGGTTGTTTCAGGACAATCGACCTTATACAGTACATCAATGGCGGTTGCCTCGAATGCTGGATATGCATCTACATCCGCGCTTTCGTCCGCCCTCAGCAGGATTTCAAATTGGGTATCATACGCCACATCCTCGTGCCACAGGTCAAACACCTTGTCGGTGATAAGATAGCGTGTGTTGGTCAGATTCAGCCAGCGTCTATCGGGAATACAGGCACCCCTGCATGACTCCCGTGCCATGATCTCGCGCAGCCTTCCATCAATCGTGCGGAGTTCACCAGGTGGCAGCATCTGCGAGGTGATAGCGGTGTAGTAACCAGTGGGCAGCAGGCCGCCATCAAAGCCATCAATACTGGGGATGCCCCATGTCAGCGGCAGATTGGCCGCCACCACTTCCCGCTGTTTAGTCGCCACCAGCGCCAGCCGAATCGCCAGATCAGACATGCCCGCCGCCTGATAGCGTGCCGTCAAAGCGGCGATATCGCCGGGATCGAACAAAAGCTGGGTGATACTCAATGCTCGCCCCGGCGGAACCTGATCTGCGCCATAGGCCTGTAGCTGGCTGATGGTGAAACGCGGCGCATTGTAAGTGTCCGGCGGTGTCACCTCGTTATAAGCCAGCACTCTTGACGCCAGAAATAACTCAATCATGACGGCAGCGCACAGCAGCAGCACGATACTTTGCGCCCCGGTTCGTCCCCGCATCGCAATCCATCCTCCCCCAACCAGCACAACCAATCCCACGCCCCACCCGACCAGCGTGATCAGAGTCGGAGCCGCCGGGCCAATCACATCCACAGCCTGCTGCTCCGCCAGAAAACTCGCGCCTGCCAGCCCGCCGATGATAACCAGCGCAACAACCAGACTTCGCCCGCCGGAGCGTTTGACCATCAAAGAGTCCAGCCCGTATCCAGCCAGCAGCGCCGCGCCAAAAGCGAACAACGCCAGCCACCGCGCCGGGACGCGAAAAAAGCTGAAGCCGGGCAAACCAGCCAGCGTCCAGTACAGCGGGTTATAAACGCCGAGCGCCAGCACAAAACCGATGATCGTCATGATAATCCAGACACGACGGCGCGGAATAGGCGCGAACAGACCAATCACCGCCAGTCCTAAACCAATCACGCCGGGATAAGCCAGGTATTCCCCGAACACCAGCCCTTCGTAGCTCGGCAGCAAGCCGCGCCCGATCAATGCCGGACTGAACGAAAAAGCCATCGCCTGCTGCGGGTTGAAGCCGCCGCTGCGGTTGGACATGCCTGACAATTCCAGCATTGGCAAAAGCTGCGGCAGTGCCAGCACCCCGGCAATGACACCTGCGACGGCCAGCACGCCAAGCGCCACGATAATATTCACGACTCGCGCCCTGGCCTCTAAGCGTAAAGGGGTAGCCCTCAGCGTTAGATTTCCCGGTGTGGGCTGTGCCTCTCCCGCTTGCTCTGTGTCCGGGGAAAGGGCGTTGAGTGGATAGGAGGTAGATGAAACAATGCTGTACACGCCTAGCCCAAGCGCCGTAATAAAAACCGTTTGCGGATGCCCGGCCAGCAGTTGCAGCGCCAGTACCATCCCCAGCAGCAGAACACCTCTTATCACGGCTTGGTAGGGGCGAAACCGTGCCTCCGCTCGCTGAAGTGAGCCTTCCGCCCACCTCTGAAGTAAACGATTGTAAATGAGAAACAGCCAGGGCATCCATGCCAGAGCCTGTAGCTGGTTGATATTTTCGACCTTCGCCCCAACATAACCGCCCAACCCGAAGATCACCGCCGCTGTCAGCGCCGCCGCCCGGCTCAGACCGCAGCCAGATCGCGCCAGCGTATACATCCCCACCAATGTCCATATCACATGCAGCAGCAGGCTGATGGTGATAGCAGTCGGCGCATCCAGCGGGGTTAGCGGCCAGTTCAGCGGGTAAAATAGCCCCACCTGACTGTTTGCCAGAACCGGTACACCCATAAAAATATCGGGCGTCCACAGCGGGATTCTGCCCGCCATTAAAGCATCATGCCGCAGTGTCCAGTACGGGTAAAAATAGGCATACATATCCCCCCGCGCCATAATCATGCCGCTGAAAGCCAGCCTGTGGAAGCAGGCCAGCACCACCCCGACGATGACGATCACAGGGAAAAACGCGCTGCCAATTAAAGACTGATGATGGATTTTGAATCGGGACACAGTACGGCTCGTTTCAATGACGATTCAGGCCGCGCTAGTGTAGCCGTTGGCGGGGCGATGCTCAAGCCGCTTATTGCTGTAGGCTTGCCAATAACTCTGCCTGGGGACGAATAGGTTCTAAAGGGCGCGGTACTGCGCCCTTTTATCACTGAAGCGAATCGCGCAACTGCTCGACCAGCGCTTTTTGCTCATCGCTCAGCTTTTCGGGGACAGTGATGAGGATACGCGCGTACAGGTCGCCAAACTCACCCTTTTTGCGGCGGTTAGGCATTCCCTTCCCGCTCAGACGAAATCGCCGCCCAGATTGAGTCCCCGCCGGAATTCGCAGCTTCAGCGCACGGTCAAGCGTCGGCACCTCGACCTCGCCGCCGAGCAGCGCCGTGAACAGATCAACTTTCACTTCCACCTGAAGATCATTACCCTCGCGCTTGAACTGTGGGTCTGCTTCAACCTCGATCACCAGATACAGGTCGCCGGGTTTGCCGCCTCCGCTTGCCGGGCCGCCTTCGCCTGTCAGGCGCACTTTGGTGCCAGTATCCGCCCCGGCGGGGATATTGATGCGCTTTTCCTGCCCGCCTTTGGTGATGATACGCGAGGCGCCAGAATAGGCCTCGCGCAGGCTGATTTTCACAGGCTGCTCTATATCCTGCCCATCGCTGGCGATGCTGCCGAAACCGCCAAAATTGCTGGTCGTGCGGCCTTCTGCTCGCCGCCCGCCACGCCCAAAGCTGCCGAACAGCCCTTCCAGAATATCGTTGAAGGGCGCGGTATCGCTGTCCACATTCGTATAGTAGCTGTAGCCACCGGGGGGCGCACCGCCGGGAAAACCCTGTCCGGGGTTAACCGTGCCAAAGCGATCATAGGTCGCCCGCTTTTCGCTGTCCCCCAGGACTTCATACGCCTCGTTGATCTCTTTGAATTTCGTCTCAGCGTTGGGATCATCCTGATTCGCATCGGGATGATACTTCTTCGCAAGCTTCCGAAAAGCCTGTTTGATCTCTTTCTCGGTCGCGTCTTTTTTCACGCCGAGCGTTTTGTAATAATCTTTCGCCATATTGTGCCGTTAAACCTCGGAATTCAGTGGGGTTGAGGTTAACACGAATATTAACCTCACCTTACATTGTATGATTTCTGAGGGAGCGCGTCAACGAATTCATATATAACTCTTACGCGCTTACCCTTTCGCTGGCTGAGCGAAAAACATCCGCCCGGTATCGCGGTTAATGAAGCGCGTCACACTGACATTGATGGTTCTGTCCATGTAGGGCTTGCCGCCTTCCACCACCACCATCGTGCCATCTTCCAGGTAGCCAACACCCTGGTCGGACTCGCGCCCTTCCTGAATGATCCGAATGGGAAAAGTATCGCCCGGCAGGTAAATCGTCCGCACAGCGTTCGAGAGCGAGTTGACATTTAAAACCGGTACACCCTGCGCCTCGGCGATGCGGTTGAGTGGATAATCATTGGTGATGATCGGTGCGCCCATCTGCAGCGCCAGTGCCACCAGCTTATCGTCCACCTCAGCGATATTTGGCACATCATCTTCAATAATTTTGAAGGGGATAACCGCTTCACGTTGAAGTTCATTCAGCTTGGTCAAACCGTGCCGCCCCCGGTTGCGCCGCAAAGTGTCAGACGAATCAGCGACATGATGCAGCTCGGAGATGACAAAACGCGGCACAACCAGTGTCCCGCCGAGAAAGCCGGTTTTGGCGATGTCCACGATGCGTCCATCAATCAGCACGCTGGTATCGACCAGAATTTGGCGTTCCGCGCCAAAAAACAGCCGCTTATCCCCCGTGCGCTCACTGAGGAAGGTAAGAATTTCGCGTGAGCGGATGTTGAAAATTGTCAAACCGAGGTAGCCGCTCAGCAGGGTGACAATCGAGGGAAGCACATCGCCTGCCAGCCCTTGCAGCAGCGACAGTGGATAGGCAATCAGCAGTGCAACTACCATTCCCACCACCATCCCGGTCAGGGCGGTGAGCAGGCTGTCTACCGGCATTTCGGTGATCGCATGACGTACTGCCCGCAGTGGGCGCACCGTCAGCCAGGGCGTCAGAATCAACCCGACCAGGACGCCAACCAGGGTGAAAATACCAGCCGATTGTTCCGGCGGCAAACCGACTGACGCGGCAGAATCCACGCCGAGGCGTGCGCCAATCAAGGCAAATACAATCGTACCCAGCAAACGGGAGATAAAATCAGGGGTCATAAGGTTGAAACTCCCGGACTCAGGCGGTAGGCCAACTCGCAATAATCAGGCACGAGCAGCAGTCAGCCGGGGAGCAGCGCTGACAGGCGAAACCGGGTGAATCCATTGATTTATAATACGAAAAAGCACGGCCAGACGCAGGCGCATCTGCCGCCGGGCAGCCAGCCAATAACGGGGCCGCTGCAACCGATACTAGACTCCCCTATATTTGAATCTAACACCGGCCTATCGTTAAGTCAATCTTAATGTGTGTTCATGAAGCTGGTATGAGCCGCACTTCAAATAATTTAGGCCAGTATTTGCCCGTCAGCAGGAAAGTGTCATTTTCTGCATGATAAGCGATGCCATTCAGTACCGCGCCTGATGGCAGTTCTGCCCGCTCTTCTGGCAGCAGCAGCTCACTCGCATCAATCAGAGCCGTAACTTCACCGCTCGCTGTGTCAAAACGCAGGATGAAATTGGAATACCAGATGTTCGCATAAATATCGCCATCCACACATTCCAGTTCATTCAGACGGCTGACAGGGAGTTGTTCCGGCGTCATAAAATCGCTGATGGGCCTGCCGTCCACCGTCACCAGGAGCGTATCAACAACCTCAAATGTCGCCGGGTCATGCAGGGTGATCGTCTCGGTACCGTCGCTGCGGTACACGTAGTCGCCATCATAGCATAATCCCCAGCCTTCACCTTCATAAGTGAAAACCGCCTGCTGCTCAAAGGTTTCCAGGTCGTAGACAAAGGCCTCACCCTGCTGCCAGGTCAGTTGAATGAGCAGATCATCGACCAGCGCCAGGCCTTCTGCGAAATATGGCGCAGGTACATCCACCTGTCGCAGCACCTCACCGCTTTCGATATCAACTTCGCGCAGGTCAGATTCGCCCTCCTGTCCCGCGCTTTCGTAGAGGACACCTTCATGCACCAGCAAGCCCTGTGTAAACGACTCGCTATCATGAGGGTACACATTCAGCACTTCCGGGATGAAAAATTCCAGGGGCGTCGGTGTGGCCGTTTGCGCGGTGGCTGAAATACTTGTGATGAGCAGGCTGCATAGAAGAAAGATAATGCGTTTCATCGGTTATAACCGCTCGACTGCTGCCCGCATCCGTTCCAATGCTTCTTGCAGCATCGAGCGTGGGCTGGCGACATTCATGCGAACAAAACCTTCTCCTGCCGGGCCAAATTGCACGCCATCAGCAAACGCCACTTTCGCATTTTCCAGGAAGAATTTAAAGGGCGCATCCGGCAGGCCAGCCTCACGCCAGTCCATCCACACCAGATAGGTTGCCTCTGGCCGGGTGATTTTCACTTTCGGAAAACGTCGCTGCACATAATTCACCACGAAATCGCGGTTATCGCGCAGGTAAGGCAGCAGCATATCTACCCATGACTGGCAGTTACTGTAAGCCGCTTTCGCCGCCGTAATGCCGAGTGCGCCGGGGTGAGGGACAATGCCTTCTGCCGCCTGTTTAAAACGGTTGAGAACATCCTCATTCTGGGCGATGGCGAAAGCAACCCCCAGCGTTGGCATGTTAAAGGTCTTGCTCGGCGAAATCAGTGTAATCGTCCGCGCCGCAACTTCCGGCGACAGGGATGCGATAGGGATATGCTGCACCTTATCCAGCAGCAAATCAGAATGAATTTCGTCAGCACAGATGATGAGGTCGTGGCGCAGGCAGATGTAGGCCAGCCGTTCCAACTCTGCCCGCTTCCATGCCCGGCCTACCGGGTTATGCGGATTGCAGAACAGAAAGAGCCGGGTTTGCGGCGTAATAGCGGCTTCCAGCGCATCGAAATCAATATCATAGCGCATGATCGCGCCGTCGTATGTGAGCGCCAGATCAGCCGTGACCACCTCACGCCCGCCATTTTTTGGCGCACTCAGAAAGGGTGGATAGGCCGGGGTCTGCATCAGCACACCCTCGCCCGGTTCGGCATAGGCGCGGGCCGCGACATTCAGTGCGCTGACCAGGTTCGGCAGAAAAGCGATATCCTTCGGGTTGATGTCCCAGCTATAACGCTGGCTCATGCGCTCGACCACGATTCCGCGCAGGTCGGCGTCGTCAAAGGCATAACCGAACAGCCCATGATCCACCCGCGCCCGCAGCGCCTGCACAATTGGCTCCGGCGAGGCGAAATCCATATCGGCCACCCACAGCGGCAGCACGCCCTCACCGTACAAATCCCATTTGATGCTGCCGGTGTTGCGGCGGTCAATCATCGTGTCAAAATCATGAGGGGAAAGCGTTATAGTCATTGCATGTCCTGAATGAGACACTTATTCGCCGATAAAGTCTGTCGTAGAAAGGGGATGGCAGATAGTTAGGTTCATCTTCATAGCAGTTTTCCCTGTTTGGGCCGGGGTTCAGCGCCGGGACGGGCGGCCAGTTTGTAATCACCAGCCTGTGCCAGAATGTCGCGGGCGCTGTTTTTACCGCTCTCTCCCGCCGCGCCCAGCATCTCCGCCAGTTCGTTGACGCGCTGCATATCGTCATCCAGTTCCACCACCTGCGTTGAGGTGCGTTCGCCCTTGACCGTCTTTTTGACATGATAGTGCTTGTCGCCATACCCGGCTAACTGTGCCAGATGCGTCACCACCATCACCTGATGATTGCTCGCCAATGACCATAATTTTTCGCCCACGACAGAACCAACCCGCCCGCCAATGCCGGTGTCAATTTCGTCGAAAATCAGCGTCGGCGTCTGGTCTGCCTGCGCCAGCACCCGCTTCAGCGCCAGCATAATGCGCGCCGTCTCACCGCCGGAAGCCACCTTCGCCATCGGGCGCAGCGGTTCGCCGGGGTTGGCGCTCATCATGAATTCCACCCGGTCAATACCGGTATGATCAAAAGCCACTCGCCTTTCACCGACGTAACAACCCTCTGGGTCATCCTCCTGCGTGATGTTGACTTCAAACTGAGCGCGCTCCATTTTCAGGTCAGCCAGTTCCGCAACGATGCGTTCGCCCATCTTCTGCCCGATCATCGAGCGCACCCGGCTGATACGGCTGGCAATTTCACCGATATGCCGCAGCAGTTTTTCTTCATCGGCCCGCAGTTCGACCAGCCGTTCTTCGCTGTTTTCCAGGCTGTCCAGTTCGATGCGGGCTTTTTCGGCGTAATCCAGCACTGCTTCCAGGGTCGCGCCGTAGCGCTTTTTGAGTCGGTTGAGCAGTTCGAGCCGTTCTTCCACCTCGTCCATGCGCTCCGGGTTGAACTCCACTTTGTCGCCATAACGTCGCAGCGACAGTGACAGATCATCCACCTGAGCGCTCAGGCTTTCGGCCAGGTCATAATCTGCTTTCATATCCGGGTCAATGTGCGCCAGCTTGCTCAACAGGACGGCGATTTGTCCCAGTTGGTCAACCGCTGACACCTGATCGGGTGCAGTGTCATCACCGTGCAGCAGCGCATAGGCTTCCGCTGTCAGGGTCGCAAGCTGTTCACTGTTGGACATGCGTGTCCGCTCGGCCTTGAGGTCTTCATCTTCGCCGGGCTGAACTTCAGCCGCGTCAATTTCTTCCACGTCGCTTTTAAGCTGTTCAGCGCGGCGTTTCAGGGCCGCCTCGTCCTCCATCAATCGCTTGATTTCGCGCCGGGCAAGGTTGACACGCTCTACCAGTGAGGCCAGTGCCATTCGCATCTCGGTCAGTTCGGAATACCGATCCAGCAGATCGAGGTGCGAACGCGGGTTCAGCAGCGATAAATGTTCGCTCTGCCCATGCACATCAACCAGCAAACCGCCAATCTCGCGCAGAATATCCTGCGTCACCGTCGTGCCGTTGATGCGTGCTGTGGAGCGGCCATTGCTTCGCACTTCGCGTGAGAGTGTCAGAAAGACATCCTCCACCCCTTCGATGTCTTCCCGCTCCAGCAGTGGACGCACCAGCGCCCGCACATTTTTCGTCAGGGCAAAGCTGCCTTCCACCGTCGCCTTCTCCGCGCCAGCGCGCACAAATGACGAGTCAGATTTGCCGCCCAGCAGCAGGTCTACCGCGTCGATGATGATCGACTTGCCCGCCCCCGTTTCGCCGGTGATAACGTTAAAACCGGGCGCGAACGAGAGTTCCAGCCGGTCAATGATGGCAAAGTTTTGAATTCGCAGTTCTTCGAGCATGATGAGCAGTTCGCCTCTCGCTCTCAGCCTTAGTAATTGATCCGATTTGGCAGGGATATGAAATCTCAGACCCCTGCATAAACATATACCTATACCCGCATCCGGTAACGACCATAAACCGCCGCCGCCATCATACCCAGCAGCAGCAGCAGGCCAATGTTACCCAAAGCGGCATTGAACAGATAATCGAGTGACAGCGGCGGGAGCTGGTCAGCCCGCGCCCCGGAACGCCGTACAATCTCGTCTATCAACGAATTATATTGCAGCGCAGCCTGCACCATCGCGCCAGCCAGTCCGCCAACAACCACGCCCGCCGCGCCAATTTCTGCGGAACGCCGCGCCCGCCGTCGTTTCGTCGCCCGCAGGGCTGCTGTGCCAATCGCCCCGCCAATCGGGAAGCCAAGAATCAGCGAGAACAGCAGCGGCACGCCGATTCCTGAGGCAATCGCGCCGACCACACCGGCTAAACCGGCACAAACGGCGAACACAACCAGCACATCGTTGGGTGTCGCCGTGAAAAATTTGTCATCATGCTGGCGTACACACTGCTTGCAGCGGTAGCCCACCGGCGTCTGCACCGCGCAGTCCGCGCACATCAGGCGGTTGCACTTGTTACAGCGCAGGCTCGTTTCCCGGTCAGGGTGAACCTCGCAGAAGGTGCGCTCGTCAATCACGGGTGATGCCTGTTCGGCCATTGTCTCAATCCTTGTCGTTATCAGTTCCACATCATTGTCAGTTAAAGGGTAAAAGACAAATGTTAAAAATCGCTGATAACGGCTATCTGAAAATCTATATCTGCTTCCGCTTCGGCTGGGAACGTACCAGCAGGCGCGGTTCCAGCCTGTCCAGCAGCGAACGGTAAAAATAATGCCGTTCCCGCAGCCGCACAAAACGGCTGATGTGTTCGCTGGCCTGAATGCGTACCCGATCACCGGGCAAAACCGTCCCTTTCAACGTCCCATCCACCGTCAGCACAATTTCAGTGGTGTTATCGGGCGCGGCCACCACTTCCACTATCGCCCCCTGTGACAGCACAATCGGGCGATCCATGCTCAGGTGTGGCGCGACTGGCACAATCAGTATGTTCCGCAGTTCTGGCGGCAATATCGGCCCACCGCAGGCCAGCGCGTAAGCCGTCGAACCGGTAGCCGTGGCGACGATCAGCGCGTCGGCGTTGTAAGTCGTCGCCCAATCGCGGTCAATGTACGTCTCCAGCCAGATGGTGCGTGAAGCCAGTCCCCGGCTGATGACCACATCATTGAGCGCATCGCCGCCGCTGATAACTTCCTCGCCGCGCAGCAGCGCCGCCTGAATCATCATCCGTTCTTCGACCCAGTACGCGCCGCTTAGCATCAGTTCCAGCGGGCCTTCCCAGGTCGTCGGGCCGCTGATTTCCGTCAAAAAACCAAGCTGTCCCATATTGACGCCCAGCACGGGCACTTTGTAGGGAGCGCACGCCCGCGCCGCCCGCAGCATCGCGCCGTCACCGCCGATGGCGATCACCATATCCGCTGTCTGCACCTGCGCCTGCACATCGCTTTCTTCCCAGCGGGTATGGAGCCATGTTTCCACACCGCGCCCGCGCAGGTAAGCCGCGATTTGCTCCGCTATGGGAGCTGTCTGCGGGCGCAGCGGATGTGCCAGTATGCCGACCTGCCGGACTGTCGTCAATGCATGGCTCCTCTCGTCGAAGCAGGGCGGACTCGCCCATCTGCGTTTGATTATAGTGCAAGGGCGGGGCAGCGGCTACTGAGCTTCTGAGTAGTATGATAGCACGAATGTTCGTAACAGGGAAGAGTCTCGCCTGTTTAAAAACGTTCCCAGATCGAGACAACGCCCTGCCCAACCACCGCAAATTTCTGGCCGTCAGCGCTCCACACCCCTTCAACATAATAATCAGCAAGCGGAAATCGTTCACCGCTGTTCACATCAAAAACCAACCATTCTGCACGCCATTCAGCGAGCTGCTGTGAACCAAACAGCAGCGCTCCGTCTGGACTCCATGATTTGATTTGCGTATTTTCCAGCGTTAGCAGCGTTTCGCCAGTCACAGCATCCACAATGAGCGAGGAATAACCAGTCTCAT